>NZ_JAPYJX010000005.1:0-257547 GCF_027257105.1 Corynebacterium faecium
GCGTTCCATTGTCGCCGCATAGGCCTCGTCGAATGTCATCGACGCTGCCGAATCGCGTTCGTCATCGTCGGGCCAATACCGCTTCGTCCAGGTCAGTGCCGCGGTGTCGTGGACATCGAACTCCACGGCAATGTCACGCACTGTCGCCTGCGAGGTCAATCTGCGTGCGACAACTTTTGCGATGGTCTCAGCGTCGTAGGCGCGTCTGGCACCGTCCAAGCTCTGGCCACGACGCTTGGCCGCAACCCAGTTGCCGACCGTCGCCACCGACGGTCGGCGACCACACGCGTGTTCAGCCCAGTCGCAGACCTCACGGGCAGACGACCCAGCCAAAAACCTCTCAACCGCACCAACGCGGATATCAGATGGAAAACCTGCGGGCATCGGAATACCTTCCAGCCCCCAACACTCCAACTTTTTGTCCGCGCTCCCAAATCGCCTGGTAGCCGGTTCTAGGTAGCCGGTTTCGGCCATGAGGGGGTCTCACGTTCCCCACCGCGCCAAGCCGCCCCCAGCAACCCCACACCGACCACCTAATGCCCGTCCAGACGCCGCCCCCACCGGAAAGCTAGCCTTGGCGCCCATGGACTTCTCTGATGACGTGGGCACTCTTTACTTTGTCCTCGAATACACCGGTGTGTTGTTGGCGGCCACGATCGGCGGGACCGTGGCCAAGCGGATGAACTTCGACATTGTGGGGTTCGCGTTCGTGGCGCTGATTTCGTCGTTAAGCGGTGGCCTCATGCGCGACGCCATACTTAACGACGGCCCCGCCGCCGCCATGACCAACCCCGGCTACCTGATCACCGCCACGATCGGCGGGCTGATCGCGTACTTTGCGCCCCTGCGCGGCAAGCTCTGGGAGAACTTCCGGTTCTACGCGGACGTGGTCACCATCGGTGTGTGGGCGGTAGGCGGCACGATCAAGGGGCTCAATGCCGAGCTGAGCTGGGTGCCGTGCGTGCTGCTGGCCGTGATCACCGCAACCGGCGGCACGCTCGCCCGAGATGTTGTGCTGCGGCAGATCCCGGCGCTGTTTACTAGCGAGAAGATGACGGTGTTCCCGGCGATCATCGCGTCGGTGATCATGTTGGTGCTCAACCGCTTCGACCTTGTGTGGGAGGGCATGCTGGCCGCCGCGATCGCCGCGCCGCTGTTTGCGTTGGCGGTGTACTTCGGAGGCGACAAGCTGTTGGGGCTCCAGACCAAGCGTCTCGAGCGCCCGCTGGAGGAGAAGATCGGCGAGGCGCTTGGCGTGGACACCGATTCGCGCCAGCCGGTCAAGTCCGGCGAGGACGTGCGCAACGCACTGGACAGCGCCTCGGACGAGCAGCTGATCCAGGCGCTGCGGGTGATGCTGCAAAACGAGGTGCGGCAGCGCACGGAGACCAAAACCTAAACCGGCCCCGCAGCGGCGCCAACCCCTTTACGATGGCGCGCATGTACTTCGACAACGTGCTCACCCCTGTGGGTTTTTCGTTTGCCGTGATGGATCTGATCGGCGTGTTCCTCAACGCTTTGATGGGCGGGCTTGTGGCCAGGCGGATGCGTTTCGACGCCGTCGGGTTCATGATCATCTCCATCATCTCCGGCATGGCCGGCGGCATGATCCGCGACGCCCTGATCGGATCCACCCCGGCGTCCGCGCTGCAGAACCCGTGGTACATCGGCACGGCGCTCGTCGGTTCGCTGGTGGCGTTCGCGCTGTCTATCGGCGGTCGCGCGTGGGAGCTGTTCCGCTTCCACGGCGACATGGTCATCGTGGGCGTGTGGGCGGTCACGGGCACGGTCACAGCGCTGCGTGCCGACGTCACGTGGTTCGGCTGCATCCTCATGGGCGTGCTCACCGCCACCGGTGGCATGGTCATCCGCGAGATGATGATCGGGCAGATTCCCAACATTCTCATTGACCGCCAGTTGTACGTGGTCCCGGCGATAGTGTCGTCGATAAGCGTGCAGCTCTTCTACGACCTTGGCTGGCAGTCGGTGGGCCTGGCGGTCTCCGCGCTGCTCGGGATTGCGCTGGGTGTGGCCGCGTACTGGCTGGATTGGTCGGTGCCGGGCGTGGAGGCGCTCGCGCCCGTGGACAGCTATTTCACGCGCATGAAGCACCGGGTCGGCGGCAAGCTTCCGCCCGTTACGTACCGGCAGCGCAGCGCCAACCCGACCCTGATTTCCGCGCCGACGCGTAAAGACGTGCGCGACGAGCTCGCCGCCATCGACGGCGACATCACCCACGAGGAGTTCATCGCCGCGCTCTACCGCGCCTACGGGCTGAAGTAGCTACCGCTGCGGGCTAGGGAAGTGGCCGCGCGCTCGGCGTGAGAAGATCGGCGCATGCTGTTGCTTGTGGCGCTCGCGGTAGGCGGGCTGATTCCGATCCAGACCGCGGCGAACTCCCGCCTGCGTATGAGCGTGGGGAACAAGCCGGTGGTCTCCGCGCTGGTGTCGTTTACGGTGGCGCTGCTTGTGGCGATCGTGGCGACGACGGTGCTGCAGGGCAACCCAATGCCGCAGTTTGACGACGGCGTGAGCGCGCCCTGGTGGGTGTGGCTCGGCGGCGCGATGGGCGTGTGCTTCGTGCTGGGCAACATCCTGCTGTTCCCGCGGCTCGGGGCGGTGCAGACCGTGGTTCTGCCGATTCTGGGTCAGGTAGTGATGGGCATGTGCATCGACCGCTTCGGCCTGTTCGGCGCGCCCGTGCTGCCGGTGACGTGGATGCGCGTGGCGGGGGCGTTGGTGGTGCTCGCCGGCATCGTTGTGGTGCTGCGGGCGGGGAAGCGGCCGCCTATCGACGGCGACGCGGCCGGCCTCGAACTCTGGCTGTTCCGCGCCCTTGGCGTCCTCGTCGGCGTGGGGTCCGCGGTGCAGACCGCGGTGAACGGCTACCTGGGCACCATCGCCGGGTCGTCGCTGCACGCCGGCGAGATCAACCTGGCCGTCGGTGCCTTGTTGCTGCTGGTGACAGTGCTGGTGACCAGCCCCCGCCAGCTTGCGCGGCGTCCGGAGCCGGGGCCGTGGTGGATGTGGGTCGGCGGCCTAGTCGGCGCGACCTTCGTGATCTCCGGCGCGACCCTGTCCCCGCTGCTGGGCACCGCCACCACCGTGATCGCGTTCAACGCCGGCACCATCGCCGCGGGCCAGGCGCTGGAGGCGCGCGGGGCGTTCGGCGCGCGGAAGAACCCGCTGACGGCGACGCGCCTGGCGGGCCTGGTGGTGATCTTCCTCGGCGTGCTGGCGGTGCGGTTGCTGTAGGGGAGATCAGCCGTCTGCTCCCATGACTGGGACTTGATCTTCCAATGTTCGAACGCGTCTCGTTAGGGACTCGTGACTGCAAATCAGCTTGTTTATGGTATCGCGGATCGAGATGCTGGTCCCTAAGTCAAAGGATGACTTCCGTTTCTTTTGGCTATCTTCTGATCGAGAATGGTTTGTTCGATCGCTCCCACGATTATCAAGTTTCTCCTGGGCTTCACCGTCCGAGTTAAACAGTTCGAATTCGTATTGTCGCTCTGTGTATCGAACCTTGGTGCGCTTTTTGGGATCGGTTGCCTCGGGATCCATACTTTCGGTGTTTATTGATGTGCTACCCATTTTCATCCTCTTGATTGGTCTAAGGGCGTCGGTACGCTTGACAAACGGTTGAATGTTACTTAAAAATTCGGGAAATGGCTGTCATCTGACGCCGGTGGCGGTTGAGTCGTACGACCAAGAACACCGTCAGGACTGTGAACGGTGCAAGTCCCCAGAAGAAAGAAACTAACCAGTACAGCGTCGCGAGTGGTATCAGAAGAAATAGAATGCTGAACAGCTCTGACCTGGACACCAGTAAGCCTTTCGATATGCGGTGACGTTTATGCTTGAATGCTGCATACTCGACACTGAGCCAGATGATGAAAAGCGTTACCCACACAATGGCGGTGTGATTGTCGATGGCAGTTACAAGGGGGAAATCTCGTCCACCAATCGAGACCTTGCGGTCGGCCAGCCGTCTACCAAGTCCTGTAGCTATTAGCCCCATCAGTATGTAAGTTAAGGAGGAAATGGTTACTAGAAGGGTGACCTCAAGATTCCTCTTGATTTTGCCGGTTCCCGGAAAGCGGTCAGCTAGCACAATGAATCGCTCAACTTCGTTGTCGCGGTAGGCGGTTAGTATTGTTGTCTGGGTCTTCGTATTTTCGGAGACCGACGCCAATTCACGTCTGAAACCTCGCGACGTTAATTTCAGGCTGTCACGTGCGACATAGCAGATCCCGAACACCAGAGCTGTAGTGACTGAGATTAACAAAACGTTTGGCGTGAATGCATAATGCATCAAATCGATTTGTCGGATCGCATGCGCTTTGGTATTCACTGCAAGAACCCGCAAGTACTCCCACACGACATTTAGGATCCCAACGGCCAAGATGGCGGAAGCCGCAACATATTGGACAGACTCGCCCGCGCTGGATTTAAATCGTTTGAGGGGATCGACCTCGATGGCGAAGTACAGGCCCACAAGCGCGACTACCCCCGTCAAAAATGCCCCGAGTGTCAGCGGGTTATTGGAGCCGAGGTCTCGGGCAAGCGCGTCGCCGTTTGTGTACAGCGTCGACGCTATTGACCCAGTTGCATAAAAGATCGCCCAAATTATGACCTGAGTGGCAACCATTGATCCCAAAAAGTTTCGCACAGTTGGATCCTTGGTATCCGGGAGGTGCTCTTCTCCTTGGATGTGGGGTGTACCGGCAATATCTTCTTGCTCCGATGTATCGGTAGGGGACACAGGCACTCCTATATTAAAGAAACCATAGAACGTTAATGCGTCTTATTATCCTATGTTGCTTTAATCGAATCCCACTATCAGTCTCCTCAACCTCAACCGAAGCTCGAACAAATAGGGGGATCAACCAGCGGTTGAGGGTTGCTCGAGTCAACTCGTGTGAAGCAATATCGGCCGAGAGAAATCAGAGGCCGTTGGGGAAGACGAACCTCTCGTCTCACACTCCGCCGCGCGCCGGGTCCGCCTAGTCACCGGGCCGGGCCGCGCGGCAGTAGCCGCCGGCACCCGCCGCGGCGCAAACATCCTGCCTAGTCACCGGGGTCGGAGTGTGCCGCCACCGATGCGGGCCGCCGCCACCAGGCGCCCGCAAGAAGGGTCCCCACCAATGACGACAACACTGGCCGCACCCACCTGCCGCGCCCCGCGCACCCGACTCGCGTGGACATTCTGCGTTGAGGGGATGGGGGTGCGGGAACGGCGGAGCGTCGAAAAGCAAATGCTCTTGCTTCCCGACGGCGCGCCCGGCGAAATCTGGTTCACCCGCTGGCAGCAGCGCGCGGACCGCACGTACTCGTGCCGCGAGACGATTTACGCCACGCACGACGAGATCGAGCCGTTCGCGCAGGCCATGGACCGGCTGTCGCAGGAGAAAAATTTTGTGGCGAGCCTCACGCCACGCTCCTACGATGGGCCGCATGTCTACTAAATACCGCGTACAAAACCCGAAAAACAACGAGATCGTCGAGTCCTTCGACTTTATCACCGACGACGCGCTCGAAACCGCGCTGACCACCGCAAACGACACGTTCAAGCAGTGGCGCGAGAGGAGCTTCGAGGAGCGCGCGGAGGTCCTTCGCAAGGTTGCGAAGCTTTTCGACGAGCAACGTGCCGAGCTGACCCGCATCATCGCAGAAGAGATGGGCAAGTCGGTCAAGGAGGGCGACGGCGAGATCAACGACGTCGTCGAGATCTTTAACTATTACGCCGACAACGGCGCTGAGTTCGGCGCCGACGAGGAGATCCCGAACCAGCGCGGCGGCACCTCCGTCATGCGCAAGGTCCCGCTCGGTGTGATCCTGGGCATCATGCCGTGGAACTTTCCGTACTACCAGGTCGCGCGCTTCGCGGCGCCGGCGCTGATGGCCGGCAACGTGGTGATGGTCAAGCACGCCGAGATCTGCCCGCGCTCTGCGGCGGCGATTGCCAAGATCTTCGACGAGGCGGGCGCGCCGAAGGGCCTGTACACGAACCTGTACGCCAAGCACTCGCAGGTCTCCACGCTGATCAACGACGACCGCGTCCAGGGCGTGTCGCTCACCGGCTCCGAGCGCGCCGGCCGCACCATCGCGTCCCAGGCGGGCCAGGCGCTGAAGAAGTGCGTGCTCGAGCTCGGCGGCACCGACGCCTACGTCGTGCTGGACGCCTCCGACGTCAAGGCCGCCGCGGAGACCGCGTGGAACAAGCGCATTGGCAACGTGGGCCAGGCCTGCACGTCCAACAAGCGCATGATCGTTATGGAGGACATTTACGACGAGTTTGTGCAGGCGTTGGTGGACCTGGCGGCGTCGTATAGCGAAGGCGACCCGCTCAACCCCGGCGACGGCAACGAGTTCTACCCGCTGTCCTCCCGCGACGCCGCCGAGCTGCTCGCGCAGCAGCTACGCCTGGCTGTCGAGGACGGCGCGAACCTGCGCGTCGGCGGCGAGGTCACCGGCAAGGGCGCCTACATCACCCCGGCCGTGATCACCGACATCCCCGTCGGCTCCGACTCCTACTACGAGGAGTTCTTCGGACCCGTGGCCGAGGTATACAAGGTGTCCTCTGAGGAAGAGGCGATCGAGCTTGCCAACAACTCCCGCTACGGCCTCGGCGGCGCCGTGATGTCCGAAGACGCCGAGCGCGCCAAGAAGGTCGCCGCGAAGATCGACACCGGCATGATCCACGTGAACATCCCGCAGGCCCGCGGCGCCGAGCTGCCCTTCGGCGGCGTGAAGGCGTCCGGCCTGGGCCGCGAGCTCGGCCCGCTGGGCATGGACGAGTTTGTCAACCACCAGCGCTTCTACGTCGCCGGCTCCGACTCGGCGGTGTAGTTGGGCTTTGGTCTAGGGGGCTGTGGTGTCACTTTTGACGCAGCTGTTTCAAAAATGAAACAAGCGTGTCAAGATTGACGCCATGAAGCTTCAGAACCCGTTCACTGCCATCTGCTCAGATGCGGATGCGGCGGTGCTGCTCTCGCTCGGCCGAGCGCCGGTGGAGCTCACCGCCCAGCAGGTTTACGGCCTGGCGGCGGGTCCGTCGCTGTCCAGCGTGCGCCGGAGTTTGGAACGGCTCGCCCGGACTGCGGTGGTTCATGAGCGGGTGCTGGGGCAGGCGAGGGGGTACTCGCTGAATCAACACCACCTGCTTGCTGGCCCGATCCAGGAAATCGCTCACTCGACCGAGGAGCTGTACTCCCGCATCGCGCAGTCCCTGGATACTTGGCCTGTGCGCGTGGCGGGGTGCGTACTTTTCGGTTCGGCGGCTCGCGGCGACATGGGGGATTCCAGCGACATTGATTTGCTCATTTTGGTGGACAGCGAATCGGTGGCGGTGCAGGCGGAAAATGGAGCGTACGAGCTATCCCGGCAGGTATAAGCCTGGACTGGGGTGCCCGCCAACGTTGTCGTGTGGACGCGCAACCAGGAAAACCCGGGCGCGATCCTTGAGAACATAGCGGGCGAGGGCAAAATCATATACGGTGACCCGCAAGAAGTTCAGGGGATTCTGAGGGGGATTGGTGGCTACTCGCCGTCCGCGTAAAACCCGTCGTCGAACGGGTCGCGGATGCGGTCCACCAGGTCCGCTACGGAGTCCAGGACCGCGGTGGGGCGGAAGGGGTACTTAGCTATCTCCGCGTCGTCGGAAATGCCCGAGCGCACGAGCACGGTG
This sequence comes from Corynebacterium faecium, assembly GCF_027257105.1. Classification (NCBI taxonomy): domain Bacteria; kingdom Bacillati; phylum Actinomycetota; class Actinomycetes; order Mycobacteriales; family Corynebacteriaceae; genus Corynebacterium; species Corynebacterium faecium. Next base: position 7,691 of record NZ_JAPYJX010000005.1, read on the forward strand.
CGCATGCCCGCCTCGAGGCCGGCCTTGACGTCGGTGTCCATACGGTCGCCGATCATCACCGTGTTCTCGGAGTGCGCGCCGATGTTGTTGAGCGCCGAGCGCATCATCACCGGGTTGGGTTTGCCCACGTAGTAGGGGCGCATCCCGGTCACGGCGGTGATCATGGCGGCCACGGACCCGGTCGCCGGCACCACGCCCGCGGGCCCTGGGCCGGTGAGGTCCGGGTTGGTGGCGATGAACCGCGAGCCGTTTCGGATCAGGTTCGACGCGGTGGTCAGCGCCTCAAACGAGTAGGTGCGAGTCTCGCCCAGCACGACAAAGTCGGGGTCCGCGTCGGTGAGGATCCAGCCGATTTCGTGCAGCGCCGTCGTTAAGCCAGCTTCCCCGATGACGTATGCGGAAGCCACGCCCGCCTGCTGCGAGAGGAACTTCGCGGTGGCGGTGGCGGAGGTCCAGATGCGCTCCGGCTCGATGTCCAGACCCATGCGCATCAGCTTCGCGGAGAGGTCGCGAGGCGTCTGGATCGAATTGTTGGTCAGCACCATGAAGTCGATGTCTTCGCTGCGCAGCGCGCCGATGAACTCCTTGGCGCCGGGGATGATCTCGCCCTCGCGGTGCAGCACGCCGTCCATGTCGGTCAAATACGAAATCATTGGTGCTCCTCCACATAGTCAGCGAGATCCTGGGCGGTGGTGCGTTGGGCGTACACGTGCTCGTCGATAGGCACTCCAAATGCTTCCTCGATGCGAACCGCGAGCTCAATGCGGCTTAACGACGAAACCCCGCTCCTGTCCAACCTCGTCCCGGGCTCAATGTCGACGCCCGAGACGTCCTCCACGAGCTCCGCGATGCGCGCGAACGTGCCCCGCGCCTCCGCCTGCTCTTGGGCGTCCGTGTCGTCGGCGAGCAAGCCGCCAAGGTCCAACCGCTGCGAAAGTTCCATGCCGTTATGATAAGCGCATGCAACGCTTCGCACTTCCGGCCGTGGTCGTCGTCGCCGCTGGCCTGCTCGCGCCCGCCGCCTCCGCCGCGATGTCCGACGAGTATTCGCCGCACTTCGATCCGGCGCCGCGGCATGCGGCTGTGAAGCCGGGGGACGGGTATTCGGAGACCGTCGAATACGAGCTTCTCGGTGTGCCGGAGGGGACGAAGTGGAAGCAGACCGGCGAGGACACGCTGCGGAAGAAGGCGCAGCTGTTCAACGGGGAAACCGAATTTGTGGACAAGCCGCTCGGCGTCAGGCTGAACAACTACACCAGGGAAACACCCCCGCAGCCCGGCGAAAACGTCATCGACTTTTCGGTCCGCGTTTTGTTCCCGGACGGGTCGAATGAGCTGTATTCGCAGAAGGTCGCGCTGACCTCCGACGACGCGTTCTACTACAACCCGCTTTACGACGCCCGCGTCACCGCCAACCCCGGCCAGACCGTGACCTTGACGCCGGAGAACCAATACCAGCTGGATCTGCCGACGAACGCTCGTTGGAAAGTCACAGGCGGCGAGGGGTGGGACTGGAGCGTCGACCAGAAGACGGGCACCATCACCGCGACGGTGCCGACCGACTCCTACAGCGACGCAAACTTCGAGGTAGTCACTACGTTCGCGGATGGGTCGGAGCGCAAGACTTGGACCAGCATCGACAACTCTGGTGTCGGTGTGGAGCTGCCGGAGCCCCCGGCGGCGAAGCCGGATCAGGACTCGCCGGCGCCGGGCGGAGAGGGCGGCTCTAACGGGTCGTCCACGGCGCAGAAGGCCGCTCTCGTCTTCGGCATCCTGGCGCTGCTGGTAAGCGCCGCCGCCTTCGCGTGGCCGCAGCTGCAGCAGTTCCTGCCCAAGATGTAGGGGCCCCGGGCTCTCCCGGGGCCATCCCCGGGAATTTGTTCACTCGCGGGCTGCTAGCTGGTGAACAAACCCCTCATCTTCGCGGTGGTTTGTTCATTTTGCCCAGGTCGGATGTTCGAAAGGGGTGGGTTGATTCATCACGTAGTGAACAAATCCAGGCGTGCCGGTAGACGAGGACGCGCGGCCCAGACGCATCGCGGCGGAATCTGTCAGTCTGGCCCCATCGGCCCAGGTCGGCACAAAGGGCCGCCGTAATCTGTCAGGAATCCACCCAAGCCCCGCCCAAAACCACCCCAAAAAGGCACACGAAAAGGGGCGTTCCGCTACCGGGAACGCCCCTCCGTCGCTAGGCAGAAGGCCCTAACTCAAGCTACTCAGCGGCGTTCTCGTCGCCCTCGTCCTCGCCGTCGGTCTTGGCGGCGGTGGCGGTCGGGTCGTCGATCTTCAGGTCCTTCGCTGCCTGGGCGGCGACGGAACGGTCGATCTTGCCCTCGTTGGCCAGGCCGAGCAGGGCGGCGACGGCCATGGACTCGGCGTCGATGTTGAAGAAGCGGCGGGCGCCCTCGCGGGTGTCGGCGAAGCCGAAGCCGTCGGCGCCGAGCACGATGTACTGGCCTGGGACGTAGGCGCGGATCTGCTCCTGCAGGTCGGAAGCGAAGTCTGAGGTCGCGATGTACGGACCGGAGGTCTGCTTCAGCTGCTTGGTTGCGAAGGCCTCCTCGACATCTTCGCCCGGGTTGAGCAGCTGCTCGGTGGCCTTGGCCTGGCCCTCGCGGGCGAGCTCGGTCCAGGAGGTCACGGAGTAGATCGCGGCGCCGACGTTGTACTGCTCCTGCAGGATCTCCTGCGCACGCAGCGCCTGCTGCATGCCCACGCCGGAGGCGAGCAGGGAGACCTTGTTGTCCAGGTCCTTGCCCTCGTCGTAGAGGTAGATGCCCTTGTGCAGGCCCTCCACGTCCAGGTTCTCCGGGCGTGCCGGCTGGTGGTGCGGCTGGTTGTAGACGGTGATGTAGTACATCACGTTCTCGTCCTTGCCGGCGCCCTGGCCGTACATGCGCTCGATGCCCTTGGAGATGATGTACGGCATCTCGTAGGCGAACGCCGGGTCGTACGAGACAATGGCCGGGTTGGTGGACGCCAGGATCGGGGAGTGGCCGTCCATGTGCTGCAGGCCCTCACCGAACAGGGTGGTGCGGCCGGCGGTGGCGCCGATGATGAAGCCGCGGCCCATCTGGTCGCCGGCGGCCCAGAAGTTGTCGCCGGTGCGCTGGAAGCCGAACATCGAGTAGAAGATGTACATCGGGATCATCGGCTCGCCGTGGGTGGCATACGACGTCGCCGCGGCGATGAAGGAGGCCGACGAGCCGTCCTCGTTGATGCCCTCGTGCAGGATCTGGCCGTCGGTGGCTTCCTTGTAGGACAGCTGCAGGTCGTGGTCCACCGGCACGTAGTTCTGGCCGTTCGGGTTGTAGATGCCCAGGGTGGGGAACCAGGAGTCCAGGCCGAAGGTGCGGGCCTCGTCCGGGATGATCGGGACGACGCGCTTGCCCAGCTCCTTGTCGCGCATGAGCGCCTTGAAGGTGCGCACGAGCGCCATGGTGGAGGCGACTTCCTGCTTGCCGGAGTCCTTGAACAGTGCCTTGAAGGTCTTTTCAAACTCGGGCAGTTCCAGCGGGGTGTACTTCTCGCGGCGCTCCGGCAGGTAGCCGCCGAGCTCCTCGCGGCGGGCCTTGAGGTATTTGATTTCCTCGGCGTCCTCGCCCGGGTGGTAGTACGGCGGCAGGTACGGGTCCTTCTCCAGCTCTTCGTCGGAGATGGGGATCTGCTGCTTGTCGCGGAAGAGCTTGAGGTCTTCCAACGTCAGCTTCTTCATCTGGTGGGTGGCGTTGCGGCCCTCGAAGTTGTGGCCGAGGCCGTAGCCCTTGACGGTGTGGGCGAGGATGACGGTCGGCTTGCCCTTGGTCTCCAGCGCGCGCTTGTAGGCGGCGTAGACCTTGCGGTAGTCGTGGCCGCCGCGGCGCAGGTTCCACAGCTCCTCGTCGGTCATGTCCTCGACGAGCTTCTTGGTGCGCTCGTCGCGGCCGAAGAAGTGCTCGCGGACGTAGGCGCCGTCGTTGGCCTTGAAGGTCTGGTAGTCGCCGTCCTTGGTGGTGTTCATGATGTGGACGAGTGCGCCGTCCTCATCCTTTTCCAGCAGCTCGTCCCACTCGCGGCCCCACACGACCTTGATCACGTTCCAGCCGGCGCCGACGAAGAAGCTCTCCAGCTCCTGGACGATCTGGCCGTTGCCGCGCACTGGGCCGTCGAGACGCTGCAGGTTGCAGTTGATCACGAAGGTGAGGTTGTCCAGGCCGTACAGGGAGGCCATCTGGATCAGGCCGCGGGATTCCGGCTCGTCCATCTCGCCGTCGCCGAGGAATGCCCAGACGTGCTGCTGGTCGGTGTCCTTGATGCCGCGGTCCTGCAGGTACTTGTTAAAGCGTGCCTGGTAGATCGCGTTCATCGGGCCCAGGCCCATGGACACGGTGGGGAACTCCCAGAAGTTCGGCATGCCGTGCGGGTGCGGGTAGGACGGCAGGCCGCCCTGCTTGCGGGAGTGCTCCTGGCGGAAGCCGTCCATGTCGTCTTCGCTCAGGCGGCCTTCCATGAAGGCGCGGGCGTACATGCCGGGGGAGGCGTGGCCCTGGAAGAAGACCTGGTCGCCGCCCTGCGGTGCGTCCTTGCCCTTGAAGAAGTGGTTGAAGCCGACCTCGTACAGCGCCGCTGCGGAGGCGTAGGTGGAGATGTGGCCGCCGACCTTGATTCCGGGGCGCTGCGCGCGGTGCACCATCACTGCGGCGTTCCAGCGCATCCAGCGGCGGTAGCGCTTCTCAATCTGCTCGTCGCCCGGGAATTCCGGCTCGAGCTTGGTGGGGATGGTGTTGACCAGGTCGGTCGAGGACAGCGCCGGCAGCGGCACGCGCTTGGCGTTGGCGCGCTCGATCAGGCGCAGCATGAGGTAGCGGGCGCGCTCCGGATCGGATTCCTCCAGCAGCCCGTCGAGGGAGTCCATCCATTCCTGGGTTTCCTCCGGGTCTGCGTCGTGCAGGTAGGACGCTACGCCTTCGCGCAGCGAGAGAATGTTGGTGTCAACTTCGGACGCGTTCTTCACGCGAGCGTCTTCCATCTTGGTCTCTTTCTGGGCCACTTCAACCTCCTGGCTTCAGTCGGGCAATACGTCCCCAAGGATACGTGCTTACGCGCGCGCTTTCTTACAGCGGGTGGCCTTTGGTGAGACTAATCACGAGTTTCCAAGCATTCTTTGCTTCTCGACGTTAAGCTATCGCCCAAACCACACCATTTTGATACTTGGAGGACATGGAGATTTGAGTGCCACAGGAGTGGACACCTACGCATCCCGCCTGGGGGTAAAACCGGGTGATGTTGTGCAGGAGATCGGCTGGGACGAGGACGCGGATTCCGCCATCTCGGAGGCCATCGAGGATGCCATCGGGGCCGAGCTTCTCGACGAAGACGCCGACGAACCCTGCGACACCATCCTCCTCTGGTTCCGCGACGGCGACGGCGACCTCGTCGACGATCTCGTCGACGTCTCCCGCGGCCTCGGCCCCGGCGGCCGCATCTGGCTGATGACCCCCGGCGCCGGCTCCGCCTCCGCCGGGGTGGTCCCGCCCAGCGAGATCGCCGAGTCTGCCCAGCTCGCCGGCTTCATCCAGACGAAGGCGGACCGCTTCGGCGCCTGGCAGGGCTCCTGCCTCACACCCCGCAACCGCTAGCCCCGCCGGGTTCGCCGGGTTCGGGCCGCTGGTTCCGTCTTGGCGGCAACGCGAATGGTCCCGTTCCGGAATGCCGGAACGGGACCAATGATTTGGTGCGCCATGACGGGCTCGAACCGCCGACCTACTGGGTGTAAACCAGTTGCTCTTCCAGCTGAGCTAACGGCGCGCGTAGCAAGCAGAGTAGCAGAGCCGTTACGGGAAGCGAAAACTGCTGCTGGCTGGGTAACTCAGCTCATCTGGGCCGAGGATGCTTACCCCAGGATGCTTACCCGGCCAAGATGCTTACCCGAGGATACTTACTTCTCGAGTGGCGTGGCGGGCGCGGCCGGAGGTTCGTCGAGAAGTAAGCGTTTAGGAGTAAGCATCTAGCCTGGGGCGGGGTTTCGGTGCCCACAGACCCTGGGCAGGGGCGCCAGCAGAGGAGCGCGGGCAGTGCGGGGCTACAGCGCGCGGGACTCGACGGCGGCGAGGATGGCCAGCTCGAAGCAGGGGGAGGGGCCATCGAAGGGCACGTCGGCGACGTCCCACTCGGAGAACTGCACCCGGGCGGATCCGGCCGTGGAGCCCTTGGCGTCGGGGACAACGGAAAGGTCCCACAGTTCGACGCCGGCGGCGGCGCAGGCGCGGGCGGCGCGGGTTTCCAGGGAGCCGGGGCGGGCGAGAGCGAACAGAGCTTCGTCGGCGGCAGACTCGGCAAGTTCCGCGACCTGCGCCAACACCGCGAACGGGCGGGTGGGGAACACTACCGGGTGGTCGGCGACGGCGTCGTCGATGTCGTCAACCTCGATGTCATCCGCAAGACCAACACCCGCGGACTCGAGCGTGAACAGGGCGGAGTGGAGCTGGTCGGCGGTCGAATTCACGGCGGTAGACATCCGTCCCCCTCAACGATCAAGGAAAGCTAGCGTTCTTCTTCCTTATCGTAGGCCTTGGCCCACGGGTTGGCGCGGGAGGAGCCGTAGCGCTGGCGGGACCGGGCAGTGGAAACAGCGGGCACAGCGGGAGAAGGATCCGGGTCGGGGCTGCCGGCGGCGGTGGTGTCGTCGAGAAGCAATTGCTCCTGCTCGGCCTCGAAGCGGCGCCGCTCGCGGGAGTCGGCGTAGAGGAAGTAGATCAGGCCCGCTGGGGCGGCGAGGCCGAACAGGATCCACTGCAGCCCGTAGGAGAGGTGGTTGCCCGTTTCCAGCTGCGGCAGCGGGATCGGGTCGAGCACGCCCGGCTCGCCGCCGAGGAGCTGCAAGTACGGCGAGACCACATCGGTGCCGGTCAACGAGCCGACCTGGGCGGGGCTGATGGAGTAGACCATGTCGTAGCCCTGCTCGTGCATGGGCGGGTTGGGGTGCTCGCCTTCGTCGGCACGCAGTAGGCCGGTGATGGTGACCTCGCCGGAAGGTGCGGGCTCCACGGCGGGGACTTGGGTGGAGTTTTCGGCCTTCACCCAGCCGCGGTGGACCACGATCACGCGCCCGTCATCCAGGGCAAACGGGGTGAGGACCTGGAACGCGGGTGTGCCGTCGACGGGCCGCAGGCGCAGCAGCACGTCCTGGCCTGTGTAGTGGCCGGTGGCGACCACGCGGGACCACTCGGCGTCCGCCCCCAAGGAGCCGTCGGCACCCACGCGGGAGGACAGCGGCTCCGGGTCGTGCTCGAAGGCGGCGGAGATATGCTCGTTGCGCTCCACAAGCGCCTCGTTTTTGCCCAGCTGCCACGGCGCCAGGAACGTAAACGCGTAGTAGGAAAAGACGCCGATGAGAAGCGCCGCGATGACCCAGCCGGGGGTCAGCATCTGCCGCCACCACGGCTTCGGGGTCTGGTTTCTGGCGCTCACGCCGGGTCAGTCTAGTCGGTCGCGCACCCAGGCAATAATGCCGTCAGCTGCGCTCTCGATCTGTTCGCGCACCACCGTAAAGCCCTCGGGCCCGCCGTAGTAGGGGTCGGCCACGCCGACGCCGTCTTCGGCAGCGGGGTCGAAGGAGCGCAGCAGACGCACCTTCTCTTCCGGTACGCCGCGCGCGACCAGCTCGGAGACGTGGTTGGTGTCCAGCGCGACAATCAAGTCGGCTTGCTCCTGTGCAAACCCGAACTGCTGGGCGCGGTGCGCCTCGCCGTCGTAGCCGTGGGCGGCCAGTTCGCGCCGCGCCCGCTCGTCGGCTTTCTGCCCGACGTGCCAGCCGCCAATGCCTGATGACGTCACCGTCACCGCATCCCCCAGCCCCGCCTCCGCGAGCTTGTCCCGCACGATCACCTCCGCCATGGGGGAGCGGCAGATGTTGCCGGTGCAGACAAAATCGATGTGCAATTTAGAACTCACGGATGATCCTTTCCAGCTCGGCGGCGTCGCGCGCCACAAAGTCAGCCAAATCCCACTCTTCGGCAGCGCCGTAGCCCCAGGTCATGGCCACGCTCGGGATGCCAAATTCCTTCGCGCCCTCGAAGTCGTGCAGCCGGTCGCCGATCATCAGCGGCCGCTTCGGCGCCACCTCATCCAGCACGTGCCGGATCACGTCGACCTTCTTCGCGCGCACCCCATCATTGGACGCCGCGCCCAAAAAGTCGATGTGTTCCAAAAGCCCCGCGCGTTCCAAGGCGGCACGGGCGAAGCGTTCGCTTTTCGACGTCGCCGTGCACACGCCGTAGCCCTCCCCAGCTAAACGCCGCACTAGCGCATCCATCCCGGGGTAGACCTCGAAGCGCTGCCACCCCTCGCCGGACATGTAGTCCGAGTAGGAGCGCATGGCGGTATCTACCTGCGCAGCACTCATGCCGAGTGAGCGCATCGTCTCCGGCATTGGCGGGCCCGGGATGCGGCGGATGAACTCCTCCTCCGGCGCCTCCCAGCCCACGGCCTCCAGCCCGACTAAAAAGCCGTGCCGGATGCCGGGGAAGGAGTCGATGAGCGTGCCGTCGACGTCGAAAAGCAAAGTAGCGTTCACGCCACCCCACTGTTCCAAATTTGTAGGCTGGCTGCCATGACAGACGTAACAGTGCAGAAAGTTGTGGACGCGCTGGAGGCCGCTTACCCGCCCGCGCTGGCCGAAAGCTGGGACCAGGTGGGGCTGATCTGCGGCGACCCGGATGCGAAGGTGACCAAGGTGGCCTTCGCGCTGGACTGCACCCAGGAGGTGGCCGAGCGCGCCGTCGCCGCGGGCGCCCAGCTGCTGGTCGTGCACCACCCGCTGCTGCTTCGCGGCGTGCACTCGGTGGCGGCGAACACGCCGAAGGGCAAGGTCATCCACACCCTGCTGGCCGGCGGCTGCGCGCTGTTTGCCGCTCACACCAACGCGGATTCGGCCCGCCCGGGGGTGTCCGACAAGTTGGCGGAGCTAGTCGGTATCACGCCGGGCCGCCCGATCAAGCCGGTGCTCCTCGACGCCACCGACCGCTGGGGCGTGCACGTCCCGCCGGCAGCCGCCGCGGACCTGAAGCGCGCACTGTTCAGCGCCGGCGCCGGCGCGATCGGGGACTACCGCGAGTGCGCCTTCTCCGTCGAAGGCACCGGCGAGTTCACCCCGGTCGAGGGCGCGAACCCCACAGACGGAGCCGTGGGCACGCACTACACGGGCGACGAGATCCGCGTCGAGTTTGTGGCGAGGGCGAGGGACCGCCGGAGGATCGTCGAGAAGCTGCGCGAAGCGCACCCCTACGAAGAACCCGCGTTCGACGTGGTGCAGATGGCCGACACCCAGGACCTAGAGAAAGCGACCGGCCTGGGCCGCATCGGCGAACTGCCCGAACCGATGACGCTGCGCGAGTTCACCCAGCAAGTGGCCAACGCGCTGCCGGAAACCGCGTGGGGCGTGCGCGCCGCCGGCGACCCCGACCAGATTGTGCAGAAGGTCGCCGTTTCATCCGGCTCCGGCGACAGCTTCCTCGCAGATGTGGCGCGGCTCGGCGTAGACGTCTACGTCACCTCCGACCTGCGCCACCACCCCGTGGACGAGCACCTGCGCGCAGGCGGGTCCGCCGTGATCGACACCGCCCACTGGGCCAGCGAGTTTCCCTGGACCGAGCAGGCGGAGAGTATCGTGGCTCCGTTAAGCGTGGACACCGAGATCCTACACATCCGCACGGATCCGTGGACCATCTCCGCGCACCCCGAGTAAGGAGAAACGATGCACCTTTCCAAAGACCTGCAGCCCGTCCTCCTGCAGCTCGCGCAGGCAGACGCCGCGTCCTCGCAGCCGCGCGTGCGCCCCGAGGAGCAGGAGCTTCAGAAGCTTATCGACGAGCGCAAGCGCCTCACCGACGCCTCCGCCGCAGCCCAACTCGCAGTCGACGACATGGAGCTGGAAATCCTGCGCATCCAGGAAGACGAGCGGAAGCTGAAGAAGCGCGAGCTGGACGACAAGCGCCAGTTGTCCGCCGAGACCGATCCGGAGCGCCGCAAGGACCTCGAGCACGACCGCTACGCCGCGAAGTCCCGCATCGCGGACCTGCTCTCCGAGCTGAAGGAGGCGCACAACGAGATCGCCGCGCTGCGCAACAACCGCGACGTGCACGCCGCCCGCGTCGACGAGGCCAACCGCAAGGTCGAGGCCGCCCAGCGCGCCGTGGACGCCCTACCCGAGGAAGAGATCGTGGACACCGATGCGCTTCGGGCGCAGCTGCCTGACGACGTGCTCCGCGCCTACGACGACATCAGCGCCGCCAAGTTCAACGGCCGCGCCTGCGGCGGCTGCTTCATCCAGCTGCCGCCGGCCGAGCGCGCCGAGGTGCTGGCGGAGCCGGAAGACGAGCTTCCCACCTGCCCGAACTGCGGCACGCTGCTGGTGCGGGTTTCTCCGGCGGAGTAGCTGATGCAGGTATCGATGTACTGCGACGGCGGCTCCCGCGGCAACCCGGGTGTGGCCGGTTCCGGCGCGGTGGTCTACGACGCTTCCGGGGAAACGCTCGGCGAGATCGCCTACGTCGTGGGCAAAAAGTCCACCAACAACGTCGCCGAATACTACGGCCTGGTGCGCGGCCTGGATGCCTGCCGTGAGGTCGGGGCGACGCAGGTGGACGTGTTCATGGACTCCAAGCTGGTCGTGGAGCAGATGACCGGCCGCTGGAAAATCAAGCACCCGGACATGCAAAAACTGGCGCGGGAGGCGCGCGATTTGGCCTCCTCGTTTGAGAAGGTCACCTACACCTGGGTCCCCCGCGCGAAAAACAAAAAGGCCGACGAGCTGTCCAACGTGGCCATGGACGCCGCCGCCCGCGGCGACAAACCCGGCATCGTCAAAGGCACTGGCGTGTGGGTGGGGGAGAAGCGGGGGGAACCGGAGGACGTCGAGAAGCACACGCACCAGACCGCGAGCCCCGCGCAGTGGGCGGGTGCCGACGCGCCGCGCACCCGGTTCATCCTGCTGCGGCACGGGCAGACCCAGCACTCCGCCGAGCAGCGCTTCTCCGGCGCCGCCGAGCCCGAGCTGACCGACACCGGCCGCGACCAGGCGCGCCGGGCCGCCGACGCGCTGAAGAAGTTCGGGCGCATCGACGCCGTCGTCGCCTCGCCGCAGGCCCGCGCGCAGGGCACCGCCCGCATCGCCGCCGGGGCGCTCGGGCTCGACGTGGTTGTGGAGGAGGGGCTGCGCGAGATCGACTTCGGCGACTTCGAAGGGCTCACTCGCGACGAGGCCGTAGCGCGGGATTCGTCGGCGTTCGACGAGTGGCAGTCCTCGCCGAATAACGCGCCCCCGGGCGGCGAGTCGCTGACCGCGCTGCACCGCCGGGTTTCGCGCACACGGTCGAAGCTGCAGGAACGCTACGAGGGGAAGACCGTGCTGGTGGTCACGCACATGACGCCGGTGAAGTCGTTCGTCCGCCAGGCCCTCGGCGCCGGGCCGGAGCTGTTCAAACACCTGTTTTTGGACCTGGCCAGCATCAGCGTCGTGGACTACTACGGCGACTTTGGCGTGGTGCGCTGCGTCAACGACGTCGCCCACCACCGCGGGTAGGTTTCGGGGCTAGATGCTTACCCCAGGATGCTTACCGGGGGAGAATGCTTACTCCTAAACGCTTACTCCTCGAGTGGCCGCGAGAAATGCTCGGCAACGCTCTCGAGGGATAAGCATCCTGGGGTAAGCATCCTCGCACGATGCCCGACAGTTCCGTTCCAACCGGCGGAAAGCGTATGCTGTACCTCGCGAATGAGCCGGCCGGGCGGCCGCGGCACCGCGAACCACCGTTGAACGGGAAGGCGCGGGTCGAGGAAAGTCCGGACTCCACAGGGCACGGTGGTTGCTAACAGCAACCCGGAGCGATCCGCGGGAAAGTGCAACAGAAAGTAGACCGCCTCGGCAACGAGGTCAGGGTGAAAGGGTGCGGTAAGAGCGCACCGGCATCTGCGGTGACGCAGGTGGCCAGGTAAACCCCACCGGGAGCAAGGCAAGAGCCCCCGCCGCAAGGCGGAGGTCGTCGGACGTAGGCTGCCCGCCCAGTCCGAAGGTAGCTGCTTGAGGCGCCCAGCAATGGGTGGTCCAGATGGATGGTCGCCGCCCCGCACGGGGAACAGAATCCGGCTCACAGGCCGACTCATTCGCCCTTTTCGTGGCACGATGGCTTCCTATGAAGCTCTACGCCGCGCCCCTGAACTTCCGCTCGATTGCGCGCGAATTCGACGTGCGCACAACATTTGCGCCGGAGCTCCACGCCGAAGCCGCCCAGCTTGAGGACCGCTTTTCGTATTTGCGTATCGACGCCCGCTCCGTGCCCCTGGTCACCATTGATCCCGTCGGGTCGAAGGACCTGGACCAGGCAGTGCACATCGAGGCCCGCGACGGCGGCGGTTACGTGGTGCGTTACGCGATCGCGGATGTGGCTGCGTTCGTGGAGCCGGATTCTGCGGTGGCGGCGGAGTCGTTGGAGCGCGGCCAGACCATCTACCTGCCCGACGAGCCCGCGCGCCTGCATCCGGAGGAGCTTTCGGAGGGCTCTGCTTCGTTGCTTCCCGACGTGGATCGGCCCGCCGTGCTGTGGACGTTCGAGCTGGACGAGCGCGGCGAGGTCGACTCCGCACACGTGGAGCGCGCGCTGGTGCGCTCCGTGGCACGGCTGGATTATGAGGGCGTGCACGAAGACATGCAGGCAGGGACGGTGCACCCGTCGATTGCGCTGTTGGAGGAGGTCGGGCAGTTGCGGCAGCAGTCTTCGCTGCGCAGGCACGCGATCAACCTGCGCCTGCCGTCGGTGCGCGTGGTCGGCGACGGCGACACCTTCGAGCTGGTCATCGAGCCGCGCCACCCGGTCATGGACTACAACTCGGAGATCTCGCTGCTCACCGGCATGGTGGCGGGACGGATGATGGTCGACGCCGGGGTGGGATTCCTGCGCACGTTGGGCCCGGCGGATGAGGGCGGCGAGGCGGAGTTCCGTCGAGAAGCACGCAACCTGGGCTACGAGGTCGCAGGCGACATCGGCGAGTTTTTGGCCGGCGTGGACGCCGACACCCCGCGCGGGATGGCGGTGATGCGCGAGGCGCAGAAACTGCTGCGCGGGTCCGGCTATGTGGACCTGTCCGAGAAGCAGGCGGAGGTGCACGCCGGCATCGGCGGGTTCTACTCGCACGTCACCGCGCCCTTGCGGCGGCTGATCGACCGCTACGCCACCGAAGTCTGCCTTGCCATCTGCGCAGGTGAGGACGTTCCAGAGTGGGTCGAGCGCGACGCCCCGCGGGTGATCAAGACGATGGGGCGGTCCTCCCAGCTCGCCAACACGGTGGAGAAGGCGTGCCTGCACTTGACGGAGGCGACGGTGCTCGAGCCGTGGGTGGGGCACAACTTCGACGGAGTGACGTTGAAGAGCGGGGAGGACGCTGCTCGCGTGTTCATCGTGGACCCGCCGGTGCTCGCGCCGTCCGCGGGTGCGCCCGAGGAAGGCGCCGAGACGAAGTTCTCCCTCGTGCGGGCGGAGCCGGCGGCGCGCGAGGTCGGGTTCGCCTGGCCCGCTGACTAGGGGGCGGGAAGCCCTACCCCTCGAGGCGGGCGGGCTCGCCGGCGGCGACCTCCACCACCTCGAACTCGCGCGCCATCGCGGACGCGAACGCGTCCGCCTCCTGCACAGGCACGAACGCGATCACGGCGTCGGAGGTGCCGATGGCGGCGGGACGGGCGGCGACGGCGCCGCGCTCGCGGGCCAGGGCGACGAGAGCATCGGGTGAGGTCAGGCCGTGGGACTCGGAAGGCGAGTTGAGCAGGGTGAACAGCTCGTTGGCGCGGCGCGAGCGCAGGGCCTTCGCGGCGGCGAGGGAGCGCAGCGTCTCCGATTCGCAGAACTGCACCCAGCGCCGCGCGGCCTCCGGCTCCGGCGCATTCGAGTCACCTGCGGTGCGGCGTGCCTCGACCCATTGGACGGCGCGGCCGGGGGCGTCGGGAAGCTGGCGCAGCGAGGAGACGCCGAAGTTGGAGCAGGCGGCGTCGATGAACGCGCGGCGCTCGGCGATCGCGTCGCGGGACTGCGTAAACGGCGCGCCGAGCTCCTTCGACACGGAGAACACGCGCACGCCGTGGCGCGACGGGTGCGGCGCCTGGGTTAACGAGCCGTCGGCGTAGTCCACCACCGACACCCCCTCGGCCCCGCGCAGCGCCACCGAGTGGCGGGCGCGCAGCACCGGCTGCGACGAGTAGGTGGCCACGGCGTGCGAGCAGATCTCTGCAAGCCGGGCCCGGAACGGGGCAGTGTCCACGTCGTCGTGCGAACCTGCCAGCGCCAGCGCGATCGCAGCGTCGGCGGCGTACAGCGCGCCCAGGCCCGCGCCGACGGGCACGTCCGACTCCACGGTGATGTCCATGCCAGCGGTGTCGCGGGAGAGCACCTGGCGCTGCACCAGCGTGTGCACCAGCCCCCACCAGCGGAGGGCGAGGCCGTCGGCGGGTTGGTCATCGTAAGGCAATTGTGCCTTAAACTCCTGGCCGAGCGGGCCGTTGGCCGCAATAGAGATCACGCCGTCCGAACGCGGGTGCACCGCCGCGGCCGCGCGCAGCGACACCGTGCCCGCCAGCGTCACGCCACCGAAGTGGTCGACGTTTTCACCGATGAGCACCCACGTGCCCGGCGCGGATGCGACACGCCCAGACGCTGCGCTAACGCGCTCCACAGGGGAGACGGAGGGGGTTTCAAACAATGCCATGTCACGCTCCTTTTAACCGCCACCACACTACCAACCGCCCCGGTACAGTCGGACGGGTAAGCAAACCACGAAAGGAACGAAACAATGGCAGACGAGCAGTTCTACTACAACCCGACCACCGGCGAGGTCACCCAGGGCAAGGAAGCCGCCTGGGACAACCGCATGGGCCCCTACGCCACCCGCGAGGAGGCCGAGTCCGCGCTGCAGATCGCCGCGCAGCGCAACAAGAGCGCCGACAACCAGGACGAGGCGGACGACAACTGGGGCGAGGCCCCGTCCTGGGAGAAGTAGCCCGGGTAAGCCCTACGGCTTGATCTTCTTAAACGCCTTGCGCACCTCGCGCACGGCCTCGTCGTAGCCGCTCAAGGCCTGCTCCCCGCGGTCGAGTTCGCGCTGGTAGAGCATGCCGTAGCTGAAGGTGTCCTCGCCGCGTTCGCGGGCCTCCTCGGCAAGCCGCTGGATGCGGTCGCGCGAGGTCACAGCGTCCTGGAAGTCGCCCAGCTTGGATTGCAGCGCCTTGCACGCCTTCGCCAGTCGCCCCGCCTTCAAACCGGCGTCGGCCGCGGCGTTAGCGGAGTACCGCAGCTTCTTCGCGGCCTTGCGCACGTCGTGGACGTAGTCTTCGCGCTCGTGCAGCGGCAGGTCGGTGTCGTGGTAGTGCTCGTCGACCTTGTCGTGGCGCTTCTTCAGCTTCTTGTAGCCGCGTTTCAGGTGGTCGTAGAGGACCTCCTTCGACTCCGCCGGGGTGTCCTCAGACACCTCTTGCTTTGCGACGGGCGGCACGGCCAACAACCCGTCAATCGCGTCCAGCAGATCCATGAAGCGCTGAGAGTCGAGCATGGCCACGATCTCGGCGTGGGCCTCGTTGTAGTCGCGGCGCATATCGCCGGCGATGTGCGCGCGGGCGGCGTCGTCAACCAGCCCGGACTCGTCCGAATCCAGAAGCTCCAGGAAACGCTCTTCGACCACTTCGGCGTCGCGGGCCACGCCCAGCACGCCGGCGGCGTACTTCAGCTCGTCTTCAAGCGCGCCGAGCTGCTCGCCCTCCAAAACACCCTCGAACGTCTCCAGCAGGGAGCGCATTTCGCGGGTTGCCACGCGCAGCTGGTGCACCGAGTCGTACTCGTCGGCGCGCACGCGCGGCTCCCAGGAAACGATGGCGTCGCGCTGCTTGCGCAGGGAATCCACCACGGCCGCCGCCGGGGAGTCCGCCTCCAGCTCGGCCTGCATGTGCGGCGGCAGGGGAGCGGTCTTGACCGAATCACCCAGCGCGGTGGCCAGCTTCGACGGCGAGGACGACTTGCGCGCGCCCGCCGAGATCAAAAAGCTCGTGCCCTGGTTAATCAGCGTCTCGCCCGCTTCGGTGCCGGCGAGCGCCTCGGCCAGCTCGAGCTCCCACTCGCGCCAATTGGTGCGCTCGCCGCCGGGAAGCAGCGACCAGGCGGTGACGTGGTCGTCGCAAAACTCAGCGACCTCGCCCTCAGCACCGGCCAGCAGGATCTCCACGCGGCGGTTGTCCACCTGCGCCACCGGCGCAAGCTCTTCGGTGCGCACAATCGAGCGCACCTGGGCCAGAAGTTCCTCGGGCACGGCCGATGGATCGTCGAGAGGCATCCGCACCTCGTTGCGCCCGCCCTCCTTAGGCAGCTTGAGGTGCCAACCGTCATCCGCACCACCGGTGCGGCGGCGCAGCGTGATCTTGGAACGCGTCAGGCGCAGATCCTTCGTGTCGTAGTACACGGCGGAGAGGTTGTGCTCGCGCATGCTGGCGATTTCCTCCACGCCGGGCAGTTGCGTCAGGTCCGGCATGCCGGTGCCCTCGTCCACGGCGAGTTTGATCTCCACCTCGAGGAACTGCTCGGGTGCTTGTGCAGCCATGATCGTTGTCCTCCTTCAATGGTTTGTCACCCCCAAGCTTAGCCTGCTTTTCGACGCCCAAAGGTCGCTACAGTTGAGCAGCATGAGCGCCCAAACCGACAACGTGCTGCGAATGGTGGAGCAGCAGGACATCGCCTTTATCCGCCTCTGGTTCACCGACATCTTCGGCTCCTTGAAGACCGTGATGATGTCGCCCGCGGAGCTGGAAAGCGCCTTCGAGGAGGGAGTGGGCTTCGACGGCTCCTCCATCGAGGGGTTTAGCCGCGTCTCCGAGTCGGACACCCTGCTGCGGCCCGACCCGTCGACGTACCAGCCGCTGCCCTTCGACGAGGAGGCGGGCCTGCAAACCGCGCGGATGTTCTGCGACATCACCATGCCCGACGGCGACCCGCTCTACGCCGACCCGCGCCAGGTTTTGCGCCGCCAGATCACCAACGCCCGCGACATGGGCTTCGAGTTCGTGGCCAGCCCCGAAATCGAGTTCTACGTGGTCAAACCCGGCCAAGGCGACCAGCCGCCCACACCTGCGGACAAGGGCGGCTACTTCGACCAGGCCAAGCGCAACGAGGCGCCGAAGCTGCGCCGCATGGCCGTCTCCGCCTTGGAGTACATGGGCATTGTCACCGAGTTCTCCCATCACGAGGGCTCGCCTGGCCAGCAGGAGATCGACCTGCGCCACACCGACGCACTGACCATGGCCGACAACATCGTCACGTTCCGCTACATCGTGAAAACTGTCGCGGAGATGAACGGCGTGCACGCCACGTTCATGCCCAAGCCGTTCAAAGACCTCGAGGGCTCGGCGATGCACACCCACTTCTCCCTGTTCGAGGGTGACACCAACGCCTTCCACGACCCGGACGACGAAATCAGCCTGTCCAAAACCGGCCGCCAGTTCATTGCCGGCATCATCGAGCACGCGGGCGAGATCTCCGCGGTGACCAACCAGTGGGTCAATTCCTACAAGCGCCTGCAGTTCGGTTCCGAGGCGCCCACCGCCGCCACCTGGGGTATTTCCAACCGCTCCGCCATGGTGCGCGTGCCCACCTACCGCCTGCACAAGGCGGATTCGCGCCGGGCGGAGGTACGCTCGCTGGATTCCGCGTGCAACCCCTACCTGGCCTTTTCCGCGATCCTCGCCGCAGGCCTGAAGGGCATCGAGGAGGGCTACGAGCTGGACGAGCCCGCCCGCGACGACGTGTTTGCCCTGACCCGCCGCGAGCGCCGCGCGATGGGCTACCGCGACCTGCCCAACTCGCTGGACCAGGCGCTGCGTCAGATGGAGCGCTCCGAGTTCATGGCCGAGGTGCTGGGCGAGCAGGTCTTCGAGTTCTTCCTGCGCGCCAAGTGGGCCGAGTGGCACGACTACACCGCCCAAATCACCCCCTGGGAGATTGATACGGGGATCGACCTGTGATTTCACCCGCCAAGCTCGGACTGACCAGCCCGCGCGCCGCCGAAGACATCGAGGAACTTTCGCTTCACGACGAAGCTTCGCTCTACACCCTCGCCGGCGCAAGCGACCCGGACCTGGCGCTCAACAACGCCCACCGGCTCTTCGACGCGCTGGGAAGCGGCTGGGCGCAGCTGCTCGAAGCGCTACGCGACTTTCCCGTCTTCCGCACCCGGTTGTTCGCCCTGCTGGGCGGCTCCACCGCGCTGTCGGACCACCTGATCGCGCACCCGCAGCAGTGGCGGCTGCTGCTCGAGGACCTGCCCGATGAGGCCGAGCTCTACCGCACCATGCTCGTCGCAGTGGGGGTCGACGCTGACGGGCCGGGGTTGTATAAGGCGGGGGAGGGCGAAGTAAGCGCGGCTAAGCAAAAGCTCCGCGCCACCCACCGCGACCTGGTGATGCGCATCGCCGCCGCCGACCTCGCCGGCACGTTCGCCGCGGTCAAGGGCTACGGCGAGGGCGAATCCATGAGCTACAGCTACACGACGGAGCGGCTGACGTGGCTCGCGGACGCCGCGCTCACGGCCGCGCTCGCGGTGGCGGTGCGCGACGTCTACGGCGACGAGGAACCGGACGCGCAGCTAGCCGTGATCGCCATGGGCAAGTGCGGCGCCGGCGAGCTGAACTACATCTCCGACGTCGACGTGGTGTTCGTGGCCGAGCCCGCCTCGCCGAAGATCACGCGCGTGGCCGCGGAGATGATGCGCATCGGCTCCGCGTGCTTTTTCGACGTGGACGCGAACCTGCGGCCGGAAGGCGCCTCCGGCGCGCTGGTGCGCACGCTGGAATCGCACCAGGCGTACTACCGGAAATGGGCCGAGACCTGGGAGTTCCAGGCGCTTCTGAAGGCGCGGCCGCAGACCGGGACCATGGAGTTGGGGCGGGCGTACTCCGAGGCGATCGCGCCGCTGGTGTGGGAGGCCTCCCAGCGCGACTCCTTCGTCGAGGACGTCCAGGCAATGCGCCGGCGCGTGTTGGAAAACGTCCCGGCCGAGGTGCGACGCCGCGAGCTGAAACTCGGGCCCGGCGGGCTTCGCGACGTCGAGTTCGCCGTGCAGCTTCTGCAACTCGTGCACGGGCGCATCGACGACACCCTGCGCGCCCGCAACACCTTGGAGGCACTCACTGCCCTGGCTAAGGCCGGATACGTCGGCCGCGACGACGCGCGCGTGCTCACCGAGGCCTACGAGTTTTTGCGCCTGTTGGAACACCGGCTGCAGCTGCAGCGCTTCAAACGCACCCACCAGCTGCCCGAGCCGGACGACGAAAAGCGCAACCGCTGGCTCGCCCGCGCCGCCGGGTTCACCGCCAACCACCGCGGCACCGCCCCGGACGCGATGTACCGCGAGCTCAAACGCGTGCGCCGCGACGTCTCCGACCTGCACGAGCGGCTGTTCTACCGCCCGCTGCTCGGCGCGGTGGCCGACATGTCCGTCGGCGAGGCCACCCTCTCCGCCGACGCGGTGAAAGCCCAGCTCGCCGCGCTCGGCTACCGCCACCCGGCGCGCGCCTTCGACCACCTCTCCGCGCTGGTCAAGGGCACCTCGCGCAAGGCCAAGCTGCAGGCGATCCTGCTGCCGTCGCTGATGCACTGGCTCGCCGACACCGCCGACCCCGGCCAGGGGCTTTTGAACTACCGCAAGCTTTCGGACGCCGCCGTGGACCGCAGCTGGTTTCTCCGCATGCTGCGCGACGAGGGCGTGGCGTCGCAACGCCTCATGCATATCCTGGGCACCTCGCCGTACGCCTCCGACCTCATCATCTCCGCGCCCGATGTGGTCAAACTCCTCGGCGACGGCTCCAACGGGCCGAGGCTCCTCGACGCCGCCCCCGACCAAGTCCACAAAGCCATCCTCGCCTCCGCCAAGCGCCACCAGGCTGACCCCGACAAGGCCGTCGCCGTGGCGCGCTCCCTGCGCCGCGCGGAGCTCGCCCGCATCGCGTCCGCCGACCTGCTCGGCCTGATGGAGCCGCGCCAGGTCTGCCTCGAGCTGACCTACGTGTGGGAGGCCGTGCTCGAGGCCGCGCTGCGCGCCGAGGTGCACGCCGATCTCGCATCCTCGCCTTACGACGAGCCTCCCGCCCGCATCGCCGTCATCGGCATGGGCCGCCTCGGCGGCGCCGAACTCGGCTACGGCTCGGACGCCGACGTGATGATCGTCGCCGAACCGAGCGATGCCGCCGATGAAGCGGACGCCATCGCCTGGGCGGCGAAGATCGTCGACCAGATGCGCGCGCGGCTGTCCAAGCCCTCCGGCGACCCGCCGCTCGAGGTGGATCTGGGACTGCGCCCCGAGGGCCGCTCCGGCCCGGTGGTGCGCACCATCGCCAGCTACGAGCGCTACTACCGCGAGTGGGGTGAAGTCTGGGAACGCCAGGCGCTGCTGCGCGCGGCCGTCGTCGCCGGCGACCGCGGAGTGGGAGATGCGTTCCTGGAGGCCATCGACGCCTTCCGCTACCCGGCCGGCGGCGCAAAACCCGCCGACATCCGGGAAATCCGCCGCATCAAAGCCCGCGTGGACAACGAGCGCCTGCCGCGCGGCGCCGACCGCGCCACACACACCAAGCTCGGCCGCGGCGCGCTCGCCGACGTCGAGTGGACCGTGCAGCTATTGACCATGCAGCACGCCCACACCCACGAGGAGCTGCGCACCCCGTCCACCCTCGACGCGCTGGACTTCCTCGTCGAGCTCGACGACCCGTCCGTCATCCGTGGCTCGCACGCCGAGATACTGCGCACCGCGTGGCTCACCGCCACCCGCGCCCGCAACGCCATCGTGCTGGTCACCGGCAAGCGCACCGACCAACTTCCCGCGCCGGGCCCGCAGCTCGCTCAGGTCGCGGGCTCTGCCGGCTACGACCCCGACGACCAGCAGGAGTTCCTAGAGGACTACCTGCGCATCACCCGCCACGCCCACAAGGTGGTCGAGGAGGTGTTCTGGGGCGAGGTGCCGTCGCACGAGTTCGATTAGGGCGGGGAGGCGGAGTGGCGTCGATAGGCAATATGCTCGAGCCCATGGCAGTGAACATGACCATCGACCTGAACAACGCCACCTTCGCAGACCTTGTCGCGCTGGTGGACGCCGCGCGCGTGGCCGGCGTCGACCCCAAGACCGGGCTGGAGCTCGACGGTGAGACGCTGAGCATCACCGTCGAGCCGGCCACCCGTACGCCCGCGCGCGAGCATGCGCCCGAGAAGGAGCGCACCGTGCCGCCGCTTGGCGACGCCGCGATTCGCTCGGTGGTGGATATTTTGACCGGTCGACAGGAACCGCCCCGCCGGTAGACACCCATGACGTAGACTGCGCGGGGTGGACTACATCTCAACTCGCGACGCATCGGCGCAGCCGCGCTCCTTCACAGACATCCTGCTCACAGGCCTAAGCCCCGACGGCGGCCTGTTCATGCCGGCGGTGTACCCGTCCATCACGCCGGAACTGCTGAGCGAGTGGCGCGAGCTTTTGCTTCACGACGGCTACGCAGCCCTCGCCGCCGAAGTGCTGAAGCTTTACGTTGACGACATCCCCGAGGCGGACCTCGAGACCATCGCGCGCCGAGCGTACCGCACCCCCGTCTTCGCCGACGAGGAGATCGTGCCGGTGACCCGCCTGAACGACACGCTGCACATCGGCCACCTGTCCGAGGGTCCGACCGCCGCGTTCAAGGACATGGCGATGCAGCTGCTCGGCGAGCTGTTCGAGTACGAGCTGGCCCGCCGCGGTGAGGAGATCAACATCCTGGGCGCGACCTCGGGCGACACTGGCTCGTCGGCCGAGTACGCGATGCGCGGGCGCGACGGCATCCGCGTGTTCATGCTCACCCCGGCCGGGCGCATGACGCCGTTCCAGCAGGCGCAGATGTTTGGGCTGGACGACCCGAACATCTTCAACATCGCCCTGGACGGCGTGTTCGACGACTGCCAAGACGTGGTCAAGGCCGTCAGCGCGGACGCGGGGTTTAAGTCGAAGTACTCCATAGGCGCGGTGAACTCCATCAACTTCGCGCGCCTGCTCGCGCAGGTGGTGTACTACATCGCGACCTACCTGAAGGTCACCGAGACCAACGACGAGCGCGTCTCGTTCTGCGTGCCCACCGGCAACTTCGGCAACGTGTGCGCGGGCCACATCGCGAAGCAGATGGGCCTGCCCATCGACCGCCTCATCGTGGCCACCAACGAAAACGACGTGCTCCACGACTTCTTCGCGCGCGGCGAGTACCGCCCCCGCTCCGCCGCGGAGACCTACGCGACGTCCTCGCCGTCGATGGACATTTCGAAGGCGTCCAACTTTGAGCGGATGCTTTTCGACGCCACGTTGCGCGACTCCGACCTCACCCGCGAGCTGTTCGCCAACAGGGTGAAAGACGGCGGCTTCGCTGCCACCGATCTGGGCGGGGAAGAGGCGATGGAGCGCATCCGCGGCGAGTTCGGCTTCGCCTCCGGCACTTCCACCCACGCCGACCGGGTGGCCACCATCAAGCGCGTGCACGACGAGTTCGGCGTGCTGGTGGACCCGCACACCGCCGACGGCGTGTTCGTCGCCAAGCAGCTTGCGGACGAAGTGGACACCCCGATCGTGGTGCTGGAAACTGCGCTGCCGGTGAAGTTCGCCGACACGATCGCCGAGGCGATCGGCAAGGCGCCGGAGGTGCCGGAGCGCTTCGCCGGCATCATGGACGCGGAGCGCCACGTGACCGACCTGCCCAACGACGCTGAGGCCGTCAAGGCGTTTATCGCCGAGGCCATCGAGGGCACTAACGTCTAGGGCACACCAAGGAAGGAGTGGGCGCGCATGGCACAGGAGCAGTTCGCAGGCCCGGAGCACTACACCGACTTCGACCCGGAGAAGTTCATCCGGGACATGAAGATCATGGCCGAAGAGAAGGAGAAGGACGGCGAGTCCGGCGACGAGGGCTCGGCGGTTGACGCCTCCGAGTAGCCAGGGCGGTTCAGCCAAGCGCTACCAGCCCGAGCAGGGCCCGCAGTGGCGCTTCCCGGACATGCCCGGAGAGCCAGCGCCGCAGCGGCAGCAGTACCCGCAGCACCCGCTGAAGTTCCCCGACATGCCGGGCCCCGGCTCCACGGCTCGGGCGCGTCGCAGCGGGCTGCAGACGGGCGGGTGGATCACCGTCATCGTCGCGACGGCGATGATCGTGGGCATCGTGGTGTGGCTGGGCCTGAACGCGTCGAAGGTCCCCACCGGCACGGTGGAGGAGCGCGAGGCGCTGTCCGAGGTGCAAACGCCTGACGACGACGCTCCCGCGCCGGAGAACGAAAACAACGTGCTCGTGCCCGCGTTCGCCCCCTGGGCACCGGGGACGAAGATCCAGACCACGGACCACCGCCCGGCGCCCGGGGAGCATTTCACGGCGCAGTCGTGCACCGCGGCGTTTTCGTTTACCGGCAAGGACGGCCGGGCGTATGCGGTGACCGCCGGCCACTGCGGCCGCGAAGGCGACCTGGTGTGGCCCACCAACGCCTCCACCGCCTTCGACTACGCCTCCGAGGTCGGCCACTTCATTTTCTCCGGGCTGTATTCGCAGAACACCCCGGAGACGGAGGGCGCGGACGTCGGCATCATCGAGATCACGGACCCGGACCGGTTCATGGACGTGGTCGGCGCGCCGATACCGACTGGGATCGGGGAGGGCCTTGGGCCCGTCGATAGGGTGTGCAAAACGGGCGCGACCACGGGCTACACGTGTGGCGATTTCGAGGACACTGAGCGGGTGCAGATAGTCAACCTCGACCCCGGCGTGGAGGACGAGACCTTCGGCGACATCGCCGCCGTGTGCGCCGCCTCCGGCGACTCGGGTGGGCCGGTGTTCGCCGACGTCAACGGCCGAGCCACCGTCATCGGCGTCGTCTCCGGCACGGAAGCCGGCCGCGCGGGCGAGGAGTGCTACGAGGGCATGGAGGATCCGCACCTGATGAGCTACTCCAACGTCAATCAGGTCATGGCCGTGATCCGTCACGCGGTGCCGGACGCGGAGTTTATTCCCCGGCGTTGGTGACAGGGTTGGCGAGCAGCGGCCAGCGCTTGAGGTGCTCGCCGGTTTCCCTGTCGTTGTCCACCACCACGACCTCGTCGTCGGTGTAGCCGTTGAACGTCACGCGGTCGATCTCGTCGGGGCGCTCCACATCGAGCCACCGCTTCGACAGCGCGTCGGCGTCGTCCACGTCCATCCAGTTTAGGGTGATCACGCGGAAGTGGTTGTGCGACGCGTAGTCCACAAACGACACCGAATCGGCGCCCTCTGCCACGCCGAAATCGATGTACTGGGCGAGGGTCTCCGGAGGGAGCGTCGAGAAGCAAAAGCCCCAGAAGTTAAAGCGCATCCCGCTTTTCGACGTCAACGTCACCGTATCCAGACAATTCTGCTCCAGCAGACGCGACAGGTGGCCCGCGATCTCGGTGGAGTCGTCCAGGGCGCCGTCCACGACGTCGCCGCGCATCATCGCTCCCGAGTTCGTCTCGCCCACGCGCACGTTGTCGATCAGGTTCGGTCGGATGCTCGCCGCGACGTTGCCCGGATCCGCCGGCGCCGGGTTGAACGGGCGCTCCGGCTGCGGCAGCTCCGCGTCCTCCGGGGTGCTCGCCGTGGTGCGGCTCGCCGCCATCGCCACACCGAAAATCACCAGGATGACCAGCGCGCCGTACACCGCGACGAACAGCGGAGCGGGGACGCGTCTGACCCAGGGCTGCGTGTCGGAAACGGCAGTGCTCATAACTTCAGGGATTGTACACTTGCCACCATGCCTATCCCGGAGTTCATCGTGGAAACCCGCAAGAAGATCGGCACCGACCTGATGTGGGTGCCGGCCGTGTGCGCCGTCGTGCTTCGCGACGCCACCGTTTCCTCCCCGTGGGCCGTCCCCGAAGTGCTGCTGGTGCGCCGCGCCGACAACGGCGAGTGGACGCCTGTGACCGGCATCGCGGACCCGGGCGAGGAGCCGCACGTCGCGGCTGTGCGCGAGGTGCTGGAGGAAACCGGCGTGCGCGTGACCGCCGCCGCGATTTTGGGCGTCGGCGCGCACGGCCCGGTCACCCACGCGAACGGGGATAAGGCCAGCTACATGACGGTGCAGTTGCGCTGCGAGCCGCTCGACCCCACCGCGGAACCGGTGATCGGCGACGATGAGAACATCGAAGCCGGCTGGTTCCCCATCTCCCAGATGCCGGTGCGCGACCCGAAGTGGCGCCTGGCCATCGCCGACGCCGCCTCGCAGCGCCGCCACCCGGGCAGCTTCGCGCCGCGCATGGGGCTGACCAAGCGGTGAGGCTCGGCGTCGACGTCTCGGAGCACCAGGCCGGGCTCGACGTCTCCCGCTTCGACTTCGTCATCGCCCGCACGACCGACGGCACGTACCAGGACGCCGCGTTTTCGTCGTTCGCCCCACACGCGACCGCCGCGTACCACTTCCTGCGCGCCCCGTCCGAAGGGACCTCCATCGCGGAGCAGGTGTCGGCTGCGCTCGAGGTTCTCGGGGGCCGCCGCTTGCCCATGTGGCTCGACGTGGAGTCCCCTGCGGGGCTTTCGCTTCTCGACGTCCGCTCCGCCCACCACACCTTCACCTCTGCAGGCGTCGAAGTAGCCGGGGTTTACACGAACTCCTGGTACTGGCGGCGGCACATGCTGATGGCGGACGTGGCCGAGTTCGGCGCGTTGTGGTTGGCGCAGTGGGGCTCGAACCCGGTGGTTGACGTTGCTGCGTCGCCTTTGGACGTGGGGGACTGGCCGCGCCCCGTCGGCCTTCCGACGCCCAAGGTGTGGCAGTTCACCTCGCGCGGCTGCGTCGACGGGTTGGACGTAGATTTAAATTTGGCTCTGTGAACTGCGCGTTGTGAATTTCTCAGGTTAAGTTATCCACAATTCGCCGCGGGTCTGGTGTTGGGGGTTGCGCTGGCTTAGCTTTCGGTGCATGAACTTCACTGACTTTGTTTCCGCAGGCGTGGCCGTGCTCGCCGACTTCGACCGCGACGTAGCCATGGCCGCCGGCCTATCGTCTGGCCGTGTGCGCGACCTGGCGCGGGTGCACCACGCGTATTACGGGCCGACCCAGTTCACCCGCAAACAACGCGACGCACTCGCCGCCGCGGAAGGCTTGCCTGTGGACCAGCTCGTCCACATCGAGAAAAAGCTCCTCGCCGTCGAAGGCGCCGCCGAACGCTGGCGCATTAGGTTGGATTTGGTGCGCCACCGCGGCTCCTACCGGGCGTTGACCAAGCGCATCAAACGGTTGATCAAACAACCCGTCAAACCCGCCCCACCCTCGTGTAAGTTCAGCCGCTCGAAAGCGGGCATGCGCACCATGATCCTCACCTACAACGAGCGCGACCTCGCGGACCTGGAGCACCTGCTGCGCCAACTCATCGACGCCGACGACCCCGCCGCCGCCCAAATGGCCCACACGCTTATCGGCATCCTGCGCGACGGCAAAGGCGTGCCGAAGGCGAATTTCCGGCCGATCATCCTGGTGCCGATCGCCGACTGGGCCCGCATCCACTCCGGCCACGCAGACGAAGTCACCCTGATCTGCACCGACGGCACCACCATGACCGGTGCCGAATACATGGAGCACGAATTCGGCGACATACTCGAAGTCGCCGCGTTCCACCCCCAGGAAGGCCCAGTCAACCTCTACTACGGTCAGCGCTGCGCCAACCCCAAACAAAAGGTCATGTCGAAGCTGCTCTGCCCGTCATGCGCGTTTCCCGACTGCAAACACTCCGCCGAAACCACACAAACGCACCACATCAACGCATGGCGCTACGGGGGAATGACCAACATGGACAACCTCGCAGAACTCTGCCCCTTCCACAACGGGGTCAACGCCGACAACAGGCAAGGCCCGTTCGGCTACATCGACAACCCGAACGCGCGCATCCACTGGGTCGCCCCCAACGGCACACGCGTCCCCATGACCACCCCGGGGGCCATGGAGCTGCTCTTCGACTAACCCGCCCACACACCGAAACCCGCCCCAAAAGGGCGGGCACATCGGCATGCCGTTTTTAGCGGCGTCCTTCAATCGCCCAGCTGATGAAGCGGGCGGAACACAGCGACCAGTGCACGATGAGCAAGAACGGCAGCGACAACGCGATGACGTCCAGCCAGTGCGAGCCGTTGACAAGCGCGACCTGGTGCCCGCCCATGCTCACCGTGCCCGGCGGGAAGGTGCACGCCCACCAGGCGGGGGAGTACTCCACCCAGCGCGCGACGTTGGGGTAGAAGTTGAACATCGCCCAAATGCCCAGGGGGATAGCCAAGACGAGCGCGACGTAGCCGTAGTGGATGGAGAATTTTCCGGGGAACAAAATCTGCATCGCGGTGGTGGATTGGCCGATCACGCCCAGCGGCACCCATGCCGTCGCCGACAGCGGCCCCGAAAGGTCCACCTTCCCGTGCCACGCGGCCCAGTACACGCGGGCGAACGTGGGCACCGCGGTGAACAGGGACATCAGGAAGAACACGGTGCCAAGCACTTGGTAGAACTGCCCGTAGTCGCGGGCGAGCCAGCCGGCCACCGACGCGGAAATCATCGGGCCGACCAAAGGCAGCCCCCAGGTGAACTTCGGCGCGCCCTCGAAGCGGCTGAGCTGGATAGCCCAGGTGATGACGGTGACGGGGGCTCCGACCCAGAAGCCGATGAGGCGGTAGACGCCTTCGTCGGTAAGCCCGGATAGCGCGGCCCCCAGTGCGAGGATGCCGATGAAAAACATCGACCATTCCGCCATGGTGGTGCGCTCGAAGCTGGGGTGGCGGTAGCGCGCGAACCCGTACACGAGCACGACGAGGATGAAGCACGCGATCGCGGCGAAGACGGCGGCGAAGAACTCATGGTCCATTTCCACGAGCAATCGCGACACGATTGAGGTGCCCATGAGGCTGCCGCCCCACGCGGGGCCGGGCGGTGGCAGTTGGCGGAACTTGTCAGTCACTCAGCGCATGGTAATCCCTTTTTGTGCAAGGTGCTCGCGTGGCCCGCCGGGCGGGACCCGTTGCATCAAATCGGCCCCGGCAGCACAAAACCCGACCTGCGGTTTTGCGCCGATTCGGTCGGGTTCTGGTTGGGCAGGTCACTGTTGGACCGCGTTGTGTTTCTAGCCCACGTTCGCTCCGAACAGCGAGCCGATGGCGAACGTCGCCGCCAGCGCGATGGTGCCGCCGACCACGATGCGGGTCACCGAGCGGGCGACCGGGGCCTCGCCGAGCTTCGCGGACAGCGCGCCCGTCAACGCGAGCGCCACCAGGGTCAGCACGAAGATCGCGGCGATGCGCCAGGATGCGGGGGCGAGCAGCGCCGTCGCAAAGGGCAATGCGGCGCCGAGCAGGAACGACAGGAACGACGCGATGCCCGCGGACCACGGGTTGACCTGCATCTCCTCGGACATGCCCATGGCGCGCTCGGAGTCGCGCTGCGAGGACACTGAGACGTATTCGCCCAGCGCCATCGACACCGCGCCGCCGATCACCGCGGCCAGGCCCGACATCGCGATCGTGGTCGCATCGGACGTCGCGCCCGCCACGCCGACAACCACGGCGGCGGTGGAGACGATGCCGTCGTTCGCCCCGAGCACCGCGGCGCGCAGGCGGTTCAGCCGCTCGCCGGTGCCGGGCTCATGCCTATCGACGCCACCTTCCGCCGTGCCCGGACAATCCGCCGGGCAGTCGGGGTGGGGGCGGTTCATCAGATCAGTCATGACCTAATCATCGCCCGGCCGAATCACCCCCGCAAGGAAGTTCGGCCTGCCTTACTGCAGGTCAGGCTATGCAAACCTAGCAGTCGAAGTACATCTCGAACTCCTGCGGGGTGGGACGCAGGCGCACCGGGGTGATCTCGTTGTCGTACTTGAGCTTGATGTAGGTCTCGATGAGGTCCTCGGTGAACACATCGCCCTCGGTGAGGAAGTCGTGGTCCTCCTCCAGCGCATTGAGCGCGGCCTCGAGTGAGGTCGGCGCCTGCGGGATGTCCTTGGCTTCCTCCGGCGGCAGCTCGTAGAGGTCCTTGTCCACCGGGGCGTGCGGCTCGATGCGGTTCTTGATGCCGTCGATGCCCGCCATGAGCATCGCCGCGAAACCGAGGTAGGGGTTGCCCGACGGGTCCGGCGCACGGAACTCGATGCGCTTGGCCTTCGGGTTCGCGCCGGTGATCGGGATGCGGATCGCGGCGGAGCGGTTGCGCTGTGAGTACACCAGGTTGATCGGCGCCTCGAAGCCCGGCACGAGGCGGTGGTAGGAGTTCAGCGTCGGGTTGGTAAACGCCAGCACCGCACCGGCGTGCTCGAGCAGGCCGCCGATGTACCAGCGGGCGATGTCGGACAGGCCGCCGTAGCCGGACTCGTCGTAGAACAGCGGCTCGCCGTCCTTCCACAGCGACTGGTGGGCGTGCATGCCGGAGCCGTTGTCGCCGGCGAGCGGCTTGGGCATGAACGTCACGGTCTTGTCGTACAGCGTCGCGGTGTTTTTGATGATGTACTTGAAGTCCTGCAGGTCGTCGGCCGCGTGCAGCAGGGTGTTGAAGCGGTAGTTGATTTCCTGCTGGCCGCCGTTGCCCACCTCGCGGTGGAAGCGCTCGATGTCGAAGCCGGCGGCGGCGAGGTTGCGCACCATCGCGTCGCGCACCTCGACGGTCTTGTCGTGCGGGGCGACGGGGAAGTAGCCGCCCTTCCAGCGGTTCTTGTAGCCCAGGTTCGGCGAGCCGTCGGCCTCGACCTCGTTGCCGCGGTTCCACCAGCCTTCCTCGGCGTCGACTTCGTAGAACGCGGAGTGGCCTTCCACCTCGTAGCGGATGGAGTCGAACAGGTAGAACTCCGCTTCTGCGCCGATGGAGCAGGTGTCGGCGATGCCGGTGGAGCGCAGGTATTCCTCGGCCTTCTTGGCTACGTTGCGCGGGTCGCGGGAGAACGGCTCGTGGGTGAACGGGTCGTTGACGAAGAACTTCACGTTCAGGGTTTTCGCACCGCGGAACTGGTCCAGCTTGGCGGTGGCGAGGTCCGGCATGAGGGTCATGTCGGATTCTTCGATGGTGGTGAAGCCGCGGATGGAGGAGCCGTCGAAGGCGAGGCCTTCTTCCATCACGTCTTCGTCGAACATCGATGCCGGGATGGAGAAGTGGTGTTCGATGCCGGGCACGTCGGTGAAGCGCACGTCGATGAATTCCACCTCCTCGTCGGCGATGAATTTCTTGACGTCTTCGATGTTGTCGAAGGACACGGGTGGTACTCCTCGTTGTGTGTCGGACATAAGCGGTTTCAAGTCTACGCGCGCGTCCCGCTACGCTTCGGAGGCATGGCTGCTTCTCGACGACAAACCTGGCACGACGGTCCCGAAATCCCCAACCAATTCTCAGGGGAGGACGCTCTGCCTGACTACCCGGGGCAGTTCTTGGGGTTGCCGAAGGAGGGGCAGGGATCCCAGGCGTCGGTGCTGCGCCGCATGGGCGGGGTGCTCATCGACTGGGCGTTGTGCGCGGTGGCGGCGTCGCTGATCACGGCGAACACGTCCGCGTTGGGGGACCGTTACACCGCGACGTACCTGCTGTGGATCGTCCTCGGCATCATCTGCGGCTGGCTGTTCGCCCGCACCCCGGGCATGGCGGCGCTGGGCATGGGTGTGGCCCGCGTGGACAAGGAGGCCCCGGTGGGGCTGTGGCGCGCGGCGGTCCGCACGATCCTGACGGGCTTTGTGCTGCCGGCGGCGCTTGTGGACGCCGACGGGCGCGGCATGCACGACCGCGCCACCACCACGACGGTGATCCGCACCTAGTTGTTGATGGGGCGTTCCTCGCCGACGAGTTCGTGGTCGAAGTCGATGTACCGGAAAAACGCCCAGGTCGGGTCGGTGAGCATGCGTCCGACGGAGAGCCCGCCGGCGATGAACAGCACCACGAAGGACACTTCGGTGAATTTCGACAGCGCGTTGATGATGTCGCCGACCGCGAAGTTGTGCACCGCGGCGTAGATGACGGGGCCGGGGATCATCACCACGGCTGCCGGGATGGTCACGGTGGTGCGCGGCACCTTCGCCACCTGGCCCAACACCCCGCCGGCGATGCCGATGATCAGCGCGGCGACGAACGCGGCGAGGTAGGAGCGCACCCCGTCCGCAAGCAATGCGAGGCGCGCGGCGTTGGCCACCATCCCGAGGGTTGCGGCGATGAGCGCCATGCGTCTCGACGAATTGAACAGCAACGCAAAGCAGCCCACACTGACGAAGCTGGCCAGCGCCCCGGAGACCAAAAACTCCGCCGACCTCGGCACCGCCGCCGACGGCAGGTTCGGGGTGCCGGAGAGCATCGCCACCACGGAGACGGTCAGCATGATCACCACGATGATCTCGAGCGCGAAGAACAGTCTCGGGATGCCGGCGGTGAAGTCGAAGCGTGCGAGGTCCACAAACGAGGTGAACAACGGGAAGCCGGGGATGAGAAACAGCACGGCCGCGACGAAGCCGGGGGAGACCACGCCCGCTATCGGCACCACCTGCGCCAGCAGCAGGAACGCCGCGGAGGCAACAAACGACGCGGTCATGGTGATGCCGATCAGGTTGAAGTGGGCCTTGTGTAAAAACGCGCGCACGAGCTGGCCCAGCATCGCCGCCAGGCACACCAGCGCGGCGGTGGTGAGCCCGAACTGGTTCAGCACTGCGAATCCGGCGCAGGCCAGCCCGGCGGCGAGCGTCGATATGCGAAAGCCCCAGCGTGGAGAGGGGATGCGTTCAATCTCGTCCAGCACCGCGTTGATGACCTCGGGGGTGCGGTAGCTCTGCAGCAGCGAGTGCGCGGCGGTCTCCAGCGCCTCGATGCGCGAGGCGTTGACACCCGGCAGCGGCACGTCCGACACGGCGGTGCGGAACTGCTCGCCGCGGTGGAACGTGCAGCTGATGGTGTTGAAGCCGACGATGACGTCGGCGTTGTCGAAGCCCACGGAGCGCGCGCAGCGCTTCACCGCGCGGATCACGCGGTAGCCGGACGCGCCGGCAGCCAACAGCAAGACGCCGAAGCGAAGACAGGTGTTCGCCTCGGCGTCCATCGGCGGGTTGTGTGCGGTCACTTGCCGCCCTTGCGCTCCTGCATGCGGCGCATCTTGCGGTTCATTCCCGCCATGTTCTGCGCCTGCTTCGGCAGCGGGCCGCCCGGCAGGCCGGCGGCCTGGGCGCCGCGGCCGCGGGAATCCATCGCGTCGAGCTTGGCGGCGAGGTTGTACACCTCGTCCTTCTGGTAGTTCTTCGGCAGCTTGAGCAGGTGCTTCTGCAGGTCGCGGTTGCGCACCTGGCCTTCGCCTTCGCCAGCGTAGACCTCGTAGACGGGCACGCCCGCCAGCAGGCGCTCCACACGCTTGTGCTCCTTGCCCATCAGAGACTTCAGGCGGTTCGGGTCGCCCTCGCCGACGAGCACGACGCCCGGGTTGCCCACCACTCGGTGCACGGTGTCCATGTGGGTGTTGGCCTGCACACCGGTTTTGGTCTGCCAGACGATGCCCATCGTGTTGCGCATGTTCTCCAGCGTCCAGCCGGCAGCGCCGGGGGTGTCGCCGACCTCGTCGTACATGGACTTCTCCAGGCGGCGGGAGAAGATGAACATCGCCAGCACAGCGCCCAGGATCAGGCCCATGATCAGCCAGAACCACTTCGCGCCCCACCACAGGCCGAGAAGGAAGAACAGCAGCCCGCCGCCGAGCACGCAGGCGAGCATGATCGGGATGAGCGCCCTGTCGCGCTTGCGCTGGATGTCGAACGCCTGCTTGAGCTGCGAGCGGGTTGCTTTGCCCTTGGCGCGCTTCGCGGCGCGCTGTTCTTTCTTGGCGGCTTTCGCCGCTTCCTTGTCCTGCGTCTTAGCCATGGCCATAACTGTATGCCACAGCTAAGACGCGGGCCAAAGACCCTAGCGGGTCTCCACCGGGTGGTCTGCGGAGGCGCCGTACTTCTTCAGCAGGGTGGAGGCTTCTTGGGCAGTATCGCCTTGCGACGTCTCCGCCAAGTGCACGAGATTCTCCGGCAGCTCGAGGCCGCGGTGGGCCATCGCCTCGACGTAGAGCTTGCCGGCACGGTAGGAGGAGCGCACCAGCGGGCCGGACATGACGGCGCCGAAGCCCATCTCGTAGGCGGCGTCGCGGTACTCGATAAACTCTTCCGGCTTCACCCAGCGGTCGATCGGGTGGTAGGTCGGGCCGGGGCGAAGGTACTGGGTGATCGTGATGATGTCGCAGCCTGCGTCCACCAGGTCGTGCAGCGCCTCGAGGACTTCCTCGCGGGTCTCGCCCATGCCGAGGATGAGGTTGGACTTGGTGATCAGCCCGAAGTCGCGGGCCTGGCGGATCACGTCGAGGGAGCGCTCGTAGCGGAACGCTGGGCGGATGCGGCGGAAGATGCGCGGGACGGTCTCCACGTTGTGGGCGAAGACCTCGGGGCGGGCCTCGAAGACCTCCTGGAGCAGGTCCGGCTTGCCGGAGAAGTCCGGGGTGAGGTTTTCCACGCCGGTGTGCGGGTTGAGCTCGTGGATCTTGCGCACGACCTCGGCGTAGAGCCAGGCGCCCTCATCGTCGAGGTCGTCGCGGGTGACACCGGTGATGGTGGAGTAGTTCAGGTTGAGGCTCTGGACTTCTTCTGCCACGCGGCGCGGCTCGTCGCGGTCCAGGGGATCCGGGCGGCCGGAGGCGATGTCGCAGAAGTCGCAGCGGCGGGAGCAGCGGGATCCGCCGATGAGGAAGGTCGCCTCACGCGACTCCCAGCACTCGTGGATGTTCGGGCAGCCCGCCTCTTGGCACACGGTGTGCAGGCCCGCGCCCTTGACCTTTTGCTTCATGTCCTCGTACTCGGGACCGGTCTTGACGGAGTTGCGGATCCACCGCGGCTTCTTCTCAATGGGTGTTTCGGAGTTGCGCGCCTCAACGCGCAAGAGCTTGCGGCCTTCTGGTGCTACAGTCACGCTATTTACCGTACCTTCCGTGTCAAACCCTTCGAGGGGTCCGGTCGGGTGGCGAATGTGTGGTCCGCGACGACCAGTTCGCCGGACAGCGCCCGCTCCAGCTCGCGCACCATCGGGGCGGCCATATCGGCCGGGGTGATGTCGCGGCCGAGCTCGAGTGACAGGGTGGTCACGTCGGCGTCGTCGATGCCGCAGGCGACGATGTGCTCGTAGTGCTCGAGGGTGTTGTTGCAGTTCAGGGCGAGGCCGTGCATGGTCACGCCGCGGGTGATGCGGATGCCCAGGGCTGCGATTTTGCGTTCGCGTGTCGACGCCTCCGGGTCCACCGCCTTCGTCTCCTCCGGCACCCAGACCCCGGAGCGGCCGTCGACCCGGCCCGCCGTGGTCACGCCAGCGTCGCGCACGACCTGGATGAGCGCCTCCTCTAGGCGGCGCACGTAGTCGACCACGTCCACCGGTTCGGCGAGCTTGATAATCGGGTAGACCACCAGCTGGCCCTCGCCGTGCCAGGTGATGCGCCCGCCGCGGTCCACCGGCACCACAGGCACGGGGTAGGCGGGGTCGGGCATGTCCTCCGGCTGCGTGCGCTTGCCGGCGGTGAAGGTGGAGGGGTGCTCGAGGACCAGCACGGTGTCGGGCAGTTCGCCTTTGGCCCGTCGAGAAGCAATGTCTGCTTGGAGGTCCCATGCCTCCTGATAGTCCACGAACCCCAGCTCGCGCACATCAATGGGCGCGGCTGAGGCTCGGATGGATTTGTTGGCGGGGAAAAACGGGTCGCGCGGGGCAGTCATGCCCCTCAACCTTAGTCCCCGGCGGGAACTACATGCCGTTGGAGGAGGCGTACTCGTCGGCGGTCATCAGCGGGCCGACTTCCTCGACCTCCACCTCAAAGAGCCAGCCTTCGCCGTACGGGTCGTTGTTAATGGCCTCGTAGGCGCCGTCGATGTCCTCGTTGACCGCGGTGACCGAGCCGGTGACCGGGGAGTACAGGTCGGAGACGGACTTGGTGGACTCGATCTCGCCGCAGGTCTCGCCGGCGGTGACGTTGTCGCCCACCTGCGGAAGCTCCGCGAAGACAACCTCGCCGAGGCGGTCAGCAGCAACGTGGGTAATGCCCACGCGCACGGCCTTGCCGGCGGCCTCGTCCGGGGTGGCGTTGATCCACTCGTGGTCCTCGGAGTAGTAGAAGTCCTGCTTCAGCTCCATGGTTATGCGTCCTTTCGGGAGTAAAATGGGGTCGGTGCAATAGTAAACGGGTAACGGCGTCCGCGGATGTCGATGTCCACGTCTGTGCCCTTTTCAGCATGCGCCGGGTCCAGGTGCGCGAGCGCAACCGGGTGGCCCAACGTCGGCGACGGCTGGCCGGAGGTGACCACGCCGATCTTGTCGTCCGAGTCTGCGAGGAAGACCTCGGCGCCCTCGCGGGCAGCGCGGCGCTGCTCGGAGGTCAAACCCGCGATGACCACGCTCGGCTCGCGGCCGGTTAGCGCGTCCTTGCCCACGAAGTCCGCCTCCTTTTTGGCGAAGGCGCGGCCCATGCCGGCCTCCACCGGGGTGATCTCGGCGGTCAGCTCGTGGCCGTACAGCGGCATGGAAGCCTCCAGGCGCAGCGAGTCGCGCGCCGCCAGGCCGCAGGGGGTGCCGGAGCCGATCACGGCGTCCCACACCTTCTGCGCGTCCTCGCGGGCGCAGAACAGCTCGAAGCCGTCCTCGCCGGTGTAGCCGGTGCGGGCGACGAACGTTTCAACGCCGTCGAGGGTCATCCACGCGCCGGAGTAGTAGGACAGGGCGGAGGCGTCGTCGCTAAGCAGAGGCTCCAGCACCTCGAGCGCACGCGGGCCCTGGACCGCAACCAGCGCGAACGCCTCCGAATTGTTGCTCAGCTCCACGTTGAAGTCGCCTTTGCGGGCCTCAAACGCGGCCCACACGGCGGCAGTATTCGCGGCGTTGGGCACGACCATGAAGTGGTTTTCGGAGAACTTGTAGGTGATCAGGTCGTCCAGGATGCCGCCGTCCTCGGCGACGATCATGGAGTACTTCGCTTTGCCTTCCTTCAGCGCGGAGAAGTTGGAGATGAGCGTGTAGTCCAAAAACGCGGCGGCGTCGGGGCCCTGGACGGTGATCTCGCCCATGTGGGACAGGTCGAAGATACCGACGTCCTTGCGGACGGCGCGGTGCTCCTCCAGCTCGGAGCCGTACTTCAGCGGCATCTCCCAGCCGCCGAAATCGGTGAAGCTCGCGCCGAGCTTCTCGTGGGTGGCATGCAGCGGGGTCTGTGGCATTGGTTCTCCTTAGGATTCGGTTTCGATGTCGAAGGCTTCTGGCGGCGGGCATGCGCACTGGAGGTTGCGGTCGCCGAAGGCCTCGTCAATGCGACGCACCGGCGGGAAGTACTTCGCGTGCACCAGGGAGGCGACCGGGTAGGCGGCCTTCTCGCGGGTGAACTCGTACGGCCACTCGGAGCGGATCACACTCTCGGCGGTGTAGGGCGCGTTGTGCACGACGGACTGCTCGTATTCGACGTTGCCGTCGATGATCTCCTGGATCTCGGCGCGGATGGAGCGCATCGCTTCGATGAAGCGGTCCAGCTCGGCCAGGTCCTCGGACTCGGTCGGCTCCACCATCAGCGTGCCGGCGACCGGGAAGGCGAGGGTGGGGGCGTGGAAGCCGTAGTCGATCAGGCGCTTGGCCACATCGGCTGCGGTGACGCCGGAGGCGTCGGTAAGTTCGCGCAGATCCAGAATGCACTCGTGGCCGACCAGGCCGTCGTTGCCGGTGTAGAGCACCGGGTAGGAGTCATTCAAAGCGCGAGCGATGTAGTTCGCGCCCAGCACGGCGTGCTCGGTTGCGCTGCGCAGGCCGGCGGCACCGGACATGGCGATGTACGACCAGGAAATCGGCAGCACGCCAGCGGAGCCGTACAACGTGGAGGTCACCGGCACGCCACCCTCGCCGTCGGCGGCAGTCGGGTCGCCTGGCAGGAACGGGATGAGGTGCTCGCCCACGCCGATCGGGCCCACGCCCGGGCCGCCGCCGCCGTGCGGGATGGTGAACGTTTTGTGCAGGTTCAAGTGCGAGACGTCGCCGCCGAAGTCGCCCGGGCGCGCGATGCCGGTCAGGGCGTTCATGTTCGCGCCGTCGATGTAGACCTGCCCGCCGGCCGCGTGCACCTTGTCGCAGACCACGCGCACGTCCTCTTCGTACACGCCGTGCGTGGACGGGTAGGTGAGCATGATCGCGGCCACGGCGTCGGCGTGCTTTTCCAGCTTCGCGTCCAGGTCCTCAAGGTCGATCGAGCCGTCGTCGGCGGTCTTGACCACCACGACGCGCAGGTTCGCCAGCGTCGCCGACGCCGCGTTCGTGCCGTGTGCAGAGGCCGGGATGAGGCAGATGTCGCGCTCGGTGTCGCCGTTGGCCACGTGGTACGCACGGATGGCCAACAGGCCGGCCAGCTCGCCGGTCGCGCCGGAGTTCGGCTGCACTGACACCTCGGCGTAGCCGGTGATTGCTATCAGCCAGGCGCGGATTTCGTCGATAAGCTCGCGCCACCCCTCGGTGTACTGGTCGGGGGTGTAGGGGTGCACGTTGGCGAAACCCGGCCAGGTGATCGCCTCCAGGCCGGCGGTGGGGTTGAGCTTCATGGTGCATGAGCCCAGCGGGATCATCGTGCGGTCCAGCGCGAGGTCCTTGTCGCCGAGCTCGCGGATGTAGCGCATCATCTGCGTCTCGGAGTGGATGCGGTTGAACGTCTCGTGGGTGAGGAACTCGGTGGTGCGCTCCAGCGCCGCCGGGATGCGCGCGGCGCCCTCAGCGGTCGTCGCCCCGAAGCCAGCCAGCAACGCCTCGACGTCGGCGTCGGTGGTGTCCTCGCCGAAGGAGACACCGACGGTGGTCTCGTCGATTGCGCGCACCAGGTACCCAGCATCCGCCAGCTTTGCGACGACCTCCGCTGCCCCCGCAACCTCAACCGCCACCGTGTCGAAGAATTCGGCGTGCTTGACTTTCACGCCGGCAGCCTCGAGCGACGCGGCGAAGTCTGTGGCGCGCTTATGCACCGCACGCGCGATGTCCTTCAAGCCTTCAGGGCCGTGGTAGACGGCGTACATCGACGCGGTGACGGCCAGCAGCGCCTGCGCGGTGCAGATGTTGGAGGTGGCGCGCTCGCGGCGGATGTGCTGCTCGCGCGTCTGCAGGGCCAGGCGGTAGGCGGGGTAGCCCTCGGCGTCCTTGGACACGCCCACCAGGCGGCCCGGCATCTGGCGCTGCAGCTTCTCGCGCACCGCCATGTAGGCCGCGTGCGGGCCGCCGTAGAACAGCGGCACGCCGAAGCGCTGCGTGGTGCCGATGGCGATGTCCGCGCCGAACTCGCCGGGGGATTCCAGCAGCGTCAGGGCCAGGATGTCGGCGTCGACGGCGACCAGGCCGCCGCGCTCGTGGATCGCCTCGATCACCGGGCGCGGGTCCACAATGTCGCCCTCGGTGCCCGGGTAGGCGAACACGGCGCCGACGAGGTCCTCGCCGACCACGCCCTCGGCCAGGTTGGCCACCTCGACCTCTAGGTCGATCGCGCGGGCGCGCTCGGAGGCGACTGTGATCACCTGCGGGTGCAGGCGCGAATCCAGAAGCACCCGGCGGCCCTTCTTCACCACACGCGACATCAGGCCGACGGCTTCGGCGGCGGCGGATGCTTCGTCGAGAAGCGAAGCGTTCGCGATGTCCAAACCGGTGAGATCCTGCACCATGGTCTGGAAGTTCAGCAGCGCCTCAAGGCGGCCCTGCGAAATCTCGGCCTGGTACGGCGTGTAGGCCGTGTACCAGCCGGCGTCCTCCACCACACCGCGGCGGATCACGGGCGGGGTCAGGGTGGAGGAGAAGCCCTGGCCGTAGAACGCGCGCAGCACGGTGTTCTTGTCTGCGAGCTCGCGCAGGCGGTCCTGGGCCTCGTACTCCGTCAGCGCCTCCGGCAGGTCGAGCGGCTGCTCCGCCAGGATGCCGGAGGGCACCGCGGCGTTGATCAGCGCATCGATGGAATCGTAACCCAGGGCATCCAGCATTTTCTGCTGTTCTGCCTGGTCTGGGCCGATATGGCGGGAGATGTAATCCAACTGGGGCTCCTTGAAAATCGGGGCGTGATAACCACGCGACAGCTTAGCTGTTTCTCAGCCCCAGAAAGCCCGATTTAGAACTCGTCTACACCCGCTTCTCCGAACAGCCACGTCACCGCGATCGCACCCGGATCCGGCACGTCTTTCGCACTCTCGCCGAGGTAGGACGCGCGGCCCTTTTTCGCCTGCATGCCGCGGGTCGCCTTCGCGCCCTCGACCGCCGGGGCGAAGACGTGCGCGAGCACCTCGTCGACGCTGCCGGTGGCGTCTTTGGCGGCGCGGGCGGCCGGTGCGAGGGCGTCGACGAGCGTGTTGTCGCCCTCCTTCGCGCCGCCGAGCTCCGTGATGGCGTCGACGCCGCGCTGCAGCCCCTCGGCCAGCGCCCCGGCAAACGCGGCGCCGTCCGCGTCGCGCGAGTCAACACCCGCGTCCTCGAACGCGTCCGCCATCTGGCGGAAGAGCGTGCCCAGCACCGCCCCCGAGGTGCCACCGGCGCGCACCAGCATGCGGTGGGCGAAAAAGTTCAGCACCTCTGCATCGCCGCCCCGCACAGGCCTATCGACGTCACCAAAGGCTGCCTCCATATTCTGACCGAAGTCGCCGTCGCCGGCCTCCCGGTCCAGGGCGGTCAGGTCGTCGTAGCTGGCGGCGAGGCGCTCGACGAAGCCGGTCAGCCACGCGTTCTCCTCGCCGCTATCCGGCTGTGCCTCGTTGTCGACCATGCGCGCTTCCGCGTACTCGGGGTCCGCGACGGTGCCGGGCCAGGCGGGGGAGGCGGTGTCGGCGTCGATGAGCTGGATCAGCTCGTCGTCGAGCACGGTGAGCGTGAGTGAAATGCCCGCCATGTTCAGCGAGGTCACTAGCGTGCCGCGCATCCCGCGGCGCACCTTCAGCCCCCGTTGCGTCAGCTGCTTGACCGCCTCGCCGAAGACCAGGTCCTGCTCCAGCTGGCTCGTACCACCCAGGCCGTTGACGAAGAGCATGACGTCCTCGCCCTCAACGCCGGCGTCGCGCAGCGAGGACAGGATGCCATCCAGGAGCTCTTCCACCAGCGCGGCGGCGGTCAGCTGCGCGCCAGCAATGTCGCGGCGCTCCACGCCCGGCTCGCCGTGGATGCCCACGCCGATCTCGATCTGGCCTTCGCCCAAGTCGAACGTCGCGCGGTCCGAGGTCGGGGAGTGGCCCGGCTGCAGCGCTACCGCCATGCTGCGGGACTGATCCGCCGCGCGCTGGGCAACCTCAGCCACCGCCTGCAGGTCGTCGCCCCGCGCCGCCGCAGCGCCGGCGACCTTCTCCACGATCACCGTGGCACCCGTGCCACGGCGGCCCGGCGAGTCGTCGTTGTCGATCTCGGTGGCCACGTCGTCGTCCACAAGCACCTGCGCCACCTCAGCGTCGGCGTGGTTCGCGGCGACGGTGAAGTTCATCACGTCGCCGGTGTAGTTCTTCACCACGTGCACCACGCCCGCGCCGCGGTTGGCCCACTCCGTGGCCGCGCCGATCTGCACCGCGTTGGGGGAGGTGAATAGCAGGCCCGGGCAGGCCGCATCCAGCATGCCGGCGCCGATGAAACCGGCGTGCATCGGTTCGTGGCCCGATCCGCCGCCGGAGATGACGGCTACTCGGGGTTCGCCTTTGGTGGCGTCGTCAAGCAAAAGCCCCACGAAGCCCTCGTCGTGCCACTCGGCGCAGGGGTGCGCGGCGACAAGGCCGCCGAGGGCCTCGCGCATGAAGTGGTCGGTGGAGTTACGAAATGATTTGAACGTGTCAGCCATACCGCCACTTTATGCCAAAAACGACGAAACCCGGCACCGAAAGACGGTGCCGGGTTCAGCGCATTCCGGGGCTAGATGTCGAGATCAGCCTCGAAATCGCCCTGCTCGATGCGGTCCTTGATCGTGGTTACGAAACGGCCCGCGTCCGCACCGTCGATCAGCTGGTGATCGTAGGTGAACGGCAGGTAGCACATCTGGCGGATCGCGATGGAGTCGATGCCGTCCTCGGTCACGATGACCGGGCGCTTCTCAATCGCGGCGGTGCCCAGGATGCCGGCCTGCGGCGGGGTCAGCACCGGGGTATCCAGCAGCGCGCCCTCGGAACCGATGTTGGTCACGGTGAAGGTCGCACCGGACAGATCGTCCGGACGCAGCTTCTTGTCGCGCGCGCGGGACGCCAGGTCCGTGATCGCCTTCGCGATGTCGGCCAGGTTCATGTCCTGCACCTGCTTGATAACCGGTACCAGCAGGCCCATCGGGGTGTCCACAGCGATGCCGATGTTGACGTCGGAGTGGTAAGTGATCTCCTTCGCGTCAGCGTCGTAGGAAGCGTTGACGTTCGGGTGGGACACCAGCGCCTCGGCCGTGGCCTTGATGAAGAAGGCCAGGTAGGTGATGTTTGCGCCATGCTTCTCGACGAATGCCGGCTTGACCTTCTTACGCAGCTCCGCAACGCGAGTCACGTCGACCTCCTGCACGTGGGTCAGCTGCGCGGTGGTCTGCAGGGACTCCACCATCTTCGCTGCGGTGATCTCGCGGATGCGGTTCACGCGCTGGGTGGTGCCGATGAGCTCCGCCTTCGCCGGGTCCACGGACTTGGTGGACCAGTTGGCGCGCGGGCCCTTCGGTGCGTCCGCCTGCTGGGTCGTCGCCTTGTCGTCGGCCTTTGCACCGCCAGCCTTGCCGCCCTCGGCTGCCGCCAGGACGTCCTGCTTGCGGATGCGGCCGCCGACACCGGTGCCCTCAACCGTGCTCAGGTCCACGCCGTGCTTGTCGGCGAGCTTGCGCACCAGCGGGGTGACGTACGGGACGTTGTCGCCGTTGTTCACCTTGGCGGACGCGTTCTTGGACTCGGTGGACGCAGCCTTCTCAGCCTTCGGCTCGGTCTTCTTCGGCTCGGCCTTCTTCTCTTCCTTCAGTTCCGGCTTCTCTTCAGCCTTCTCTTCGGCCGGCTCCTCTGCCTCGGCCTCTTCAGCCTCGTCGGCGTCGTCTTCCTCGACGGCGGCGTCAGCGTCGCCGATGATCACGATGACATCGCCGACCTCGACGGTGTCGTCTTCCTCAGCCAGGATCTCCAGGATGGTGCCCTCGACCGGGGACGGGATCTCGGTGTCGACCTTGTCGGTGGAGACCTCGAGCAGCGGCTCGTCGACCTCAACCATGTCGCCGACGGACTTCAGCCAGGTGGTGATGGTGCCCTCGGTGACGGACTCGCCGAGCTCCGGCATCTCAACCTTGGTGCCTGCACCGCCGGAAGACTTCTTCTTCGGCTCGGCCTTCTTCTCTTCCTTGGGCTCTTCCTTCTCCTCGGCCGGCTCCTCTGCCTCTGCCTCGTCCTCGTTGGAGTCGTCGGAAGCTGCTGCAGCATCAGCGTCGCCGACGCGGGCGATGACATCGCCGACCTCGACGGTGTCGTCCTCTTCAGCCAGGATCTCGATCAGGGTGCCGGCAACCGGGGACGGGATCTCGGTGTCGACCTTGTCGGTGGAGACCTCGAGCAGCGGCTCGTCGACCTCAACCTCGTCGCCGACTTCCTTCAGCCAGGTGGTGATGGTGCCCTCGGTGACGGACTCGCCCAGCTCCGGCATCTCAACGTCGGTGGCGTCGCCGGAGGCCTTCTTGGCCGGCTTGTCGTCCTTCTTCGGCGCCTCAGCCTTCTCCTCGGCCGGCTCCTCAGCCTCGGCCTTCTCTTCCTTCTCGTCGGAGGAGGAGTCCGCTTCCTCGCCCTCGTCGCCGATGATGGCGATCACGTCGCCGATCTCAACGGTGTCGTCCTCGTCTGCCTTGATCTCCAGGATTACGCCTGCGACCGGGGACGGGATTTCGGTGTCGACCTTGTCGGTGGAGACCTCGAGCAGCGGCTCGTCCACCTCGACCGTGTCGCCGACTTCCTTCAGCCACGTGGTGATCGTGCCTTCGGTGACCGATTCGCCCAGCTCGGGCATCTCAACTGAGTGCGCCATTTCTTAAGTCTCCTCATTGAAACGTTGGAAGCTATACAGGCACAAAGCGTACCTGTAATAAGCCCCGCACGTTGCCCAAGGGGTGACCTTTCCTGTCCGAGGTGCACCGTATGATGTGGGACGTGTTCAACCTGTTCGGCAAAGGCAAGAAGTCCACGACGTTTAAACCTCCCCGCGCGCCGGGGGAGACGATTCGTCCGGACGATGCGCAGTACCTGCGCGACTGGGTCGTCGGCAGGTCCTATGTCGAGGGCTTTGTCGAGCCGGAAACGATGGTCAACGAGATGTCCGTCGTCCTCGTCGACGAGAAGGGCAACTACACCCGCCGCCGCATCGGCGGGCCCAAAGGTATCGACCAGGTGGCCGGCATGCTGGGCATCATGCTCTACGACGTCGAGGAGACCGGGTACCCCGACCG
This sequence comes from Corynebacterium faecium, assembly GCF_027257105.1. Taxonomy (NCBI): domain Bacteria; kingdom Bacillati; phylum Actinomycetota; class Actinomycetes; order Mycobacteriales; family Corynebacteriaceae; genus Corynebacterium; species Corynebacterium faecium. The sequence goes on from NZ_JAPYJX010000005.1 coordinate 51,164, forward strand.
CATGCGCAAAAAGATCGAGCAGGAGCGCATTCTGCGCAAACGCGAGGAGCAAAAGGAGCGCCGCGCCCGGTTCGAGCGCGGCGAAAACCCCTACGGCTAGTTTGTACGAATCGACAAAACGCCCCGGCGTGCTGGTTTCCCACCTGGGAAAACGCCGGGGCGTTGTTGATTCGTACAAAAGACGCCGTTTGCGGGCTCCGCATTGCGGACAACCTCGTAAAAGTTGACATTCTGCCGAATTCGGCCCGTGGCGAACTGCGGAAATGTAGGGCTGTTGTCAGATCTTGCGAGCGCCGGGGCGTAAAAAGCTATTGCTTATCGACGAGGCGCGACAACGTCTCCACAATCGTCCGCACAGGCGCGCCAGTGGCACGCTTCGGGGTGTAGCCGTAGGGGGTGCCGCCGTTCCAGGCGGGCCCGGCGACGTCGACGTGCGCCCACTCGACGTCCTCCGGCACGAAGCGGGACAGATACAGGCCCGCAAACAGCATGCCGCCGGTGCGCGCGTTGTGGGTGTTGCGGATGTCGGCGATGGGGGACTTCAGCTCGTCCTCCTGCTCTTCCAGAAGCGGCATGGCCCAGGCCTGCTCGCCCACGCCGCGGCCGGTCTCGGCGATGAGGTCGCGCAACTTATCGGAGCCCATCACGCCTGCGGTGCGGTTGCCCAGCGCCACTAACTGCGCGCCGGTGAGCGTGGCCGTTTCGATGAGGTAGGCGGGGCCGTCTTCGCAGGCGCGGGCGATGGCGTCGGCAAGCACGAGGCGTCCCTCGGCGTCGGTGTTGATGACCTCGCTGGTGATGCCGCCGTAGTGGGTGATCACGTCGCCCGGGCGGGTGGCGGTGCCGGACGGCATGTTCTCCGCCAGGGGCAGCCAGGCGTCGACGCGCACCGGCAGTTCAAGGCGCGCCGCCGCCGCGATGACGGCGAGCTGGGCTGCGGAGCCGCCCATGTCCGAGATCATGTCCTCCATGCCGGAGCCGGGCTTGAGCGAGATGCCGCCGGTGTCGAAGGTGATGCCCTTGCCCACCAGCGCGACCTTCTTGGATGCACCTGAAGGCGCCCAGGTCAGGTGCACCAGGCGCGGCGGGCGCGACGAGCCGCGGCCCACGGCGAGGATGCCGCCGAAGCCCTGCTCTTCCAGCGCGGACTCGTCGAGCACCTCGATGTCCAGGCCAGCCGTGGAGGCGACCTCGCCCATGACGGACGCGTAGGACTCGGGGTAGAGGTAGTTCGCCGGGGTGTTGACCAGGTCGCGCGCCAGGTTCACGGACTCGGCGACAATCACGGCGGCGTTGTACTCGGCCTCGTCGGCGCCGACGACGGTGACCTCGGTGGTCTGCGGCGTCTCGGCGTCGGTGTTCTCGTCGTCCTGCACCTCGGCCTGGGACTTCAGGCCGGTGTAGGTGTAGCCGCCCAAAAGCAGGCCCTCCACCACGGGGGTGACGCCGAACTCGGCGGAGATGGCGGCGCGCTCCACGTCGTTCAACGCGCGCGCTGCCGCACCCACGCCGCGGCGGACGGCTTCATCGTCGATCTCGGAGGCGTCGCCGAGGCCGAATGCGGTGACCAGGGAGCCGTCGATAAGCAGACGCGTCACCTCGCCCTCGGTGCCCTTGGCGCCGACCGCAACCAGCGCCTCCAGCAAACCCTTCGGGGCGAGTGCGGTGACCGGGACCTCGATGCCGTCCTCGCCGTTCGCGACGGGGATAAGCAGCGCCGCACCCTCAGGGGCGGTGGCGCCGAGCGTCGTGCGCACCGTGGTGCCGCGGGCGGGGAGGCTGATGTCGAAGGCCATGGATGTCCTTTCGTTGTGCGGGCAATTACACCCTGTGAGGGTACTGAATGAGGGGAGTACCCTGGCCGGTATGGCTGAGATCGAATTCACAATTACCCCCACCGCAAACCCCACCCCCGACGCCGAGCGCGCGAAGATCCTCGAAGACCCGGCGTTTGGCCAGCAGTTCACGGACCACATGGTCTCCATCGACTGGACCGAGGACGAAGGCTGGCACAACGCGCAGGTACGCGCCAACGAGCCGATCTCGCTGGATCCGGCGTCCAACGTGTTCCACTACGGCCAAGCCATCTTCGAGGGCCTGAAGGCCTACCGCCACACGGACGGCAGCATCACCGCGTTCCGCCCGGAGCAGAACGCGAAGCGCCTGAACAACTCCGCCAATCGCATGGCCATGCCGGAGCTGCCGGAGGAGGTCTTCCTGGAGGCGGTGCGCCAGATCGTGGACATTGACAAGGCCTGGGTGCCGGAGGCCGGCGGCGAGGCGTCGCTGTACCTGCGCCCGTTCATGATCGGCACAGAGAAGACGCTGGGCGTGAAGCCGTCGTCGAGCTACAGCTTCTACATCATCGCCTCCCCGGCCGGCGCGTACTTCTCCGGCGGCGTGAAGCCGGTGAGCGTCTGGATCTCCGAGGATTACGTCCGCGCGGCCCCCGGCGGCACGGGCGACGCGAAGTTCGCCGGCAACTACGCCGCGTCCCTGCTCGCGCAGCAGCAGGCGGCGGAGAAGGGCTGCGACCAGGTGGTCTGGCTCGACGCGATCGAGCGCAAGTACATCGAGGAGATGGGCGGCATGAACCTCATGTTCGTCGAGGGCTCGGGCGCGGACGCGAAGATCATCACGCCTGCGCTGTCGGGTTCGCTGCTGCCGGGCATCACCCGCAAGTCGCTGCTGCAGGTGGCCGAGGACCTGGGGTACTCCACCGAGGAGCGCAAGATCACGGTGGAGGAGTGGCGCTCCGGGGTCGAAAACGGCACGATCACCGAGACCATGGCGTGCGGCACCGCGGCCGTGATCACCCCGGTCGGCACCGTGAAGTCCAACGAGGGCGAGTTCACGGTGAACAACAACGAGGCCGGCGAGGTCACCATGGCCATGCGCGAGCGCCTGCGCGGCATCCAGACCGGCGACGCCGAGGACACCCACGGCTGGAACACCGTGCTCATCGAGAGCTAGTTGCTTGTCGACGCACCTTCGGCCAGCACCTCGCCCGCCAACTCCGCGGCGAGGTTGAGCTGGCCGAGCGCGGCCAGGGCCCCTGCGCCCTGGCCCGTTTTCATTTCCAGCGACAGTACCGGCGTCAGATTGAGTGCCTCGAGGCAGCCGGCGTGGGCCGGTTCCGCCGTGGATTGGCCGGCGATGAGCCAGTCCTTCGTGCCGGGGGCGAGCCGCTCGGCCACGTAGGCGGCCAGGGTGGGGTAGGCCTCGCCGAGTAGCACCGGGGTGCGGCGCGCGGCGGACTGGGCGATCAGCCCGACCAGGAACGCGAAGTCCGGGCCGGTGAGTTCGGCGCAGACGCGCTCGGTGTCCTCGCGGAAGCCGCGCACGCGGAACATCGCGTCGCGCACAGCGGCGACCTTGACCTTCCACACCTTGTCGTTGATGCCGGAGCCGCGGCCGATGGCTTTCACCGGCTCGGTGCGGGTGAACACACCGTAGACCGCCGCGGCGACGGTGGTGTTGCCCACCCCGATGTCGCCGGGGATGATCAGGTCCGCGCCCGAATCGATCTCGTTGTCTGCTACCTCCGCGCCGGCGGCGAGGGCGGCGTCGAACACCTCGGGGGAGGTGGCGGGCTCCACGTCGATGGCACCGGTGGGGGTGTCGAGGTAGTCGCCGATGAAGCGCACCGTTGCACCCGCGAGTCGCGCCGCGGCGTGGGCCGGGCCGCCGCCGGCGCGCAGCTGCTCGGCCTGGGCCTCGCCGGCGTCGTCGGTCCACGCGGACACGCCGCGCGCGGCCACGCCGTGTGTGCCCGCCACAACCACGACGCGCGGGCGGACGAACGGGGCGGGAATGTCCTTGCCTTGCACGGAGGCGATCCTGGACGCCAGGGAGCCCAACCTGCCCAGCGCCAGCCCCGCAGCCGAGCCCGCCAATGCGTCGGCGACGGCGTGGCCGTGGGACTGCTTCGGGGCGTCAACCGGCGGAAACTGCATGGCCTAAACCTTCTCGCCCACGGCCACGCGCGGCTTCGGGGTGCGCCAGTTGCGCGGCTGGGTGGCGCGGGAGAAGGCGTACATGCCCAGGCCGAAGCCGGTGTCGGCCTCCGGGAACTTCTCGCGCACCGCACGGTTGGCGCGGATACCGATAATGAAGCCCTCGATGAAGATGGTCAGCATGAACAGCAGGCTCAACAGCGACAGCACCGCGGACACGCGCGGCAGCCAGGTGCCGATCAGCATGATCAGCAAAAGCACCAGCGCGGCCGGCATGACGTAGTTGTTGAAGAAGCGCTTGGAGTCCACCCAGTCGCGCACGAACCCGCGGACCTCGCCGCGGTCGCGCTCGGTGAGGTAGCGCTCGTCGCCGGCGTCCATGCGGGCCTGGATCTCGCGGTTGCGGGCGCGGTTTTCCTCCCGCACCTTCTTCTTGTGCGCCTTCCACTCCTCCTTGGACATGGTCTTCTTCAGCTCTTTTTCGCGCTGACGGATCTGTGCCGGGGTGGCGGCGTTGGGGTCGCGCACCACGCCGCGCTTGATCTCTTGGTCGATGCGCTTCGGCGTCGGGCGGCCCTTCGGCGGGGTGTAGCCCTTGGGGAGCTTCTTTTCCGCCTGCTCGACCTGCTCAGCCTCAGGCAGCTCGACCTTCGTCGAGCCCTGCGCCGCGTCTGCGCTCTGCTCGGTTTTCTGCCAGGGAAGTTTCACGCTCATTAGGCTACAAGGCCCGCGTGCGGGAGTGGAATAACCCGGCACGCCTACCGGTTGCACTGTGCATGGCCAGTGGCGCGTAGCATGGGCGCCACTCCACATCGAAAGACTTGAGTCGAGTCACGAAGGAGACTGCAATGACTGCCCCCACCTCTACCACCGGCGTGAACCTCACCGAGGCCGCCGCTGCGAAGGCGAAGGCCCTGCTTGATCAGGAGGGCCGTAACGACCTGTCCCTGCGTATCGCTGTCCAGCCGGGCGGCTGCGCCGGCCTGCGCTACCAGCTCTACTTCGACGACCGTGACCTGGACGGCGACAAGGCCGACGAGGTCGGCGGCGTGCGCTTGGTCGTGGACAAGATGAGCGTGCCGTACCTCATGGGCGCGACCATCGACTTCGCGGACACCATCGAGCAGCAGGGCTTCACCATCGACAACCCGAACGCGGGTTCCGCCTGCGCTTGCGGCGACAGCTTCAACTAAGCACTCCCTGCTTATCGACGAAAGCTCCGCACCACCGACCGGTGCGGAGCTTTTTCGCGTCTTATGCGCAGCTGTGCTCGGCCGCGAGCCACGCGAGGGCTGCGTCTTCGTCGCCGGGCTCATCGGGCTGGATCGGGTCTTCGGAGAAAATTTCGCCGGTGCGTGCCTTATCTTTCGCAATGGTCAGCATCAGTGCGCTGCCATCGGGGAAGTCGTAGACCATGTTGGCTGAGGCGTAGCCGGCTGTCGGGGCCCCGAAACTCTTGGCGTGGTCCAAGCCTCGGAACGCCAGCATGGTGGCCTCGGCGGAGGAAGCGGTATCGCCGTCGACAAGCACTGCGACCGGTGCGTCCCACTTGCCGCCGGAGGTAGTCGTCGGGCTACCGCCGCCGCGCACCCCGTTGCCCTCGATCGTTACGGGGCTGGAGTACGCGTTGGAGACAAACTCCAGTGCTGTGCCGTCCGGCAGTAGGGGAGAGACCCCGGCGAGCATCGGCCCCATGTCGCCTCCGTCGTTGCCGCGGAGGTCCACCACCGCGCCGCAGGCACCGCCGTCGCGAGCGGCAGCCAGCCCCTTGGCAAGCGTGTCGGCGTAATGCTGGCCGTCGCCGTGGCGGCCCACACCGGGCAACGTCGCCCAGGCCACGCCGTCTTTGACATTCACAGACGGGGAGCGGGTGTCCGCTTCACTTGCGTTGTCCTGCTCGGCACCAGGCTCGATGAGCTTGGAGTGCTTGCCGCCGGCAGCCTTCACGGCATCGTTGAGGGCGGAGCGGACGTCGTCACGCGAAGATGCCCCCTGAACTGCATCTTCTGCTGCGGCGCGCGCGGCCCGGAACTCCTCGGAGTCTCCGTAGATGCCCTCCTCCGACAGATCCAACACTGTCTTTGCGTAGCGGCGTGGTGTGTCCGTGCCCCAGAATCGCGCGGTTCCCGAAAACTTCGCGGTCATGGTGGGGCCGTAGACGAACGCGGCGGCGACGGCGACAAGTATCAGCGCGCCGAGGATGCCGGCTACTGCGATGAGGACTTTCCGTGCAGTTGACATGCAGTCCATTGAACCAGGCAGCCGTCATGCCGGCAGCCGGATTCGCCGGAAAATGGCTGCGTTAGAGCTGGACCGGGTAGTCCTTGTGCTCGATCTGCGGGTCGATGCGGTGCTCGACAAAGATGCCGTGCCAGACCATGAACGCCAGCACCGTCCACAGGCGACGGGAGTGGTCGGAGACGCCGTCGCGGTGCTCCTTGAGCATCTCCAGCACCTGGTCCTTGGCAAAGATGTCGTCGGTCTGGGACTCGCGGATGGTGTCCTGCGCCCAGCCGAAGAGCTCGTCGCCAGCCAGCCAGTGGCGCATCGGCACCGGGAAGCCCAGCTTCTTACGGTGCAGCACGTGCGGCGGCACGATCTGCTCCATCGCCTTGCGCAGCGCGTACTTGGTGGTGCCGTTGGCGATCTTCTGGTCAAACGGGATGGTCTGGGCGACCTCGAAGACCTCTTTGTCCAAGAACGGCACGCGCAGCTCGAGGGAGTTGGCCATGTTCATCTTGTCGGCCTTGACCAGGATGTCGCCGCGCATCCAGGTGAACAGATCCAGGTTCTGCATGCGGGCCACCGGGTCCATCTCGGTGGACGCCGCGTAGATCGGAGCGGTGACCTCGCGGTGGTCCCACTCGCGTTTCGCCCACGGCAGCACGCGGTTGAGCTGGTCGAAGTTGAAGGAGCGGGCGTTGCCGTAGTAGCGGTCCTCGATCGGGGTGGTGCCGCGCTCGAGCAAGCTCTTGCCCTTCATGCCTTCCGGCAGCACGCGGCTGAGCCGGTTCAGGCCCTTGTTCAGCGCGCCCGGCAGCTTCTCAAACGGCGCGAGGGACAGCGGCTCCTTGTAAATGGTGTAGCCGCCGAACAGCTCGTCGGCGCCCTCGCCGGAGAGCACCACCTTGACGTGCTTGCGGGCCTCCTGCGCCACGAAGAACAGCGGCACCAGCGACGGGTCCGCCACCGGGTCGTCCAGGTACCACATGATTTTCGGGATGGCCGCGGCGTACTCCTCGGGGGAGACAATCTTCACGATGTGGTCCACACCGATCGCCTCGGCGGACTCGGCGGCCACGTCAACCTCGGAGTAGCCCTCGCGCTCGAAACCTGTGGTGAAGGTGAGCAGGTTCGGGTTGTGGCGCTTCGCCAGGGTGGCAATGGCGGTGGAGTCGATGCCGCCGGAGAGAAACGAGCCCACGGTGACGTCGGCACGCATGTGCTTTTCCACGGAGTTCTCCAGCGCACGCGCGATGCGGTCGTAGAGGACCTGCTCCTTGCCCTTCGTCACCGGCTGGGACTTAAAGTGCGGCTTGAAGTAGCGGTCCGAGTGCACCTCGCCGCCCGGCTTTAAGGTGACGGTGCAGCCGGACTCGACGCGGCGGATCTCCTTGTGCAGGCTCTCCGGCTCGGGCACGTACTGCAGGTCCACGTAGTGCTCGATCGCGCGGCGATCAAGGTCCAGGCCTAGACCAAGCTCCGGCGCCATCTCCAGGATGGACTTCTTCTCGGAGGCGAAGACCGTGCCCTTGTCCGTGGCGGCGTAGAACAGCGGCTTGATACCGAACTGGTCGCGCGCCGCAAACATCGTCTGCGTCTCGGTGTCCCAGATGACGAAGGCGAACATGCCGCGCAGGTGCTCCACCACGTTCGCGCCCCAGTGGTGGAAGCCCACCACGATCGGCTCGCCGTCGCCGCTTGTGTTGAAGGTGTAGCCGGCGGACTGGAGCTCCTCGCGCAGCTCGATGTAGTTGTAGATCTCACCGTTGAACGTCAGCGCGTAGCGCTCCGGGTTGTCCGCCGGGCCCCAGCGCAGCGGCTGGTGGGAGTGCTCGATGTCGATGATGGCCAGGCGATTAAACCCGAACACCGCAGAGTCGTCGTTCCAGGTGCCGGCGGCGTCCGGGCCGCGGTGGTACATGCACGGTAGGGCGCGCTCGACAGCATCAACGAACTTGGCTGCGTTTGCGTCCGCGCTAAGCAGGGCAAGAAGGCCACACATACTCAAACCTCTCCGTTTATATAAGCTGCGCCGTTGTTACGCGGCGGGGAGTCCCCTCAACAATAGGGTTTTCGGGGACGATTTCGTGAACCGGAACCGCCCAACTTTCGCCGTGCCCCATAAGGGGGCCAACTTATGGATGAACTTTTTCACGGGTTCGTTTGCTTGGCGGAGCGTTATCGTCGCTAAGCACTTGCTTATCGACGTTCCCCCGGTGCCCGCGGCTGCGCCTCCCTCCGAGATTCCGACGGGGTAGGCGAGATGAACTATTCTGACCACGTAAGAATGTTCTGTCATGAGCATGGGCATTCAGTGTTTTTAGTGTGGACAGGAAGGCAGACACACGTGGATAAGGAAGTAAACCGCGGTATCGCCAGGAAGCTCGGCGTCGCGGGCGCGCTCCTGCTCGGCAGCTTCGGGCTTGCCGGCTGTGACGTTGCTGCGCCGGAGGCGCTCGCAAACATCCTCGACATGGGCTGGCCGGACCCGGTCACCCCGGAGGGCACCCAGATGTACAACTTCTGGGTGTGGACCTGGCTTGCCGCCTGGATTATCGGCATCATCATGTGGGGCCTGTTCATCATGGCCATCGTCCGTTGGAACGGTAAGGCTCGCGCCAAGAAGGGTGCCGGCGAGTTCCCGCGCCAGCTGCAGTACAACGTCGGCCTCGAGCTGGGCCTGACCATCCTGCCGGTCATCATTGTGATGGTGCTGTTCTTCTTCACCGTCCAGGCGCAGACCAAGACCACCGCCCTGGACAAGGACCCGAAGGTGACCGTGGACGTCACCGGCTACCAGTGGAACTGGAAGTTCGGCTACGCCAACGTTGCCGGCGACCTGACCGAGGACGGCAAGGACTACGACGGTCTGGACTCCGAGCGTCAGGCGCTCGCCGAGGAAACCAAGTACGACCCGGAGGACATGCACAACGCGAACCCGATTCACGGCACCTCCATGGGCGACCAGTCCTACCTCAACTTCAACGAGATTGAGACCATCGGCTCCACCGAAGAGGTGCCGGTGCTGGTGCTGCCGACCGACACCGCGATCGAGTTCCGCCTCGCCTCCGGCGACGTGAACCACGCGTTCTGGGTTCCGGAGTTCCTGTTCAAGCGCGACGTCTACGCGCATCCGGAGAACAACCAACAGCAGCGCTCGTTCCAGATCGAGCGCATTGAGAAGGAAGGCGCATTTGTCGGCCGTTGCGCCGAGATGTGCGGCACCTACCACTCGATGATGAACTTCGAGGTCCGCGCCGTGAGCCCGGAGAAGTTCGAGCAGTACATCCAGTTCCGCCGCGACAACCCGGACGCACCGAACTCCGAGGCACTGAAGTCTATCGGCGAGGATCCGTACGCAACCTCCACCCGTCCGTTCGTCACCCAGCGCGATGCGACCCGCGACGGCAACAACACTGTCGACCCGAACGCGAACGTTTAAGAAAGAGAGAGCGAAGCCATGGGAACTGGATCAAAGGTTTTCTACGCCATCGGCACCTTCCTTGCTTTGATGGCCGTGTTCTACATCCTCGCTACGACGTGGATCGGCGAGGACGCGTACCTGTTCGGTATCGAGTGGATCGGCTCGGTCGGCCTCGTACTTGCCACCGTCTTCTCCTTCATGCTGGGCGGCTACCTCAGCATCACTGAGCGCCGCATGGACATCGTCCCGGAGGACTGGGAAGAGGCGGAGATCGAAGACGGCGCTGGCGTGCTCGGCTTCTTCTCTCCGAGCTCCATCTGGCCGTTCACGATGGCGATGGCGATCTGCGTGCTCGGCTTGGGCATTGCCTTCTGGCAGCTGTGGCTGCTCGCCCTTGGTGCGGTGTTCCTGATCTGGGCCACCACCATGCTGAGCCTGCAGTACGGTATTCCGCGCGAGAAGCACTAAACGCTGAAACGAAAATTCCCCCGCCGCGATGGGTCGCGGCGGGGGAATTTTTGCGTTTGACGGTCGAAAATGGTCCGATCATCCGAAAGTTTGTCCCCCATTTTGCGCGGGCGGGCAAGCCGCGGGAGATGTGAGATCAGGCACACCGGGGAACTTTTTGAGACCGGGAGAGCCGGCCAGAAAATTGTCGGCCAATTCTGCGAGGTAGGGCGGTAGGCGTGCACCCGATGCGATGACCAGCATCGTTCTAGTCGGATATGAGGCAGAAAAGTTCCCGTGGATATGAAAAAAGTTTTTCCGCAATACGGGCCATGTGAAAAGGTGCTGGTTGCGCGCGAGTTCACAGGAAAATTGCGGGGGTGAGTGAGATGAATATCAGGACGAAATAGGGGATAATCTCATCCGTGACGACCGCAATGACAAACCAAGATATGGCGACGCCGCAGAATCGCGTCCCAGCGCTGAACCGTCCGAACATGGTCAGCGTGGGCACGATTGCGTTCCTCGCCCAAGAGCTCATGTTCTTTGCCGGTTTGTTCGCGATGTACTTCACGTCGCGCGCAAACGGCCTCGCTAACGGTGACTGGAGCACCCAGACCGATCATCTCAACATCGTGTTCGGCGGAATCATCACCGCCGTGCTGATCGCGTCCTCCTTCACCTCCCAGTTCGGTGTGTTCGCCGCCGAGAGGGGTGACGTGTTCGGCCTGCGCAAGTGGTTCACCGTGACCATTGTGCTGGGCGTCATCTTCCTCGGCCTGGTGGCCTTCGAGTGGACCGAGATGGTCACGGCCGGCGTTACGCCGCAGTCTTCCGTCTTCGGTTCGGTGGTGTACATCATCACCGGCTTCCACATGGCTCACGTGACCGCCGGCATCATCGCGTTCATCGTGGTGCTGCTGCGCGTGGCCAAGTCGAAGTTCACCCCGGCTCAGGCAACCGCCGCAATGGCAGTTTCCTACTACTGGCACTTCGTCGATGCCATCTGGATCGGCGTGTTCATCACCATCTACATCGTTCAGTAGTCCTCTTCCAGGTGAATGCCTGGGGGAGCGGAAAAGTTCTGAAAAGTCGATAAAGGGAACACAATGGAAAACACACCCAAGAAGAAGCGCCAGGGACGCAAGACGCAGCGCACGCTCGCTGGCGCTGCGGCCTTGACGCTGGGGTTGACCGGCGCGGGGCTTCTCGCGTCTGCACTGACCCCGAACGCACAGGTGGCAACGGCGGCCCGTGATGAGCAAGCGATGATCCAGGAGGGCAAGGACCTCTACGACGTCGCCTGCATCACCTGCCACGGCGCAAACCTGCAGGGCGTTCAGGACCGCGGTCCGTCGCTCATCGGTACCGGCGAAGGCGCCGTGTACTTCCAGGTCAACTCCGGCCGTATGCCGATGATGTCCAACGACGCGCAGGCGGAACGCAAGCGCCCGCGCTACACCGAGGAACAGGCTCTCGCCCTCGCTGCCTACGTTGCAGCGAACGGCGGCGGCCCGGAGCTGGTGTACAACGAGGACGGCTCGCTTGCCATGGAGGAGCTCCGCGGCAAGGACTACGACGGCAAGATCCAGGAAGGCGACGTCGCCCGCGGCGGCGAGCTGTTCCGCCTGAACTGCGCTTCCTGCCACAGCTTCACCGGCCGCGGCGGCGCACTGTCCTCCGGTAAGTACGCGCCCGCACTGGATCCGGCCAACGAGCAGGAGATCTACCAGGCCATGCTCACCGGTCCGCAGAACATGCCGAAGTTCTCCGACCGTCAGCTCTCCGCTGACGAGAAGAAGGACATCATCGCCTTCATCAAGTCCACCAAGGAAACCCCGTCCCCGGGCGGCTACGCCCTCGGTGGCCTAGGCCCGGTTTCTGAAGGTATGGCGATGTGGATCATCGGCGTGACCCTGGTCGCTGCCGCTGCTATGTGGATTGGATCTCGCTCATGAGTGATGTGAAGAAGAATTACACGAAGGAAGAGCTGGACCGCATGAGCAATGCGGAGCTGGCTGCCCTGGGCACCGAGCTCGACGATGTCACGGTGGCGTACCGCAAGGAGCGCTTCCCGGTCGAGGGCGATCCGCGCGAGAAGTCCGCTGCTGCCGGCATCGGTATCTGGCTGACCATCTCGATCATCTCGGCGTTGGCCTTCCTCGGCGTTTACCTGTTCTGGCCGTGGGAGCCGAAGTTCCACGGCGATGAGGGTCTGTTTATCTACACCCTCTACACCCCGCTGCTGGGCCTGACCGCGGCTTTGGCGTTTGTCGGTCTCGGCGTGGCGATCATCCAGTACGTGAAGAAGTTCGTGCCGGAAGAGATTGCAGTGCAGCGCCGCCATGACGGCCGTTCCAGCGAGCTGGACCGCCGCACCACCACCGCGCTGCTGAACGACGCATGGGAGACGTCGACCCTCGGCCGTCGTTCGGCACTGAAGGGCCTGCTCGGCACCGCTGGTGTCCTCGCCGGCCTGATGGTGATCGCCCCCCTCGCCGGCGCGATCAAGAACCCGTGGAAGGTCCGCCACGAACTGGACTACCACGGTGACGGCACACTGTGGACCCACGGCTGGACCATCCAGGACAAGGGCGTGAAGGTCTACCTCGGCCGCGACACCGGTGCCATCGCCGAGCTGCACGAGGGCGACACCGGTTCGCACTACACCACCGCGGGCGTGTCCCGCCTGGTGCGCATGCGCCCGGAGGACCTCGCGGCAGCCGCAATGGAAACGGTGTTCCCGCTCTACCCGGAGGACGTCAATGACGGCGACGATTACGATCCGACCCGCGACGTCTACGAGCACCACATGCACTCGATCCACGGTCCGCGTAACCCGGTCATGCTCATCCGCCTGCGTTCCAAGGACGCGCAGAAGGCGGTCGAGCGCGAAGGCCAGGAGAACTTCCACTACGGCGACTACTACGCCTACTCCAAGATCTGCACGCACATCGGTTGCCCGACCTCGCTGTACGAGGCTCAGACCAACCGCATCCTGTGCCCGTGCCACCAGTCGCAGTTCGACGCGCTGCAGTACGGCAAGCCGGTCTTCGGCCCGGCCGCCCGCGCACTGCCGCAGCTGCCTGTGACTGTTGACGAAGACGGTTACCTCATCGCCAACGGGAACTTCATTGAGCCCGTCGGCCCGGCATTCTGGGAGCGTCAGTCCTAATGAGCACTAAACTTGAGCAAGTCGCGGACAACGTTGATTCGCGCTACACAATCTCGGGCGTGCTGCGCCCGCAGCTGAACAAGGTCTTCCCGACCCACTGGTCCTTCATGCTCGGTGAGATGGCGCTGTACAGCTTCATCATCCTGCTGCTGACCGGTATTTACCTGGCACTGTTCTTTGACCCGTCCATCACGAAGGTCATCTACGACGGTGCGTACCTGCCGCTCAACGGCGTCGAAATGTCCCGCGCGTACGCAACCGCGCTCGATATCTCCTTCGACGTCCGCGGCGGCCTGTTTGTCCGCCAGATGCACCACTGGGCCGCGCTGATGTTCATGATGGCGATGTTCGCCCACATGATGCGCGTGTTCTTCACCGGCGCGTTCCGTCGCCCGCGTGAGGCTAACTGGCTCATCGGTGTCACCCTGGTGCTGCTGGGCATGATCGAGGGCTTCATGGGCTACTCCCTGCCGGACGACCTGCTCTCCGGCGTCGGCCTGCGAATCATGTCCGCGATCATCCTGGGCCTGCCGATCATCGGCACCTGGATCCACTGGGCAATCTTCGGCGGCGACTTCCCGTCCGACCTAATGCTGGACCGCTTCTACATCCTCCACGTGCTGATCCTGCCGGGCATCATCCTCGCCCTGGTTGCGGCTCACCTCGCGCTGGTCTGGTTCCAGAAGCACACCCAGTTCCCGGGTCCGGGCCGCACCGAGAACAACGTCGTCGGCGTGCGCATCATGCCGGTGTTCGCAACCGAAGCTATCGGCTACATGATGGTTGTTTTCGCGGTGCTGGCCGGCATGGCTGGTCTCACCTCCATCAACGCGATCTGGAACCTTGGCCCGTACAACCCGTCCCAGGTCTCCGCTGGTTCCCAGCCGGATATATACATGCTGTGGACGGACGGCGCCGCCCGTGTCATGCCGGCGTGGGAGCTCTACCTGGGCAACTACACCATCCCGGGCGCGTTCTGGGTGGCCCTGCTCTGTGGCCTGATGGTCGTGCTGCTGATCACCTACCCGTTCATCGAGCAGAAGGTCACCGGCGACACCGCCCACCACAACCTGCTGCAGCGTCCGCGCGACGTTCCTGTGCGCACCGGTGTCGGCGTCATGGGCCTGACCTTCTTCCTGCTGCTGACCCTCTCCGGTGGTAACGACCACGTGGCGCACTTCTTCCAGATCTCGCTGAACGCGATGACCTGGGTCGGCCGCATCGGCCTGATCGTGCTGCCGCCGCTGGCGTTCTTCATCACCTACCGCCTGTGCATCGGCCTGCAGCGCTCTGACCGCGAGGTCCTCGAGCACGGTATCGAGACCGGCGTCATCAAGCGCCTGCCCAACGGCGCGTTCGTGGAGATCCACCAGCCGCTGGGCCCGGTGGACGAGCACGGCCACCCGGTGCCGCTGGAGTACGCAGGTGCCCGCGTGCCGAAGCAGATGAACCAGCTTGGCTTCGCGGACTCCGACACCATCGGCAAGTTCTCCCCGGCGGAGCTCGGCGTCACTGAGCGTGTGCGCGACGCTGAGGAGCAGAAGCACCACGAGGCCGTCGAGACGATGCGTGCGCTCGAGGCGACGAAGGATCGCTCCGACCGCGACGCAACTCACGAGAGCGCAGAGTAAAAATAGCGCTCTTGCGGTCGTAAGCTGACCCCCTTTCCCGGCTATGGGAGAGGGGGTTTTGCTTTGTTACAAACGCGTAAACAAGGCCATGTGACAAAGACCACAGGAGATTTAAGGTTGTGTCTGCGTGCAAACCTTGAGCGAAGCCGCGCGGGCTGAGTGACGCCCATAAAACACCAGCTTACAGATGGAAAACTGCCTTGTTCTGCGTCCCTGAGGGGACGTTAACGCATGCTGAGAGGCGGTCGTGTCACACAAAATTTTTGTTGATAACGGAACTGTAACGGCGTGGCGGGTGGACACCGTTGTTGCCGTTTCGTAACCTGTTCGAGACATTGCGACAACAGCCGTTGGCAGCATGTACCGAAAACAACATATGAGCCGACACCCGAAGCGGCGATCCGAATCCGCGGACCGTACGCCATGGGGACCGGGGAACCGCAGTGGAGCCAGAAGCTCCCGTGGGGCGCAGGGTCTTTTCTCAACGCCCGGCCCGACAGCTAACCCGGTTGGCGAAGAGAAGATATGGAGAAAACTATCGTGGCAAAGCACCGTCGCCAGGACAACACCGCAGCACGCGCAGCAGCGGCTACCGTAGCCGTCGCAGCGGGCGCCGCTCTGGTCGCGCCGGCCGCCGCCTCCGCAGCAGAGGTCCGTGTTCCCAACACTCCGGTTTCCGTCCAGGTTCCGGGCATCGAGAATGTCCCGGGCATCGCATCCATTCCGGGCATCGACGCTTGGATCCCGTCGCTCGCAGGCGCACCGGCAAGCGGCAACGTCCAGAACGCCATTGCCTCTGTGAAGGCAATGCCGGGCGTGGCCAACGTCCCGGGCTTCACCCAGTTCCTCGCTAACGTCGAGCAGCAGGTCCGCCCGGCGGCTCCGGCTCAGGCACCGGTCCAGCAAACCTACTCCGCACCGGTTGCCGCACCGGCTCCGGAGCCGTCCATTGGCGAGCGCATCGTTTCCATTGCGCAGTCCAAGATCGGCTCCCCGTACGTCTACGGCGCTGCGGGCCCGAACGCCTTCGACTGCTCCGGCTTCACCTCCTGGGTTTACGCGCAGGCTGGCAAGTCCATCCCGCGCACCTCGCAGGCACAGGCGTCTGCCGGCCAGCAGGTCGCGCTGAGCGACATCCAGCCGGGCGACATCGTCGCGTACTACGGCGGCGCTTCCCACGTTGCCATCTACGCTGGCAACGGCCAGATCATCGACGCGCTGAACTCCGGCATCCCGGTCGGCTACCGCGATCTGCACATGATGCCGATCCACTCCGTGGTCCGCTTCTAAGAGCAGAAACTGTGCCCCGTCCCGCATCGCGGGGGCGGGGCATTTTTTCTCTCTTACCTCAGTATTCACTCAAATCACACGTTGAGCATTTTGCTTGGCGACGGGCCCGGGAGCAGCTATAGTTTGTTCGTTCGCGCCAAAATCTGAAGAGGTGTCCACCGTGGGTAAGCACTCCCTCCGCCCCAACCGCTCCCGCGCCGCCGTCGCGGCCACTGTCGCCGGCAGCGTCATCGCCACAACGGTGTTTCCCGCGACCCCCGCATACGCGGACGACGTGGACGCGTTGATCGAGGAGATGGAGTCCGTCTCCCACGACGCCACGGCGAAGGCGGAGGAGATCAAGGAGCTGGAGGACGAGATCACCGAGTCCGAGGCGAAGCTGCGTTCGGCGAACGCCCGCGCCGCCGAGGCAAAGTCCCAGCTCGAGTCTCTGCGCGGAGTGTCCGACGCGCAGCGCAAGAACGTCGGCGACATCGCGCATTCGCGCTACCGCATCCCCAAGTCCGACGCGATTTTGACCACCCTGGATTCCGGCAACCCGCAGGAGGCGATCGACCGGTCCGCGTACCTGGCTGCATTGGGCCGCAACTCGCAGCGCGCGCTGACGGAGCTGGAGGACGCCAACCGCGCCGCCGGCGAGCGCGCGAGCGTGGCCAGCATTGCGGTTGCGGAGGCGCAGCACGCCCGCAACGAGCTGGACGGCAAGCGCAAGAAGCTGGAGGAAGAGCACGAGGAGCTGGATCTGCGCGTCGCCGACATCGAGCGCCGCGTGGACAGCCTGAACGAGGCGGACCGCCAGCGGTGGATGAACAAGGACAACCCGGTGGATTCCGCGTCCCTGCCGGGCGTGGACTCCGGCATCGTCGCCGCGGCCATGGCGCAGCTGGGCAAGCCGTACGGCTGGGGCGCTGCCGGCCCGGATGCGTTCGACTGCTCCGGCCTGATGGTGTGGGCCTACGCCCAGAACGGCATCGGCATCCCGCGCACCTCGCAGGCGCAGCTTGCCGGCGGCACCCCGGTGTCGCTGGACGCCCTGCAGCCTGGCGACATCATCGGCTACTACCCGGGCGTGACCCACGTGGGCATGTACATCGGCGACGGCATGGTGGTCCACTCCTCGGACTACGGCATCCCGATTCAGGTGGTGCCGCTGAACTCCATGCCGATCCAGGGTGCAGTTCGCTATTAAGACGCTGCTGGTCACCAACGACTTCCCGCCCACAGTGGGCGGGATTCAGTCGTATTTGCGGGACTACGCCGGCGAACTGGCGAACCGTCTCGGCCCCGACAAACTCGTGGTGTTCGCCTCCACCCAAGACGCCGACGCGGCCCGCGAGTGGGACGCGTCCGCGCCGTACACGGTGGTGCGCTGGCCGCGCCGCGTCATGCTGCCCACCCCGGCCACAAGCCGCGAGATGCAGCGTCTCATCCGAGACCACGGCATCGGCACGGTGTGGTTCGGCGCCGCCGCACCGCTGGCGCTGATGGGCGCTGCCGCGAAGCGCGCCGGCGCCGCCTACGTCATCGCCACCACCCACGGCCACGAGGTCGGCTGGGGCATGCTGCCCGTCGCCCGCCAGGCCCTAACCGCCATCGGCCGCAGCGCCGACACCGTCACCTACATCTCGGACTACACACGACAGCGCCTGAGCGCGCTAGGCACCCGCCCGCGGTTCGTGGCGCTACCGTCCGGCGTGGACACCGAGTTCTTCCGCCCCGCCACCGCCTCCCAGCGGGCCGCCGCCCGCGAATTCCTCGGCGTCGGCGACGCGCCGCTGGTGGTGTGCTCCTCGCGGCTGGTGGCCAGGAAGGGGCAAGATGTGCTGATTCGGGGGTGGCCGGAGGTTCGTCGACAAGCAAAAGGCGCCCGGCTGGTCATCGTGGGCTCCGGGCCGTACGAACGGAAGCTGAAGGCGATGGCGGGCGAGGGCGTCGTGTTCACGGGCGCGGTGCCGGGGGAGCGGCTGCGCGACATCGTGGCGGCCGCGGACGTGTTCGCCATGCCCGCGCGCACGCGCCTCGGCGGGCTCGACGTCGAGGGCCTCGGCATCGTCTACCTGGAGGCGCAGGCGTGCGGCGTGCCCGTCGTCGCGGGCGACTCCGGCGGCGCGCCCGAGACGGTCACCGCGGAGACTGGGGTGGTGGTGGACGGCCGGGACACGGGTGCCGTCGCTAAGGCGATTGCGCAGCTGCTTCTCGACGACCAAAGGCGCGCCCTGATGGGTCGCGCCGGACGCGCGCATGTGACCGAGCACTTCTCCTGGGACGTGCTCGGGGCGCGGTTGGCTGCGCTATGCAGCGCTCGCGGGCGGCGGGACTAGACTGCCATTCCATGGTTGCTCACTCACCGATGACCGTCGGATTCGACATCGGCGGCACGAACGCACGCGCAGCAGTGGTGGACGCTGACGGGGTGATCGTCGATTCGCTCGGCACCGACACGCCGCACGACGCGGAGGGGCTCACCCGCACGATCGTGGAGATGGTCGGCGAGCTGCGCGCATCCCACGACATCGGGGCGGTGGGCGTGGCTGTGGCCGGGTTTTTGGACCCGGACTGCGAGATCGTGCGCTTCGCGCCGCACCTGGCCTGGCGCGACGACCAGCCGGTGCGCCGCGACCTCGAGCAGGCGCTGGGCCTTCCGGTGCGCCTGGAGCACGACGCGAACTCCGCCGCGTGGGGCGAGTACCGCCACGGCGCCGGCCGCGACCTGGACACGTGGGTGTTCTTCGCCGTCGGCACCGGCATTGGCGCCACGCTGATGCACCACGGGGAGATCTACCGCGGCGCGTTCGGCACCGCGCCCGAGTTCGGCCACATCACCGTGGTCCCCGGCGGGCGCGTGTGCTCCTGCGGCAAACAGGGGTGCTTGGAGCGCTACGCCTCCGGCACGTCGCTCGTGGACTGCGCAATTGAAATCGCCACCAAGGGCAGCTTTCGGGATTCGGCGGTGTACCGGGCGGTCGTCGAGAAGCGAGCGAGCGGACACGACGTCATGGCCGCCGCACGCGCCGGCGACCCGCTGGGGCAAGCCGCGCTGGACAGCTTCTCCACCTGGCTCGGCCGCGGGCTGGCAATCGTGGCCGACGTGCTGGACCCCGCGCACATCGTCCTCGGCGGCGGCGTGAGCGAGGACGCCGACCTGTACCTGGACGATGCCCGCGCGTCCATGTCCGCCAACATCGTCGGCGCCGGCTACCGCCCGCAGCCGGAGATCCTGTGCGCTGAGCTGGGATCCCGGGCGGGTATGATCGGGGTCGCTGATCTGGCCCGTGAACTGCTGTAGAAGGCGAGTAAACGATGAACAACAAGTGGTATTCCCTGTTCAAGGTCATCCTCGGGCCGCCGCTGCTTGTCTGGAACCGCCCCACCATCGAAGGCGCGGACAACATTCCCGACGAAGGCGCCGCGATTTTGGTGTCCAACCACCAGGCCGTGCTGGATTCCTTCTACCTGCCGCTGATGGTCCGGCGGCAGATCACTTTCCCCGCCAAGAAGGAGTACTTCACTGGCACGGGGCTGTCCGGGCGCATCCAGAAGTTCTTCTTCTCATCGGTGGGCCAGATCCCCGTGGACCGCGATTCCAAGGACGCCGGCGACGCGCTGCAGAACGCGGCGGAAAGCGTGCTGGGCAAGGGCGACCTCTTCGGCATCTACCCGGAGGGCACCCGCTCACCGGACGGGCGAGTGTACAAGGGCCGCACCGGCATGGCGCGCGTGGCCATGGCCACCGGAGCGCCCGTTGTGCTCATCGGCATGGTCGGCTCCGGTAAAGCGAACCCGATCGGCACGACAGTCCCGCGGCCGGTGAAGGTGCGCATCAAGGTTTCCGAACAGATCCACCCGCACGCCTGGGCGGCCGAGCACGGCTTCGACCCCGCATCTCGCGAGGTCATGCGCCCGTTCACGGACTACTGCATGCACCGCCTCGCGGACATGGTGGGGGAGGACTACGTGGATGTTTACGCCTCGGACGTGAAGAAGTCCCTGGCGGAGACGGGGGAGTACCCGGAGGAGGCACGCCCGTGAACAAACCGCTGATTATCCGTTTTGCGCTGGTCGCTGTTGTTGTGGCGATCTACCTGGTCGCCTCCGAGGCGGGCTGGTACCCCAAGCTGGCTGGCCCTCTCGCCGTGTTGGCGGTGGCTGCTGTCATGTTCTGGCCTCGCCGCGGCGGCGGTCCGAAGGGGCCGTCGAGACGCGAGCTTCTCGACGACATCCGGTCGGAGCAGCGCAAATAAATGCGGTATTTCTACGACACTGAATTTATTGAAGACGGCTCCACCATCGAGCTCGTCTCCATCGGCATTGTCGCCGAGGATGGCCGCGAGTTTTACGCCGTGAGCACGGAGTTCAACGCCTCCAACGCCAATGAATGGGTGCGCGAAAACGTGCTGAGCAAGCTGCCGCGCGCCTCGCACCCGGCGTGGAAGCCGCTGCAGCAGATCCGCGACGAGGCCCACGCGTTCCTCACCGCCGGCCGCGGCAAGCCCGAGCTGTGGGCGTGGGTCGGCGCCTACGACCACGTGGTGTTCGCCCAGCTCTGGGGCGACATGGCCGGCCTGCCCAAGGACCTGCCGCGTTATACGCGCGAGCTGAAGCAGTACTGGCAGATGGCGGGCCGTCCGCGCCTGCCGAAGGTGCCGGACGGCAACCACGACGCGCTCGTGGACGCGCGCCACAACCTGCGCAAATTCCGCGTGTGCATGGAGGCATTGCCTATCGACGCCTCCGGCGCAGTGTCCAAATAGTGAGACAGTTTCTTCACCGTTTGGGAAAGTGCAGGTGAAATAGGTTGTAGTGCGGTGGGATTCGTGCTACTACTGATTGGGTGAGTTGGACAATCGACATCCCCAAAGACGTACTGCCGGACCTGCCCCCGCTGCCGGGCGACCTGAACGAGCAGTTCCAGGACGCAATCTCCCGCGACGCGAAGCAGCAACCCTCCTGGGACCCCACCCAGGCGCAGTACGTGCGCAAGATCCTCGAGTCCGTGCCGCCGGTCGTGCTCGCCCCCGAGGTGGAGGAGCTGAAGGCCCAGCTGGCGGACGTCGCCAACGGCAAGGCGTTCATGCTGCAGGGCGGCGACTGCGCCGAGACCTTCGAGTCCAACACCGAGCCCCACATCCGCGCCAACGTCCGCACCCTGCTGCAGATGGCCGCGGTGCTGACCTACGGCGCGTCCATGCCCGTCGTGAAGCTCGCGCGCATCGCCGGCCAGTACGCGAAGCCGCGTTCCTCTGACCTGGACGCGAATGGCCTGCCTAACTACCGCGGCGACATCGTCAACGGCGTCGAGCCCACCGAGGAAGCCCGCCGCCACGACCCGGCCCGCATGGTCCGCGCCTACGCAAACTCGTCCGCCGCGATGAACCTGGTCCGCGCCCTGACCGCGTCCGGCACCGCCGACCTGCACAACATCAACGACTGGAACCGCGAGTTCGTGACCAACTCCCCGGCGGGTGCGCGCTACGAAGCTTTGGGACGCGAGATCTCCCGCTCCCTGGCCTTCATGGACGCCTGCGGCGTGCGCGACGACAACCTGCGCACCTCCAACGTCTACGCCTCCCACGAGGCGCTGCTTGTGGACTACGAGCGCGCCATGCTGCGCCTAGCCACCGACTCCAAGGGCGACACCAGACTCTACGACCTGTCCGCCCACCAGCTCTGGATCGGCGAGCGCACCCGCGGCATCGACGACTTCCACGTCAACTTCGCTGCTCTGATCTCCAACCCGATCGGCATCAAGCTCGGCCCCACCACCACCCCGGAGGAGGCGGTCGCCTACGCCGACAAGCTGGACCCGGACCGCGTCCCTGGCCGCCTGACCATGGTCATCCGTATGGGCCAGGACAAGGTCCGCGAGGTCCTGCCGGGCATCGTGAAGGCCGTCGAGGCGTCCGGCCACAAGGTGGTCTGGCAGTCCGACCCGATGCACGGCAACACCTTCACCTCCTCAAACGGATACAAAACCCGCCACTTCGACAAAATCCTCGACGAGGTCCAGGGCTTCTTCGAGGTCCACCGCGAGCTGGGCACCCACCCGGGCGGCATCCACATCGAGCTCACCGGCGAGAACGTCACGGAGTGCCTCGGCGGCGCCCAGGACATCACCGACGTCGACCTGCCCGGCCGCTACGAGTCCGCCTGCGACCCCCGCCTCAACACCGAGCAGGCCCTCGAGTTGTCCTTCCTCGTCGCCGAGATGCTGCGCTACTAGCTTTCGGTCTGCCTGTGCACTCCGCCGGTCTGCGGGGCCTCCGGGGTCTTCGGGGCTATTGGGCCCGCGGAACCTTCGGGGCCGGCAGGTTTTGTACGAATCGACAACGCTCCGGCATTTCCCCAGGTGGGGGAATGGAGACCCGGGGCGTTTTGTCGATTCGTACAAAATTGCGCTGCTTGCGGACTCCGCATTGCGGACACCTCGGCCAGTACCAACGGTTGGTCGGTGCCCACTATGCAGCTGCATAGCGGTGGGTGGTGGCCCCTCGTAAAAGCTGACATTCTGCCGAAATTGGCCCTTAGTGACCTGCGGAAATGTCGGGCGGTCGTCAGATCTTGCGAGCGCCGGGAGGGGGGCGGCGCTTGCGGACTCCGCATTGCGGACAACTCGGCCGCCATCAATGATTGGTCGTCACCCACTATGCAGCTGCATAGCGGTGGGTGGTGGCCCCTCGTAAAAGCTGACATTCTGCCGAAATTGGCCCTTGGTGACCTGCGGAAATGTCGGGCGGTCGTCAGATCTTGCGAGCGCCGGGAGGGGGGCGGCGCTTGCGGACTCCGCATTGCGGACAACTCCGCCGCCACCAATGATTGGCCCGCACCCACTATGCAGCTGCATAGCGGCAAGGCGCCGGTTGCGGACTCTGCATTGCGGATAACTCGGCCGTCACCAATGGTTGGCCGGCACCCACTATGCGGCTGCATAGCGACGAGGCGCCGGTTGCGGACTCTGCTTTTGCGGACAGCTTGGCCGTCACCAATGGTTGGCTGATACCCACTATGCAGCTGCATAGTGGAAGTCGCCCGGCTAGGGCTGGGGAACGATGACCTCCGGGATTTCGCCGTACATGCCGGAGCCGAACCACCAAGCCCCCAGCGCCACGGCGACGATCGCGATGATGGCGAAGACGGCGTACAGGGCCACGCCGAACGGGGAACGATTCGACACGGGTTTAACGGTGGGACGTCGGGAAGCGGGCTCGCGGGAGGAGGGGGCATCCGGGGCGTCGGGGGAGATCTGCCTCGGCGCAGGCGCAGGTGCCGGGCCAGCGGCCGGGACTGGCGCCGGAATGGGTGCCGCACCAGCCGCGGGCCACTGGCCGCGAGCCGGGCCGGGCGCCGGCTGGGCGGGCCTGACGGGGGAGGGAGAGACGCGGGTGGGGGCGTCGTCGCCGGGGAAAAGGCGCTGGTGGGCAGCGCCACCCGCGCCGCCAACTCCCGCGGCCAGTCCGAAGTTGGTCGGGTGCTCGGCGGCGCGGTGCGCGGCGGAGTTGCGAGGCGCCGGCACGGTGTAAGACGGAAGCCGCAGCTCACTAGCTACGTCGTCCAGCGCCGCCAAAAACTCGGCGGCGTCGTGGAACCGGTCCTGCGGGTTGCGGGCGGTGGCGGTGGCCACGAGCTCGTCGAAAAGCTTGGGCACCCCCGCGATCAGCGAGGACGGCGCGGGCACATCGGAGCGCAGCCGCGCGTACGCGTGGGCCAAGGGGGTCTCGCCGCTAAACGGCGTGCGGCCGGTGAGCAGCTCGAAGAGCACGATGCCGGCGGAGTAGACGTCGGAGGCCGCCGTTAGCGCCCCGCCGTCGACTTGCTCGGGCGAGAGGTAGGCGACGGTGCCGACGATCTGGTCGGTGGATTGGGTGGTTTCGGCGGCGGCACGCACGAGTCCGAAGTCGGAGAGCTTGACGCGGCTGGAGGCGTCGATGAGCACGTTGTCGGGTTTGATGTCGCGGTGCACCATGCCCTTCGCGTGCGCGACCGAAAGCCCGGTGAGCATGCCGCGCATCACGGCCGCGGCGGCGTGCGGGGGCATGGGGCCGCGCTCTGCCAGCAGCTCGCGCAGGGTGCCGCCGGTGATCAGCTCCATGATCAAAAACACTTCGCCGCCGGATGCGGAGAAGTCGTACACGTTGACCAGGTTCGGGTGGCTGAGCTGCGCCATTGCGCGGGCTTCGCGGCGGAAGCGTTCGCGGAAGACGTCGTCGTGCACGTACTGCTCGTGCATGACTTTCGCGGCCACTTCGCGCCCGAGCCGCGCGTCGACGCAGCGGTAGACCGTGGCCATGCCGCCGCGCGCGATTGGGCGGTCGACAACGTAACGCCCGTCCAGTGTCGTGCCTGCGCGCAAGGTTGCCATGTGTACCAGAGTAGAATCGCCGACCGTGAGCGCACAAACGAATCTTGAGCAATTGCTTATCGACGAAACCCTGCTGCCGTTCCCGGATGTCGCCGAGAAGCTGGGCGTGCCGGTGACCAAGGTGCACGACTACATCGGCGCGAAGAAGCTGGTGCACTACGTCAAGGACGGCAAGAAGGTTGTGCCGGCGAGCCTGTTCGGCGAGGACGGCTTGAGCAAGTTCGTCTCCGGCGCGATCACGGTGCTTTTCGACGGCGGCTACGACGCCGACGAGATCCTGGCGTTCCTGTTTACGCCGGATGAGTCTCTGCCGGGGCGTCCTGTGGACGCGCTGCACGGCCAAAAAGCTCGCGAAGTGATCCGCCGCGCGCAGGCGATGGCGTTTTAGCCGGGTCTCTAAACAGCCACTCCACCGCCACGACGGCGGCGATTGCCGCGAAGGCGAGAAACCACATGTCGTAGAGGCGGTGGTTGCCGCTGCCCTGGAACGCCAGGGCGACAACTATCGACGCCCCGACGGCCACCCGCACCACCCAAGCCGGTGGCTTAAACGTGCCTGCCAGCGAGATGACGGAGGCGTAGTACCAGGGCAGCGTCACCGCGTTTGCGGCAAACGCCACGGTGTATGCGGCGGTGGTGCCGGCGACGGCGCGGCGCTCGTAGGCCTCGCCGCGGCGGGGGCGGAAAATCCACCACACCACCGCCAGGCCAACCAGCATGAGCACGGAAAAGACGGTGCGGGTCCAGCCGAGGGCGGTGTTGTAGCGGAACGTGTCGTCGAAAAGCTGGAGCACCGGCGTGATCAGTTCGGCGGCGAGGGTGGGGCCGGCGAGCGGGTTGATCACCTTCGAGTTGCCGGTGATCTCTTCGAGCCACCCCCAGGTGGTGCCGGATGCCCACGTGACCAGCTGAATCACCGCGACGTTGACGGCGAGCGCCCACGCCCCGCAGGCCACGAGCATGCCGGCGGCGCCAAGCGTGGTGGTGCTGCGGCGCTTGACCATCAGCCACACCACGAACGGCAGCGCCACCGCCGCGGTGGCTTTCAGCGACACCGCCAGCGCGATCAGCGCGATGCCGGGGGTGCACCAGCGGCTGCGCAGGCACCATAGAAGGCCCACGCTGACCAGACCGACCATCACGGCCTCGTTGTGCATGCCGCCGATGAGGTGCAGCAGCATCACCGGGTTGGCCGCGCCCAGCCACAAAGCGAGCGCGGGATCGCCGCCGATCTGCGTGGCAATGCGCGGCAGGGCCCACACGATCAACGCGAAACCCGCCAGCGAAATCAGCCGGTAGACCACCAGGCCCAACGTGACGTTCTCGCCGACCAGCCACGTCACCGCCTTGCCCACGCCGAGGTGCAAAGGACCGTACGGCGTGGTGGTGTTACGCCAGTCGTGGGAGACCTCCCACAGGTACGGACCCGGGTTGACGGCGGCGCCTTCGGAGTACGGGTCGAAGCCGTCGCGAAGCATCGCACCCTGCATGAGGTAGGAGTACACGTCGCGCGACAGGATCGGCGCGCACAACGCGAGAACGCCCGTCCACCAGCACACGCTGCGGCGCACCTGCGCCAGGCCGGGCCGGGTCTTCCACAGCAGCACCCACGCCACCACCAGGCCGAGAATGCCGGCGGTGAGCAGCACGTCCATCAGCGCGCGGCCGTGGCCGTAGGACAGGTGCTCCAGGTCCACCGCGCGCAGCAGGCCGCCGCGGTAGCGGGTCGCGCCGGCGCCGAACGAACCCACGGCGATCAGCGCGCAGGCGGCCACGCCCAAATGCTGCGGGCGCATCACATCCGCCGGTCGGTGGCCTTGTGCGCGAGCACGGTGAGCGCTTCAACGGCGGCGTCGTTGATGCCGGCGCCGGCCAAAAAGCCCAGGCCGGAGGCGGTGAGCTCCTCGATGCGCGCCTCCACCGCGTCTTCCGCGCCGCTGGAGCGGATGAGCGCTGCTAATCGACGCAGCTCCGCCTCGTCCTCCGTCTTCCCAATCCCGTCACGTAGCTCTTGCGCGGCGGCCGGGTCCGCCTGGTCCAGCAGCTCGAGGGCGGTGGCGAACAGTTCCGTGCGCTTGCCTTCGCGGATGTCGTCGCCGGTCGGCTTGCCGGTCACCGCCGGGTCGCCGAACACGCCGAGCAAGTCGTCGCGCAGCTGGAACGCGATGCCGATGTCGCGGCCGTAACCACGGAAGGCGTCGATAAGCGAATCGCCCGCACCCGCAAGCGCCGCGCCCAGGTGGAGGGGGCGCTCGATGGTGTACGCCGCTGTCTTGTAGCGGTTGACGCGGTTGGCCATCTCCACCGACTCGCTGCCGAGGCTCTCCAGCATCATGTCCAGCAACTGGCCGCCGATGACCTCGGTGCGCATGCCCACCCACGGCTCCGCGGCGCGCGCGAGCGCGTCTTGGGAGACGCCGGAGTAACGCCACATGTCCTCAGCCCAGGCGAGTGCGAGGTCGCCGAGCAGGATCGCCGCGTTCGTGCCGTAGAGCTCCGCGGAGCCGAGCAGGCCCTGGCTGCGGTGCTCCGCTTCGAGCGCGCGGTGCACCGTGGGGTTGCCGCGCCGGGTGTCGGAGGCGTCGATGATGTCGTCGTGCACCAGCGCGCACGCCTGGATC
The DNA here is from genome assembly GCF_027257105.1 of Corynebacterium faecium. Lineage (NCBI taxonomy): Bacteria > Bacillati > Actinomycetota > Actinomycetes > Mycobacteriales > Corynebacteriaceae > Corynebacterium > Corynebacterium faecium. The sequence continues at coordinate 78,287 of NZ_JAPYJX010000005.1, forward strand.
AGCTCCAGCGAGCTGACCGCGCGAAGCACTGCCGCGGGGTCCTCGGTGCCGTGAAGACCGCCGGCGCCGACGAACCCGGCCCATCCGTACGTGGGGCGCACGCGCTTGCCGCCGCCGAGGACAAAGCGACGCAGGTGGCCCACGGCGTGGGCGACAGGCTCACCAATGGTTTCGACAGCCTTCGCGCGCTCGTCAAAAAACGCTGCAAGATGCTGCTCCACCTGTGCCGGTACGTCCTCGAGCCCAAGATTTTTCACGCCCACGCTCCTCGTGCCTGAAATTCGTGCTTTCCCTGCAAACCCTACCCAGTGGGGTTTTGCAGATCGAGGGCGAGGATGGCGAAGGGCCGTTTATCTCCCTCATAGAGGAAATTGCGCGCCACGTCCGTGAAACCGAACTTTCGGTAGAGCCCGAACGCGTTGTTCGCCTCGCCCGCAACCTCCGGAGTAGACAGCAGCGCCCAGCGAGTCGGGGCTTCCCGCAGCAGCTCCGTGAGCAGGCGGGAGCCCAGACCATTGCCTTGCAGGGCGGGGGAGACGTGCACCTCCGCGACCTCGAAGTAGCTGCGCAGCATGTCCCGGTCCTGATCCGTGATCCCGCCGTTCGCCTCCATCGCGCGCACGAGTTGGCGGTCCCACCAGCGCTCCCGGGTGCCGATGAAGCCGTAGGCGACGCCCACGACCTGGCCGCCCTCGATCGCCGCGATCGCAGTGAAACCGGGGGAGCGCACCTCGCCCTTCCACACCTGAATGCGCTGGCGGCGCATAGACCGCGGGTACCCCATGGCCTCGATATAGATGTCAACGAGCGTGGGGACGAGCATCAGGAACTCGGCTGCCGTGAGGCGCTGGATGGTTGCAGTCACCCCTCTATGGAAGCACTTGCGGGTGCGGGGCGTGACAAGAACCCAAACATTGGTTCGAACACACGTTCGTTTGAGGGGCCGGTGGTGTCGAACGGGTGTTTTAGGGTGAGCCCATCACTTAAACGAAAGCAATGTTTGCGCAGGAGGAAGCGATGATGGGAAGCGTAGTTTCGGCAACAACCGGTGCGGTGTACGGGCGGGGCGCGCGTATCAGCAAGGCGGACCAGTTCCTGGCCGCGGCCGAGGAGCTGATTGGACTGGCGCACGATGATTTTGAGGCTGGCAGGCACGACGTGGCGATGGAAAACGCCTACCGTGCGGCGCTTCGGGTCGCCGGGGCGCGGAACGCGGGCTCGCCGGTCGTGCGCAAGCGCAAGCGGCTGCCCACGAACGCGTGGGACAAGCTCGCGCTCACGGGCGACGACGGCGCGCATTGGGCGGCCGTGTTCAAGCGCTATTCGGCGCAACGCGGCAGGGTGGCGTCCGGCATTGAAACGGATCCGGGCGCGGCCGTCGTGCACCGCTTACTTGCGGATGCGGAGGAGTTCTACCTGTCCACCCGTGCAGGGGAGGTGCCGATGGCCGCCTAGCGGGACGAAAGTGGGACACGGGAACAATCTGCGTACCATGGCCGTTAATCGGATATTGTCAGTCCGCCATCGGTATCTGGAGAGTGAGCAGTGTCTCTATCTGAGCAGGAAATGCGGGCGTTGCGCGAAATTGAGCAGTCGCTCTTCGCGGACGACCCGAAATTCGGTAGCAGTGTCGTGACTGAATCTGGCTTCGGTTCCGCGCCTAAGACGGGGCGATTGACCATGCGCAGCGTCGCGCTGATCGTCTTGGGGCTCGTGCTGCTGCTCGGCGGCGTGGCACTGGCGAGCTTGAGCATTTGGACGATTGTGCTGAGCATCATCGGCTTCGCAGTCATGCTCTTCGGCGGCATCATGGCCCTGCGCACCCCGTCGAACCAGTCGTCCCCGTCCGCACGCGCGTCCAGGCAGGCAAAGCCCCGCACCCAGCGCAGCGCCAGCATGGAGGAAAGCTTTCGTCGGCGTTTTGAGGACCGTCAGTAATATTTAGCGGCATCTGCGGCAGCGCCTTCCCGGCATAGCGGGAGGGCGCTTTTTCGTGCCCGCCCCAAATCCCCCACTTCTCCCCACTGGCGCCCCGTAGGTGCCAAAACCTGGGTGCAGACGTTCCACTCGGGACGAAAGCCATGGGGTTAGAGAGGTAGAAAGTGGCGTGTGTGAGCCGTGGTTCGAGACTTTGCGGGTAAACTCCCCACGGCGAAATAGCGGCTTTGAGCTGTGAAAACGCGACACGGCAGAACAAAAAACTGCCGAGGTGTGGCGTTTGTGGGGGAAAGTGGGTTAAAGTGGGGCCCAGCGGAGTGACGTGGCGTGCATCTTGACTACGTGCGCGGTACGGAACGAAGCCGAGAAAATTTCACAGCCAACGTCAGAAAGTGAAGGAAGGTAGGTCGCCGGATGTTTCTGGGAACCTACACTCCCAAGCTCGACGACAAAGGTCGCCTGACGCTCCCCGCGAAGTTCCGTGAGGATCTTGCGGACGGGTTGATGGTGACCAAGGGGCAGGACCACTCGCTTGCGGTGTACCCGCGTGACGAGTTCGCCGCCCGCGCCCGCAAGGCCGCAGCGGCATCCCGCACAAACCCCAAGGCGCGCGCGTTCATCCGCAACCTGGCTGCCAGCGCGGATGAGCAAACGCTTGACGGGTCTGGGCGAATCACCCTGTCCCCGGCGCACCGGGAGTACGCAAACCTTTCCAAGGAGTGCGTGGTCATCGGTTCGGTGGATTTTCTCGAGATCTGGGACCTCGAGTCCTGGAATAAGTATCAAGAAGAGACTGAAGCCGCGTTCTCCGCGGCGGATGACGACGACATTCTCTCCGGTCTGCTGTAGGGCTGACTACCCGGCAGCAGGCATCGACTACGGAGAGCGTGTACGGACTCTGTCCGGGGCGTGAAGCGTTCTGGTGTACTTCCCCGACATCAGAACAGCCGCCCCGGGCAGGGCTCTATGCGCTCCCCGCGCTGACATCGCTGACACACCGCACGAGCTTGGGACACTAAAGGGACACGGAGGGCATGGCATGGCGAACTTCACGCTCGCTGACGACCCGCACGGTCACGTCCCCGTCATGCGCGAACGCATGGCTGAACTGCTCGCGCCCAGCGTCGAAAAGTTCGGGGCAAATGCGGTGCTTATCGACGGCACGCTCGGCGCCGGCGGCCACACAGAGCACTTCCTCACCGTGTTTCCCAACGCACGCGTGATCGGCGTGGACCGGGACCCGAACGCGCTGCGTCAGGCGTCGGAACGCTTGGCGCCTTTCGGCGACCGCTTCACCGCGGTGCAGTGCCGCTTCGACCACGTCGACGAGGCGGTGGCGGACAACGCCGGCGACATCTTCGACACGGCCCGCGAGCACGGCATCGCGGGCGCGCTGTTCGACCTCGGCGTGTCGTCCATGCAGCTGGACCAGGAAGAGCGCGGCTTTTCCTACCGGGGCGACGCCCCGCTGGACATGCGCATGGATCAGACCCAAGGCATCACCGCGGCCGAGGTGCTCAACACCTACAGTCACGGCGACCTGGCCCGGATTTTGAAGACTTACGGCGACGAGCGCTTCGCCGGCAAGATCGCCTCCGCCGTGATCGCGGAGCGTGAGCGCGAGCCCTTCGACCGCGCCGCGCGTCTGGTGGAGCTGCTCTACGCCACCATCCCGGCGGCGACCCGCCGCACCGGCGGGCACCCCGCCAAGCGCACGTTCCAGGCGCTGCGCATCGAGGTCAACCGCGAGCTCGAGGCGGTGGAAAACGTCGTGCCCGTGATCACCGACCTGCTCGGTGTCGGCGGGCGCGCGGTGTTCATGAGCTACCAGTCCCTGGAAGACAAGATCGTCAAAGCCGCGTTCAACGAGCTCACCACCTCCAAGACCCCGGTTGGCCTGCCGATGGACTTGCCGGGCACCGAGCCGGAGTTCCGCACCGTCACCCGCGGCGCGGAGAAGGCCCCGGCGGAGGAGATCGAACGTAATCCCCGCGCCGCACCCGTGAGGGTGCGTTGCATTGAAAAACTCAGCCCCTCCCAGCCCACCCACTAAGCCCGACAAAGGACGGACACCATGGCCGCACGAGCAACGAGATCGGCAACGCTGACCCGTAACCAGAGCCGCACACAGGGCCGCACCCCGCGCCGCACTGAGCACCCGGCCAACCGCGTGCGCACCATGCCGGGTGTGAAGCCGCACGTGGAGCACCCGAAGTCCCGGGGCCGCCTGGGGTCGAATCAGGTGGTGTCCGTCCGCGGGCGCCGCGTGGCCACCACGAAGGCGCGTTCCAAGTTTTCCTCGCTATCCCAGATTGCGTTGCCGCTGCTGGTGGTTGGCATCGCCGCGGCAATGATCTTGTCCGGTATCGCAACTACGCAGACGTTTGCGATCCAGAAGCTACAGGCGCGTGAGCAGGAGCTGTCCAACGAGGTCGAGTCCCTCAATCGCGACTTGGAGGACCGTCGTTCCTCGGCGGCGCTTGCGCAGCGCGCGGATTCCATGGGCATGGTGCTCGCCGGCGAGCCGGGTGTGGTCGCAGTCAATGAGGAGGGCCACGCTGAGGAACAGCGCCCCTACAACCCGGAGTCGGCCACCAAGCTGGTGGATGTCAACGGAGAGGGAAGCCCCACCTCCCGCGCCTCGTCGGACAACCGCGCGACGAAGGAGCTGGAAGACGCTCTGACTCAGCGTCCGGGACGCGCCGCGAACGCTCCGCGCCTTGACAATTTGGCGCCGTACCAGGCCAACGTTGCGGCCCGGCCGTAGCGGAGGGCGTGGCGCACCTAGGTATCTGCCCGGGGGCGGGGCATGATGGTTGTCGACAAAACGGCGGGTACCAGCCAGTGGATATGGGAGGTGAGCAGTGCCACGCACTCACGCTAACGCGCAGGTAAGGCCAGAGAAGCCAGCGCCGGCTTCCCAAAAGCAGATCACGGGTACGCGCGTGTATTGGCTTGCTATCGCTTTCTTGGCGGTGGCGGCCTTGCTTATTGGACGCCTGTTTTGGGTGCAGGTGATCATCGGCGACGAACTGCGCGAGCAGGCCAACGATCAACGCAGCCGCACCTATGTGGACCGCGCGCGCCGCGGCGAGATCGTGGACCGCGACGGCAACAAGATGGCATACACCATGCAGGCGCGCTCTTTGACGGTGTCTCCGGTGCAGCTGCGCAAGGAGCTCAAGGAACAGCAGGAACTTGAGATGCGTGTGGACGGCATGTCCCCGGAGGACATCGCCGCCCAGGTCGATGCCCGCGTGGAAGACCAGCTGCGCACGATGGCCAACGAGATCCCGGGGATGATCGGCGACGGGGAAGTGGTGCGCGACGTGCCAGCGAATACCGCCACCGGCGAGCCGACCACCAAGGTCGGCCAGGTCAGCGCCAAGGAGATCCTGGACAAGCTGCACGCCGACACCAGCTATGAGGTGCTGGTGCGCAACGTCGATCCGGACGTGGCCGCTACCGTGGCGGATGCCTTCCACGGCATCGCGGCGGACCACCAGGACATCCGCCAGTACCCGAACGGCGCGGTCGGCGAGAACATCATCGGCAAGGTGTCCATGGACGGCCAGGGCCAGTTCGGCATGGAAGCTTCCCGCGACGCGGATCTCACGGGCATCGACGGCCGCTCCACCGAGGACGTTTCCGCGAACGGCCAGTCCATTCCGGGCTCGCTTCGCGACGTCGTTCCGTCCGTCGGCGGCGCCCAGATCGAGCTGACCATCGACCTGGATCTGCAGACCTACGTCCAGCAAACCCTTGAGCAGGCGAAGGCCAACTCGCTGGCCAAGCAGGCCCAGGCCGTGGTGCTGGATGCCCACACGGGCGAAGTGCTCGCCATGGCCAACACGGACACGATCAACCCGAACGGCAACGTGGACCAGCAGGTCAAGCAGGGTAAGGACTTTGAGAACCCGAGCGTGTCGCACCCCTTCGAGCCCGGCTCTGTGGCGAAGGTGATTACTGCTGCCGCGGCGATCGACCAGGGGCTAACGGACCCGTATGAGGTGCACCAGGTGCCCGGGTCCATCGACATGGCGGGTATTACGGTGCGCGACGCGTGGGAGCACGGCGTGATGCCGTACACCACCGCCGGCATCTTCGGTAAGTCCTCCAACGTGGGCACCCTCCAGCTCGCGCAGCGTCTGGGGGAGGAGCGTTTCTGGGACTACCTGAACCGTTTCGGCATCGGCCAGAGCACCGGCATTGAGCTGCCCAACGAGTCCGCGGGCCTGCTGCCGGTGCTGGAGCAGTGGTCCGGCGGCACCTTCGCCAACCTGCCTATCGGCCAGGGCATGAGCTGGACCGCGCTGCAAATGGCCGGCGTGTTCCAGACGATTGCGAACGAGGGCGAGCGGATCCAGCCGCGCATCATCCACAAGATCACCGGCCCGGACGGGGAGGAGATCGCGCAGGAGGAGCCGCAGCGCACCCGTGTGATCAGCGAGGAAGCCGCCCACACCACCCTGGACATGTTCCGGTCCGCGTTCCAGGAGGACCCGACCGGCGTCAACAGCGGCACCGCCCAGGGAAACAACTTGGAGGGCTACCAGTTCTCCGGCAAGACCGGTACGGCGCAGAAGGTCAACCCGGACACCGGCGCGTACTCGCAGAGCGCGTACTGGATCACCTTCGCCGGCGTCGCTCCCGCGGACGATCCCCGCTTCGTCGTTGCCGTCATGCTGGACGAGCCGCAGCGCGGTGTCCTCGAGGGCGGCAACGGCGGGCAGTCCGCGGCGCCGATTTTCAAGCAGATTTCGGGTTGGCTGCTCAACCGTGAGAACGTGCCGCTGAGCCCGCCGGCAGAGCCGTATCCGTTGCAGGGCCAGTAGATACAGATGGAGGACTCACCTATGACAAGCTTGCAGCATCTCGCCGACATCGCCGGCGCGCGCATCGTCAACCCGCCGAGCGCGGACGCGCCGGTGACCTTCATCGGCCTGGACTCGCAAAACGTCGAGCCCGGCGGCCTGTTCGCCGCGCTGCCCGGCACCCGGGTGCACGGCGCGACCTACGCGTTCGACTCAGCCGCCGGCGCGATACTTACCGACGAAGCCGGGCTGGCGATTATCCAGCAGACGGCCGACCGCCGCCCGGTGCTGGTGGTCGAGGATGTGCGGGCAATTTTGGGCCATGTGGCGGCTGAGGTGTACGGGCACCCGTCGCAAAGCTTCATGCTCCTTGGCGTGACCGGCACGTCCGGTAAGACCACAACCACCTACATGCTGGAGAAAGGGCTCACCGCAGCAGGCTGCAAGGTGGGGCTGATCGGCACGACCGGCACGAAGATCATGGGCCGCGACGTGGCCACGGAGCTGACCACGCCCGAGGCGCCGATGCTGCAGCGGCTGTTCGCGCAGATGCGCGACGAAGGCGTCACGCACGTGGTCATGGAAGTTTCCTCGCACGCGCTGATGCTGGGGCGCGTCACCGGCTCCGACTTCGACGTCGCCGCGTTTACCAACCTCTCGCAGGACCACCTGGATTTCCACCCGACCATGGAGGATTACTTCCAGGCGAAGGCGCTGTTTTTCGACCCAGCGAGCGAGCTGCGCGCCACACGCAGCGTCATCTGCGTCGACGACGAGTGGGGCCGGCGCATGGCCGCGCTCGCCGAGGCACCGGTCACTGTCGCCACCACGGGTGGCGCCGATGTGACCGCGGAGCTTGTGCGTATCGACGACCAAGGCCGCCAACGTATCCAGCTCACCGCCGACGAATCCCACGAGTTCACACTGCCGATGCCGGGCGCGTTCAACGTGGCCAACGCCGCCCTCGCCGCGGCTGTCGCCCAGACTGCGGGCGTGGAGCTGGAGGCGTTCTTGCACGGCCTGGAGCAGGCGGCGGTGCCGGGGCGCATGGAGCGTATCGACGAAGGCCAGCCCTTTGTCGCCGTCGTGGACTACGCCCACAAACCGGCCGCCATCGGCGCGGTGCTGGCCACCCTGCGCGGCCAGGTGGAAGGCCGCATCGGCGTGGCCGTCGGCGCGGGCGGCGACCGCGATTCCTCCAAGCGCCCACTGATGGGCGCCGAGGCCGCCAAGGGCGCGGACTTCGTGGTGGTCACCGACGACAACCCGCGCACCGAGGACCCCGCCGCCATCCGCGCCGCGGTGCTCGCGGGCGCCTGCGAGGCCGGCACCGGCGCCGAGATCGTCGAGGTCGGCTCCCGCGGCAAAGCCATCGACGCGCTCGTCGAGTGGGCGCGCCCCGGAGACGCTGTCATCGTGGTGGGCAAAGGCCACGAGGTCGGCCAGCTCGTGGGCACCGAGAAACTGCACTTCGACGACCGCGAAGAGATGCGCAGGGCAATCACAGAAAGGCAATCTCGAGCATGATCGACATGACGCTGGCGCGCATCGCCGAGATCACCGGCGGGCGCTTGAGCCCGGAAGCAGACCCGGACACGCACGTCACCGGGTTTGTGGAGTTCGATTCGCGCAAAATCGGCCCCGGCGGGCTCTTCGTCGCCTTCGCGGGGGCGCGCGTGGACGGTCACGACTTCGTGGACAAGGCCGCCGAGGCCGGCGCCGCCGCGTCGTTGACGACGAGGGAGGTGGGTAGGCCTTCGGTGATCGTCGAGAAGCTGCCGCCCCGCGAGGGCGACAACTCGGACCTGGCAGCGAACGACCCGGACGGCTCCGCGGCGGGCGTGGTGGACGGCATGTCCAAGCTGGCGTCCGCTGTCGCGCGTGAGCTGACGGACTCGCACGGGCTGACCATCGTCGGTGTGACAGGTTCTGCGGGCAAGACGTCGACGAAGGACCTTATCGCGGCTGTGCTTTCGCGCGCTGGCGAGACGGTGGCGCCCCCGGGCAGCTTCAACAACGAGATCGGCCACCCGTACACGGTGCTGCGATGCACCGAAGACACAGACTTTCTGGTCGCGGAGATGTCGGCGCGCGGCGTCGGCCACATCGCGCACCTGGCCGCCATCGCGCCGCCGAAGATCGGCGTGGTGCTCAACGTCGGCTCCGCGCACATCGGCGAGTTCGGCTCCCGCGAAAACATCGCAAAGGCGAAGGGGGAGCTGGTGGAGGCGCTGCCTGAAAGCGGCGTCGCAGTGCTCAACGCGGACGACGAGCTCGTCGCCGGCATGGCCGCCCGCGCGGACGCGCGCGTGGTCACCTTCTCCGAATCCGGCAACACGGCCGCAGACTACTATGCCACGGGCGTCGAGCTCGACGCGGTCGCTCGCGCGTCCTTTACTATGCACACCCCGAACGGAGAGCCGCAGCGCGTCACGCTCGGCGTGTTCGGCGCGCACCAGGTGGGCAATGCGCTCGCCGCGGCGGCCGTGGGCACGGAGCTGGGCATGGATGCGGCCACCGTGGCCGAGGCGCTTTCCGCGGCCAGTTCGGTGTCCGTCAACCGCATGGACGTCAATACGCGCGCCGACGGCGTGACCGTGATCAACGACGCCTACAACGCCAACCCCGAATCCATGCGCGCGGCCATCGCTGCGCTCGGCTACACCGCCGCCGCCCGCCCGGGCGTGCGCTCGGTGGCGGTGCTCGGCGAGATGAGCGAGCTCGGCGCCGGCGCCGAACAGGAGCACGCACTGCTCGCGGACGAGCTGGCGCGCTACCGCGTGACGCACCTGGTGGCCGTCGGCAAGTCCGATGCCATGGCCGCGCTGACGCGGCGCGCGGAGGAACGGGGCATTTACACCACCGCTGTCGCCGACACCGACGAGGCCGCGCAGGCGGTGCGCGAGTTGCTGGCAACTGCCCCGGCGGGGGAGGACAATTGGCGCGAGCGCGCCGACCGGGATGTCGTCCTGGTAAAGGCCTCCAACGCCGCCCGGCTGTGGGTGGTGGCGGAAGCGCTCCTGCAAGGGCATACCCTTAGGTAGACACTCGACGTAGAGAAATAGCAAGGTACAACTTCCATGGTTCAAGTTATCTGCGCCGGAATCATCAGCTTCTTGGTTTCGATCTTCCTCACGCCCACGCTCATCCGGTACTTCAACCGGCGGGCGATGGGCCAGGAGATCCGGGAGGATGGTCCGGCGTCCCACGCCCGCAAACGCGGCACTCCGACGATGGGCGGCATCGCCATCCTCGTGGGCATCACCATGGGCTACCTCGGCGGCAGCCTCGTCGCCCTGTTCACCGGCCATTCGGCGTTTACGGCCACGGGCCTGATCGTGCTGTTTCTCACCCTGTCCCTGGGCCTGGTGGGCTTCGCGGACGACGGTATCAAGCTGTTCATGCACCGCAACCTGGGCCTGAACAAAACCGCGAAGCTGGTGGCGCAGCTGGCCATCTCGCTGATCTTCGGCGTGCTCATCCTGCGCTTCCCGGACGAGAACGGGCTGACCCCGGGATCGCAGTTCCTCAGCTTCGTGCGCGACATCGAGACGATCGACCTGACCTTCGGCGGGGGGACCATCGGCACGGTGTTCTTCCTCATCTTCATCTACATCCTGCTGGCCGCGTGGTCGAACGCGGTGAACCTCACCGACGGGCTGGACGGGCTCGCCTCCGGCACCACCGCCCTGGTGATGGCCGCGTACGTCGGCATCACCTTCTGGCAGTTCCGCAACTCCTGCGACGCCGTGGCCGCCGCTGGCTGCTACAGCGTCCGCGACCCGCTGGATCTGGCCATCCTGGCCTCCGCGGGCTTCGGCGCTTGCGTGGGGTTCCTCTGGTGGAACGCCGCCCCGGCGAAGATCTTCATGGGCGACACCGGCTCGCTCGCGCTCGGCGGCCTGGTGGCGGGCCTGTCCGTGGGCTCGCGCACGGAGCTTTTGATGATCATCATCGGCGCCCTGTTCGTGCTCGAGGCCGCGTCGGTGGTCATCCAGGTGGCGTCGTTCAAGTCCACCGGCAAGCGCGTGTTCCGCATGGCGCCGTTCCACCACCACTTTGAAAACGGCGGCTGGCACGAGACCACTGTCGTGGTGCGTTTCTGGATCATCTCCGCCATGGCGTTCATGCTCGGCCTGGCTGTGTTCTACGGCGAATGGCTGAACGGGGCGAACCTGTGACGCAGCCGATCCTGCCGGACTACACCCTGGTCGCCGGCGCCGGCGTGTCTGGCCTCGGTGCGGCGCAGCTGCTTGAGCGCGCCGGCACCCGCTTCACCGTCGTGGACGACAACGAAGCCGGCCGCGCACGCGCCGAGGCAGCCGGCTACGACACCTGCACCGGCGACGAGGCCCGCGCCCGCTTCGGCGAGGTCGGCCTTGTGGTCACCTCGCCCGGCTGGCGGCCGGATACGCCTTTGCTTGTCGACGCCGCATCCGCCGGCATCGACGTCATCGGCGACGTCGAGCTGTGCTTCCGCCTGGACCGCGCCGGCGTGTTCGGCGACCCCCGCACCTGGCTGGTGGTCACCGGCACGAACGGCAAAACCACCACCACCGGCATGCTCGCACAGATGATGATCGAGGCCGGCAAAGACACCGGCCTGCGCGCGGGCGCGTGCGGCAACATCGGCGTCGCGGTGGGGGAGGCGATGCTCGCGCCGGAGCGTTTGGACGTGCTGGTGGCTGAACTGTCCAGCTTCCAGCTCCACTGGTCCTCCCAGCTCGTGCCCGATGCGGGCGTGCTGTTGAACCTGGCCGACGACCACATCGACTGGCACGGCAGCTTCGCCGACTACGCCGTGGCCAAGGCGAAGGTGCTCAAGGCGCCGGTGGCGGTCGCAGGCATCGACGACACCGAGGTCGCGCGGATCGCCGCCGGCACGGGGCGCGGGGACATCGTGGGATTCACGCTCGGCGAGCCGGCGGACGGCCAGGTTGGTGTGGTGGGCGGACGCATCGTCGCAAAGCTTGGCGGAACAACGGTGGATGTCGCATCAGCCGACGGCATCGAGCCCGCTGGTGCCGCAGGTGTCCTAGACGCGCTGGCCGCCACGGCGGTGGCGCTGACCCAAGGTGCCAGCCCTGAGCACATCCAGCGCGCGCTGGACGTGTACCAGGTGGAGGGCCATCGCGGTGCGGTCGTGCACTCCGGCGGCGGGGTGGACTGGGTGGACAACTCCAAGGCCACCAACCCGCACGCGGCGGATTCGGCGCTCACCGGCGCCGGCACCGTGGTGTGGGTCGCCGGCGGGCAGCTCAAGGGCGCGTCCGTGGACGCCGTGGTCAAGGCGCACGCCACGCAGTTCCGCGCGGTGGCGCTTCTGGGCGTGGACCGGGAGCTGATCCGCACCTCGCTCGAGCAGGTCGTGCCGGAGGTGCCCGTGTTCGTCTCCGATGCGCAGGACCCGGAGCAGGCGATGGACGAGGTCGTCGCGTGGGCGGCCACGCAGGCGCAGCCGGGGGACACCGTGCTTTTGGCGCCGGCCGCCGCGAGCTTGGACATGTTTTCCGGTATGTCTGCGCGTGGCGACGCATTCGCGGCTGCCGCAATGCGACACTGGGACCCGCACAACAAGTAAGCTCAACTCAAGGTTGAGGTTTTCTTCCGCGGTTCCAATCGAAAGGGCAGCATGACGGTTCAACGCGCACCCCGGCAACGCGCACCACGGCCGGACGCCCCATCGAAGCTCAGCGCAGGCGTCAGGCGCATCCGGGATGCGCTCGATTCCCGGCCGCTTATCGACTACACCATGATCCGCAGCATCGTGCTCTTCCTCGCCGGACTCGGCGTGGTCATGGTGATGAGCTCGTCAATGGCGACCTCGTTCGCCGCGAGCGCGAGCGTGTGGTCGCTGGCGGCGCGCCAGTTCGTGATGGTCGTGCTCGGCCTCATCGCGTTCTGGGCGGCGCTGAAGACCCCGCCGGAGCGGCTGCGGGGCCTGAGCAACTGGCTGATGATCATTGCGGTCCTGCTGCTGATCGCCGTGCTCACGCCGCTGGGCACTGGCCGCGCAGAGGTGGGCTCGCAGTCCTGGCTGGTGGCCGGCCCGCTTCGCCTGCAGCCCTCCGAGTTCGCCCGCGTGGCCATCGCCATGTGGGGCGCGAAGATCCTGGCCAACAAGGACCCGCGCCGCCTGAGCACCCCGAACAACGGGTTTGCCGCGTTCCTCACCGTTTCCATCATCTGCGTCGGGCTGATCGCCATGCAGGGAGACATGGGCATGGCGCTGTCGCTCGCCGTCGTGGTGGCGTTCATCCTGCTCTTTGCCGGCGTGTCCCTGAAGGCCGTGGGCGTCGTCGTGGCCTCGGGCCTGGTGGCCCTGGTGGTGATCTTCCTCTCCGGCAGCTTCCGCTCTGACCGCTTCCACGTCTACTTCGACGCGTTGCGCGGCCACTTCGATGATACGCAGGGCATCGCGTTCCAGTCCCACCAGGGCTTCCTCTCACTGGCGGACGGCCATATCTTCGGTGTTGGCCTGGGCCAGTCCCGCGCGAAGTGGTTCTACCTGCCGGAGGCGCGCAACGACTTCATCTTCGCCGTCATCGGCGAGGAGCTCGGTCTGTGGGGCGGCGCGCTGGTCATCACCCTGTTCGCGCTGCTGGGCTTCTTCGGCATGCGCACCGCGCTGCGCGCGCAGACGCAGTACCAGACGCTCATGGCTGCGTCCCTGACCGCCACGGTGGTCTCCCAGGCTTTCATCAACATGGCCTACGTGGTGGGCCTTCTGCCGGTGACCGGCATCCAGCTGCCCATGCTGTCCGCCGGCGGCTCCTCGGCCGTGTTCACCCTCGGCGCGATGGGTGTGCTGGCCTCGGTGGCGCGCCACGAGCCGGACGCGATTTCTTCCATGCAGAACTACGGCCGCCCCCTGTTCGACCGCATGTTCTTCATCGGCGAGCCCCGCGCGCTCAAGCAGCGCCGCCCGGTGCCGTCCGCCGCGCCGCGCCGCGAGCGCTACGGCACGCCGGTGACCCAGCCGGTCGCCGCGGCCTACCATGGGCAGCCGCACCGCCGGACGCCGCGCCGTTAGGAGAGCTATGACTACCGAAAACTTCAGCGTCGTCATCGCAGGCGGCGGCACCGCGGGCCACATCGAGCCCGCACTCGCAGTCGCGGAGGTGCTTCGCGACGCCTACGGGGTCACCGTGGTCGCCCTCGGTACTGAACGGGGCCTGGAAACCACCATCGTGCCCGCCCGCGGCTTCGAGCTTTCCCTGATCGACCCCGTGCCGATCCCGCGCAAGAAGCCGTGGAAGCTCGCGGCCGTGCCGTTCAAGCTGGCGCGCAGCGTGCGCCAGGCAAAGCAGTCGATGAAGCGCTGCGGCGCTTCCGCCGTCTTCGGCACCGGCGGCTACGTCTCCGGCCCGGCGTACCTGGCCGCGAAGGAGCTTGGTCTGCCGTTTTTCGTGCTGGAGACCAACGCCCTGGCCGGCATGGCCAACAAGCTGGGCGTGAAACTCGGCGGCACCGGGTTGAACGCGGTGCCCAACTCCGGCATGGACGGCGAAGTCGTCGGCGTGCCGGTGCGCCCCGGCGTGGGCGTAGACCCGGACGGCGCGAAGCGCGAGCGGGGCCTGCGCATGTGGAACCTGCAGGAAGACCGGCCGACCATCCTGGTCACCGGCGGCTCGCAGGGCGCGGTGAGCATCAACGCGGCGTTGGCCGACGCGGTGGAACGGCTTACCGGCGCGGGGTACCAGATCCTGCACGCCTACGGCCGCAAGAACGACGCGCCGGCAGCGCACGACCACTACACGGCCGTGCCGTACATCGACGACATGGAGGCCGCCTACGCCGTCGCCGACGTGGTGGTGTGCCGCTCCGGCGCGATGACGGTCGCGGAGAACTCCGCCGCCGGCATCCCCGCCATCTACATCCCGCTGCCGCACGGCAACGGCGAGCAGGGACTCAATTCCGCCCACCTCGTCGACGCGGGGGCTGCCCTGCGTATCGACGATGCGGCGCTGAGCGGCGACGTACTCGTCGACAAGCTGCTGCCCCTGAAAGAACCCGCCGCCCGCGCGACAATGCGCGCAGCACTCGAGGATTCGGGCGCGGGCAGCGTCGCCGAGGACTTGGCCGCGCGGATTGCCGCGGCTGCTGGAAAGGACACAAAATGACAGATCTCTCCCGCGTCCACCTCATCGGCATCGGCGGGGCCGGCATGTCCGGCGTGGCGCACATCCTGCTGGACCGCGGCGCGACTGTGACCGGCTCCGACGCCAAGGATTCTCGCCCCGTGCGCGCGCTGAAGGCCAAGGGTGCCAAGGTCGCACTCGGCCACGACGAGGCCAACCTGGAGCTGTCCGGTGAGCTGCCCACCGCCGTGGTGACCAGCTTCGCCGCCATTCCGCAGGACAACCCGGAGCTGGTGCGCGCCAAGCACGAGGGCATCCCGCTGCTGCGCCGCTCCGACCTGCTCGCCGAGCTGATGGAGGGCTCGACCCAGCTGCTACTCGCGGGCACGCACGGCAAGACGTCCACGACCTCAATGGCGGTGGTGGCGCTGCAGGCGGCGGGGGAGGACCCCTCGTTCGCCATCGGCGGCCAGCTCAACCGCGCCGGCACCAACGCCCACCACGGCCACGGCGACGTGTTCGTGGCGGAGGCCGACGAGTCCGACGCTTCGCTTCTGCGCTACTCCCCGGACGTCGCAGTCATCACCAACATCGAGCCGGACCACCTGGATTTCTACGGCACCCGCGAGAAGTACTTCCAGGTCTTCGACGACTTCGCGGACCTTGCCAAGCACGTGGTGGTCTGCCTCGACGACGACAACGCCGCCGCCTGCGGCGAGCGCGCTCTCGAGCGCGGCTTGACCGTCTCCGGCTACGGCACCGCCGAGGCCGCCGCCCGGCACCCGAAGATCCCGGCGGCCGCGGTGATCACCGGCGAGCGCCAGGAGGGCGAGCGCACCGTGGTGGAGGCGCAGCTGCGCACCGACCGGATCTCCGGCGACGTGATGTACACGCTGGCGATCCCGGGCCGCCACATGGTGCTCAACTCGGCGGCCGCGCTGCTGTCCGGCGTGCTCGTGGGCGCCGCCCCGGCGAAGCTCGCCCAGGGGCTCAGCGAGTTCACCGGCGTGCGCCGCCGCTTCGAGTTCAAGGGAGAGGTGGGCGGCACCCGCGTCTACGACGACTACGCCCACCACCCGACGGAGGTCGCCGCCGTGCTCACCGCCGCGCGCGACAAGGTCGCCGCCGAGGGCAACGGCGCCCGCGTCGTCGTCTGCTTCCAGCCGCACCTGTACTCGCGCACCCAGGAGTTCGCCGGCGAGTTCGCCGAAGCGCTTTCGCTTAGCGACGAATGCGTGCTGCTGGACATCTACGGCGCCCGGGAAACGCCGGTGGAAGGCGTGACCTCCCGGATCATCGCCGAAAAGATGACCGCGCCGGTACGTGTGGAGCCGGACTTCTCCGCGGCGCCTGCGACCGTGGCGTCGGTGGCGAAGCCGGGCGACCTCGTGCTCACTATGGGCGCGGGCAGCGTGACCATGCTGGCGGACGAGATCCTCGCCGCCCTGCAGGAGGCGTAAAGATGTCCCGCCGCGCGATCGCCATCGTTGCCGGCTGCGTAGCCCTTGTGCTCGCGGTTGTGGCGGCGCTGCCGTTCACCCCGGCTATGCCGGTAGACAGCGTCAACGTTGAAGGTGCAGTGAACCTGCCAGCGGAAGAAATCGAGGGGTTGTCCGGCGTGCAGCCGGGCACCCCGATGGGGCGTGTCGACGTGCGCGGGGCGGCCCAAAACGTGGCCGGCAACCCGTGGGTGGACTCGGTGACGGTGAAGCGCAACTGGCCCAACGCGGTGGATGTCACGGTGGTGGAGCACACCCCGGTGGCCTGGATCGACCAGGGCGGCGAGCCGCACCTGATCAACAGCGAGGGCAAGGATTTCGTGGTCGCCCAGCCGCCGCTGGGGGCGGTGCAGCTCGTCGGCATCAGCGAAGCGCAGCTGCCGAAGGCGGTGGAGGTCGCCTCCGCGATCACGGACCCGGCCCGCCCGCAGGTCCGCGAGCTCACCAGCGACGGGGACCACAGTTTCGTGCTCAAGCTCGACGGCGACAGGACTGTCACGTGGGGTGCGTCCGAGGACAACCACAACAAGGCGCTCGCGCTTGAGACGGTGCTGCAGCTGGACGGAAAAACATTCAACATTTCCAACCCGGAACTGGTCACTTCGCGCTAAAACCGCAGGTCACAACCCTAAAGTACAGGTTTAGGGTTGTGACACGCCGATCCAGAAAACAAAAAACCGCGCGCTTTCACACAAGATGGGTAGCAACTCCAAAAACCAACTTGTGAAAGGCGAGACCACCATCATGACCTCTCCCGCCAATTACCTCGCCATGATCCGCGTCGTCGGTGTCGGCGGCGGCGGCGTCAACGCCGTCAACCGGATGATCGAGGAAGGCCTCAAGGGCGTCGAGTTTGTCGCGATAAACACTGACTCCCAGGCACTGCTGTTCACTGATGCCGACACGAAGCTCGACATCGGACGCGAGGCCACCCGCGGCCTCGGCGCCGGCGCCAACCCCGAGGTTGGCCGCACCTCGGCCGAGGACCACAAGCAGGAGATCGAGGAGTCCCTGAAGGGCTCCGACATGGTCTTCGTCACCGCCGGCGAGGGAGGCGGCACCGGCACCGGCGCCGCCCCGGTGGTCGCCGGCATCGCCAAGAAGATGGGCGCGCTGACCATCGGCGTGGTCACCCGCCCGTTCACCTTCGAGGGCAAGCGCCGCACCCGCCAGGCGCTCGAGGGCATTGAGAACCTCAAGGAAGTCTGCGACACCGTCATCGTCATCCCGAACGACCGCCTGCTGCAGCTGGGCGACGCGGAGCTTTCGATGATGGAGGCCTTCCGCGCGGCGGATGAGGTGCTCTACAACGGTGTCCAGGGCATCACCAACCTGATCACCATCCCGGGCATGATCAACGTCGACTTCGCGGACGTGCGCTCCGTCATGGCCGACGCCGGCTCCGCCCTGATGGGCGTCGGCTCCGCCCGCGGCGACAACCGCGTGATGGCGGCAACCGAGCAGGCCATCAACTCCCCGCTGCTGGAGACCACCATGGAGGGCGCCAAGGGCGTGCTCATCTCCGTCGCTGGCGGCTCCGACCTGGGCCTGATGGAGGTCAACAACGCGGCCTCCATCGTCGAGGAGAAGGCCGACGAGGACGCCAACATCATCTTCGGCACGATCATCGACGACAACCTGGGCGACGAGGTCCGCGTGACCATCATCGCCACCGGCTTCGACGAGAAGGCCAACGCCCGCCCGGCCGAGCCCGCTGAGCAGGAAGCGCCGCAGGCGCAGCCGGAGCAGACCTCCACCAAGGTCGTGGAGGCCGAGCCAGCCAAGGAGGAGTACCAGCCGCGCCACCGCTACGAGCCGTCCACCCGTAGCGGCCTGTTCACCGAGCGTGAGCGCGAGCCCCGCGAGCCCCGCGACGGCGGTTTCGACGGCGGCTTCGATGACGTCGATGTGCCGGACTTCATGCGCTAGATAAGCTGGCAGGCATGCCAGATCTTTCCTCCCGCCCCGTCCGCATGGTGTTCACCTCCCGTGCGGGCGGGGTTTCTGCTGCCCCCTACGATTCGTTCAACCTGGGCACCCACGTCGGCGACGACGCCGCCGATGTCGCCGCGAACCGCGCCCGGCTCGCGCAAATACTTGGCCTGCCCGAGGAGCGCTTCGTGTGGATGGAGCAGCTGCACACCAACACAGTCACGCTTATCGACGGACCTTCGGCCACCCCCGTGGAAGCCACCGACGCCATCGTCACCAGAGAAAAGAACCTGGCCCTGTGCGTACTCGTGGCTGATTGCACCCCGGTGCTGCTGTCGGACCACACCGCCGGCGTCATCGGCGCGGCGCACGCCGGGCGGATGGGCGCGCGCAACGGGATCGTGAAAAACACCGTCGAGGCGATGGTGGGCCTCGGCGCTGAGCCGTCGCGCATCCAGGTGCTGCTGGGGCCTGCCGCGGCCGGGGAGTCGTATGAGGTCCCGGAGGGGATGGCTTTAGACGTCGAGAAGCATTTGCCCGGCTCCCGCACCCGCACAAAGAAGGGCACCCCCGGCATCGACGTGCGCGCCGGGCTGGTGCGCCAGCTGATGAGCCTGGGGGTGACCCACATCGACGCGGACCCGCGCGACACCATCACCGACAAGGACTTCTTTTCCCACCGCCGCGAAGGTGTGACCGGGCGCCAGGCTGGCGTAATTTGGATGCCAAATGTCTGATCTCGCACGAAACCTCGACACTGTCCGCCAACAGATCCGCGACGCGGAGCGCGCCGCCGGCCGTGAAGAAGGCAGCGTGGCACTTTTGCCGGTGACGAAGTTCCACCCGGTGGAGCGCATCATCGAGCTGGCATCGCTCGGCGTTGTGCTGGTGGGGGAGAACCGGGAACAGGAGGCCCGCGACAAGGCGGCGGCGCTTGAGGAGCGCTGCGGCATCGCCATGATCGGCCAGATCCAGTCCAAGAAGGCAAACTCGGTGGCGCGCTGGGCCTCGGAGGTGCACTCGCTGGACTCGCTGAAGCTGGCCCACGGGCTGGACCGCGGCATGGCGCTGGCGCTCGAGCGCGGCGACCGCACAGGCGAGACCCTGCCGTGCATGGTGCAGCTGTCTTACGACGGCGACACTGCCCGCGGCGGCGCACACCTCGACGACGTTCCCGCGATCGTGGCAGCGGTGGAGGAATCCGAGCACCTCGAAATGGCCGGATTCATGGTTGTGCCGCCGTTGGATTCGCAGCCCCGCGAGGTGTTCGCCCAGGCGCGCTCGTTGACGGACGACTACGCCGCGAAACTCAAGCGCAACTTGAGACTTTCCGCAGGTATGAGCGGTGATTTCGTCGACGCGATCGAGTGCGGATCCGATATCGTGCGTGTCGGAACAGCCCTCCTCGGGCCCCGGCCCGTACTCTGAAATCCACCGCGAATCACCCCATAAAAGGAGCCGCCCGCATGTCCTTCTTCGACAGTGCTAAAGATTTTTTCGGCCTCGGCCCCGTGGATAACGCCGAGGACGACGCCTACTACGACGACCCGCAGTACAGCTCAAACGCCGCCGGTTCCACCGCCTACGACCGCGCAGACCGCGCAGACCGTGTGGAGCGCCCCTCGCGCATGGACCGCCCCGCCGCGCGCGACTACGGCCGTGAAACCGTCCGCCCCAGCTACCGCTCCACGACGCACATCGTCACCGCGGCGCCGCGCAACTACAACGACGCCAAGGAGATCGGCGAGCCGTTCCGCGACGGCGACGCTGTGGTCATGGACTTGACCGACCTGGACACCGCCGACGCGAAGCGCATCGTCGATTTCGCCGCCGGCCTGTGCTTCGCGCTGCGTGGCAGCATGCACAACCTGTCCCGTGGCGTCGACACGCGCAAGCGCCTGTTTGCCATCGTTCCGGAGAACGCGAAGCTGGAGAAGGACGACCTGAAGCGTGCTGCCGGCTTGCGCTAGCCGGTAGGGTGATTCGCCGTGGCACTTTTTGGAGCAATCATCTACGCCCTGGTGGGTCTGTACTCGCTGCTGGTTATCGTGCGCATCATCATTGAGATGGTGCAAGCGTTTTCCAAGCAGTTCGACCCGCCGCACTGGTTCATCATGGTGGCCGAACCTATCTTCCGGATGAATGATCCGCCGGTGAATGCGCTGCGCAAACTCATTCCGCCCCTGAGGCTCGGCGGAAGTGGTGTGGGCCTGGACGTGAGTGTCATTGTCCTGTTTTTCATCCTCATGCTCATCCAGATGCTCATCGGTGCCGTGCTGATTAATCCGGCGTTGCGATAGCTTTACTTGAGCTTTAGCCCGGCTTTACGGCTAGGCTGGGCTACACTCGTCGAACGAAACCGTTACAATTCAGCAGATAATGCTTCGCGCGAGCGAGTACTCACACGATTATCGAAGGGAACGCAAATGCCGCTGACACCAGCAGACGTGCACAATGTCGCTTTCAGCAAGCCGCCGATTGGCAAGCGAGGCTACAACGAGGACGAGGTGGATCAGTTCCTCGACCTCGTGGAGGACACGCTTGCACAGCTGCAGGATGAGAACGACGAGTTGCGTTCCCGCCTGGAGGAGGGCGGCCAGGGCGCTGTGGCTGCAGCCCCGGTGAAGCGTTCCGAGGACTCCGAGAAGGTCGACGAGGCCGCTATCCGCCGCGAGGTGGAGCAGAAGGTCCGCGCCGACTTCGAGGCGCAGCTGCGCTCCGCGAAGCAGGCGCAGGAGAAGGCTGAGGCTGAGGCCCGCTCTGCCAAGGACGAGGCCGCAAAGGCCCGCAAGCAGGCTGAGGAGGCCGCGAAGGCTCCGAAGCAGGCAACCGCTCCGGCCGCTGCCGCGTCCCAGCCGGCCCGCAGCGACGTTTCCGCTGACACCCACGTGCAGGCAGCCAAGGTGCTCGGCCTGGCGCAGGAGATGGCAGACCGCCTGACCAACGACGCGCAGGCGGAGGCGTCCTCCATGCTCGCCGACGCCCGTGCCGCGGCAGAGCGCGAGATCGCCGATGCCGAGTCCAAGTCCAAGAAGCAGCTCGAGGACGCGCAGACCCGCTCCCGCACCCAGCTGCAGGACGCAGAGACCCGCTCCAAGCAGATGGTCGCCGACGCGCAGAAGAAGGCCGAGGAGACCACCAACGAGGCCAACTCCCGCGCTGAGGCGCAGATCCGCCAGGCGGAGGAGCAGGCGAACAAGCTCAAGGCAGACGCCGAGCGCAAGCACACCGAGATCATGAACACGGTGAAGCAGCAGCAGACCGCACTGGAGAACCGCATTGCGGAGCTGCGCACCTTCGAGCGCGAGTACCGCACGCGTCTGAAGACGCTGCTGGAGTCCCAGCTGGAAGAGCTCGAGTCGCGCACCAACACCGCGCCGAACGAGAAGTAGTACCTGACTCTTCACAAACGCCCAGCATCCCTGTAGGATGCTGGGCGTTACTCGTAACACGCAATGATCCGGCCATCACCGGGGAGCGTTTCCGGAAGAACGGCTTTGGCTTACTAGACCCGGACGTCACACACGGAAGACGTAACTTCCTTCACCGCAACGAAGTGGGGGCATTTGCCCCAAGCAGGGTGGTACCGCGCAGCAATGCGTCCCTGCACGGCTGAAGGAGTGATGTCATGGTTGGCAACGTCTACCCTAAAGTGGACATGACCGGCGGCAGCGACCGCTTCCCGGAGATGGAGCGCGTCGTCCTGGACTACTGGAACACGGACGGCACGTTCAAGGCCTCCCTTGAGCAGCGTGAGGGCTGCGAGGAGTACGTGTTCAACGACGGCCCTCCATTCGCCAACGGCATGCCGCACTACGGCCACCTGCTCACCGGCTACGTCAAGGACATCGTGCCGCGTTTCCGCACCATGTCCGGCTACCACGTCCCGCGCGTGTTCGGCTGGGACTGCCACGGCCTGCCCGCGGAGCTGGAGGCGGAAAAGCAGCTCGGCATCACCGACAAAGCCCAGATCGAGGACATGGGCCTGGAAAAGTTCAACGAGTACTGCGCCAAGTCCGTCATGCACTACGCGGGCGAGTGGGAGGACTACGTCACCCGCCAGGCCCGCTGGGTGGACTTCGAAAACGGCTACAAGACCATGGACCCGGAGTACATGGAGTCCGTCATGTGGGCGTTCAAGGAGCTCTACGACAAGGGCCTGATCTACCAGGGCTTCCGCGTCCTGCCGTACTCCTGGGCCGAGCACACCCCGCTGTCCAACCAGGAGACCCGCCTGGACGACTCCTACCGCGACCGCCAGGACCCCACCGTTACCGTCACCCTGCCGTTTACAGGCGGGCGCGCAGGCTACGCGGCGGAGAAGACCTGGGCCGAGCACCCTGATCTTCACGACGCCTCCGCTATCGCCTGGACCACGACCCCGTGGACCTTGCCGTCCAACTTGGCCCTCGCGGTCCACCCCGAGGTGGAGTACTCGTTGGTTAAGGTCGGTGCGGACGGGGCCGAAGGTTTCGTCGATAAGCAATTGCTCTTGGCGACGAATCTGCTCGGCGCCTACGCGAAGGAGCTCGGCGAGTACGAGGTCGTGGCCACCTACGCCGGCGCGCAGCTGGAAGGCCTGGAATACGAGCCGGTCTTCGACTACTTCCGCGACCACGACAACGCGTTCATGATCCTCAACGCGGACTACGTGACCACCGAGGACGGCACCGGTGTGGTCCACCAGGCGCCCGCCTTCGGTGAGGACGACATGCTCACCTGCCAGGAATACGGCATCGACCTGGTCATCCCCGTCGACGCCGACGGCAAGTTCACCTCGCTCGTGCCGGAGTATGAGGGCAAGCTCGTCTTCGACGCCAACCGCGACATCATCCGCGACCTGCGCGCCAAGGGCCGCGTCGTGCGCGACCAGACCATCGTGCACTCCTACCCGCACTCCTGGCGCTCCGGCGAGCCGCTGATCTACATGGCGCTGCCGGCGTGGTTTGTGAAGGTCACCGAGTTCCGCGACCGGATGGTGGAGCTGAACCAGGAGATCGAGTGGATCCCGTCGCACATCCGCGACGGCCAGTTTGGCAAGTGGCTCGAGGGCGCGCGCGACTGGAACATCTCCCGCACCCGCTACTGGGGCTCGCCGGTGCCGGCGTGGGTCTCCGACAACCCGGAGTACCCGCGCGTGGACGTCTACGGTTCCCTGGATGAGCTGGAGCGCGACTTCGGCACTCGTCCGAAGTCCCTGCACCGCCCGCACATCGACGAGCTGGTGCGACCGAACCCGGACGACCCGACCGGCAAGTCCATGATGCGCCGCGTGCCGGACGTGCTGGACTGCTGGTTCGAGTCCGGCTCCATGCCGTTCGCGCAGTACCACTACCCGTTTGAGAACCGCGAAGAGTTTGAGACCCGCCAGCCGGCCGACTTCATCGTGGAGTACTCCGGCCAGACGCGCGGCTGGTTCTACCTCCAGCACGTCATGTCCACCGCGCTTTTCGACCGCGTCGCGTTCAAGAAGGTTGTCGCCCACGGCATCGTGCTGGGCTCCGATGGTCTGAAGATGTCCAAGTCGAAGGGCAACTACCCGGATGTCATGGAGGTATTCGACCGCGACGGCTCCGACGCCATGCGCTGGTTCCTCATGTCCTCGCCGATCCTGCGCGGCGGTAACCTGATCGTCACCGAGCAAGGCATCCGCGAGGGAGTGCGCCATGCGCTGCTGCCGATCTGGAATGCCTACACGTTCCTGCAGCTGTACTCCTCGGAGGACGCGCAGTGGTCCGTGGACTCGGATAACGTGCTCGACCGCTACATCCTAGCCAAGACGCACGACCTGGTCGCAGCAGTGGGGGAGGCGCTGGACGACACGCGCATCGCCGACGCCTGCGACGAGGTGCGCCGTTACGCCGACACGTTGACCAACTGGTACGTGCGCCGCTCCCGCGACCGTTTTTGGGAGGGCCAGGAGGCGCACCCGGAGGCGTTCAACACCCTCTACACGGTGCTCGAGGTCGTCTCCCGCGCGGTGGCGCCGCTACTTCCGTACGTCTCCGAGGTGATCTGGCGCGGGCTTACCGGCGGCCGTTCGGTGCACCTGACGGATTACCCGCAGGCGACCGAGCTGCCGGCCGACGCTGACCTGGTCGCCGCCATGGATGCGACCCGCGCGGTCTGCTCTGCGGCGTCGTCAGTGCGAAAGGCGAACAAGCTGCGCAACCGCCTGCCGCTGCCGAGGCTCACCGTCGCGCTGCCGGATTCCGCCAAGCTTGAGCCGTTCCGCTCCACCATCCGCGACGAGGTGAACGTGAAGGACGTCGTTTTGACTGACGACGTTGACTCCGCCGGATCCTTCGAAGTCGTGGTCAACGCGAAGGTGGCTGGCCCGTCGCTGGGCAAGGACGTGCAGCGCGCCATCAAGAACGTCAAGGCCGGCAACTACGAGCGCCGAGGCGACGACGTGGTGGTCGACGGCGACATCGTACTCACCCCGGAGCTTTACACCGAGCGACTGGTGGCGGAGAACCCGGAGAGCACCGCGCGTGTCGACGCCGACGGCACCGTCGGCCTAGTCGTCCTGGACACCGAGGTCACCGAGGAACTCGAGGCCGAGGGCTGGGCCGCAGACGTGATCCGCGGCCTGCAGGACGCCCGCAAGCACGAGGGCTTCGAGGTCTCCGACCGCATCGCCGTGGTGCTGGCCGTGCCGGCTGAGAAGGAAGCGTGGGCCCGCACCCACGCGGACCACATCGCCGCCGAGACCCTGGCGACGTCCTTCGACGTGGTCACCGAGCCCGTCGAGGGCCACGACATCGTCGACGGCGTCACCGCCACCGTTCGCAAGAACGGCTAGGTTCTACTGGGGAACCTGGGGCCTCACTCGTGCAGGGTGGGGCCCTTTTGCCTGCTGAGCTGGGGTGGGCGGATAGGCCATCGTTTTTGGGCACTATGCAGTGGCATAGTCTTTCTAACCAACTGTGGGGTGGTACCCACTATGCAGCGGCATAGTTTTTCTAGCCGATATTGGGGAGGCGCCCACTATGCGACGGCATAGTCTCGCGGGGTGCTCGGGGGAGGTTGTCCACTATGCAGCGGCATAGTCTTTTGGGGTGTTCAGGTGGGGCGCTTGGAGAGTGGCGTCGGCTATGCAGCGGCATAGTTTTTCTAACCAACTGTGGGGTGGTACCCACTATGCAGCGGCATAGTCTTTTGGGGTGTTCAGGTGGGGCGCTTGGAGAGTGGCGTCGGCTATGCAGCGGCATAGTCTCACGGGGTATGCGGGGCGGGGCGTTCACTATGCAGCTGCATAGTTAAAGGCTCCTATGTTCGACATTCCAAATCAGTTAAGGCACATGCGTTGTCCACTTCAGTGGACATTTTCCGCAGAGCCCTTGACTCGAACACATGAGCGTTCTATAAAGGTGTCAATGTTCATGAGCGAGGGGATTAACCATGACAATTGCGGTGGACGAACGGACGGAAGGTCAAACGGGTGGCCTGTCGGCAGAGGTGCTCGAGGACCAGATCAAATGCAATCAGTTGTCGGCGAATCACCACCGGGCGCTAATGCTCGATGCGGTGGGACAGTTCGACGAACAAGAGCTCGCGGAGCAGTACGGGGAGAAGTCGACGGCAACGTGGCTGCGCAGCGAGCTCAACCTCCCGCAGGCCACTGCGTTCGAGTATGTGCGCGTGGCACGGGGGCTGAGGAAGTTCAGGCGTTTGTACGACGCATTCGAATCAGGGGTGATGCCGTATTCGACTGTTCGCTTCCTTCTCCCGTATTTGGACGAGCACAACGAGGAACAGCACGTCAAACTAGCACTGAGCATGTCGTTTGCTGATCTCCAGATCGTACTCGCCGGGGCAAGGCCCAAAGAGGAGGACCCGATTGAACCTTTCGCTCGCGCCCGCGAGTGCGACGACGGCATGCTCGCCTTCGAGGCGAGGCTTCCCGCGGTTGCAGGCCAAAAGCTCCTGACTGCGCTGAAGGTGGCGCAGTTGGCCAGTTTCGGTCTGGAGGATGTGGACCCGGATGATCTGCAGGATCCGGAGAAGGTGCAGAAGCTTATCGACGATGCAGCTGCCGCCGAAGACGCCGTCCCGTCAGAGCAAGACCGCGCTCCGCGTAAGCGCACGAAGATCACCATGGATGACATCGTGCGTTCGGTGTCGCGTTACGGGCCTCCAGAAAAACAGGACGTGTACGGGGCTTTGTTGTCGATGATCGACATGGTCCGCGCCAACCCGAAGAGTCCGCTTCGCAGCCCCGGTGTGCAGGTCAACCTCATGGTGAGTCAGAGCGGGCAGTGTTGGATGCCGGAGAACCGCTCGGCACCTTCTGAGGACGTGCGCAGCTACCTCGCTAATGCGATGGTGCGTTTGCACTTGCTGGATGACACGGGACTGACTATCCGCGTCGGACGTTCGCGGAGGTTCGCTACAGACGGCCAGGTGCAGGCACTGCTCGCGATCTGGGGGTATCAGTGCGCCATGCCTGGATGTTCGCATAGGCGCTTCATAGAGATGCACCACATAAAGGAGTGGGAGCACGGAGGCATGACCGATTTGGACAACCTGATCCCGCTGTGCTCGAGCTGCCACTCCCAGGTGAGCCACGGAGTGATCACCATCGAGCGCCAGGGGAGCGATTTGTTCTTCACGTTCAAAAACGGTGCCCGGTTCGTCTCGCGTAATCGAAAGCAGCCGAGGCGGATGGAGTACGTCACCGGAGATTCGTTCGCCGGGTGAGGAGATTGGAACTAGGCGGTCCCGGTGGTGCACAGTGGTGGACATGAACCGCTGGGTGTTGCACATCGACATGGATGCGTTCTACGCCTCCTGCGAGCAGCTGACCCGGCCGACGCTCAAAGGACGCCCAGTGCTGGTGGCGGGAGTAACGGGCCGCGGCGTGGTCGCAGGCGCCAGCTACGAGGCACGCAAGTACGGGGCGCGCTCGGCGATGTCGACGCACCGGGCGGCGCGCCTGGTGGGGTCGAAGGCGGTGCTAGTGGCGCCGCGCAGGCCGGTCTACACGGCGGCGTCGCGGCGGGTGTTCGAGGTAATCGGCAGGCACGTGGACGTGGTGGAGCAGCTGTCCATCGACGAGGCGTTCATGGAGCCGGAGGACTTGGTCGGGGCGAGCCCGGAGGATGTGGAACAGTGGTCGAACGAGCTGCGCGCAGCCATCAAGGAGGAGACGGGCTTGCCCAGCTCGATCGGGGCCGGTCCGGGAAAGCAATACGCAAAGATCGGTTCGGGCCGGGCAAAGCCGGACGGGGTGTTTGTCATCCCGCACGATCGGCAGCTAGAGATTTTGCACCCGATGCCGGTCAGCGAGTTGTGGGGTGTGGGCCCGGTGACTGAGTCGAAGTTGCTCGCTGCCGGAATTGAAACGATCGGTGACCTCGCCAACCTCAGCGAGAAAGAGCTGGACATCGCCATCGGCGGCGCGGTGGGCAAGCAGCTGTGGTGGTTGGCGCGGGGCGTGGACGAGCGGCCGGTGGCGCCGAGGGCGGAGTCGAAACAGATCTCCTCGGAGCACACCTACCCGCAGGATCTGACCACCCCGCCTGAGGTGGACGCGGCGTTGGAGCGGGCGGCTGCGGAGTCTCACCGCCGGCTGCGCAAGGACGGTCGCGGGGCGCGAACGGTGACGGTGAAGCTGCGGATGGCGGACTTCCGCATCGAGTCGCGTTCGGCGACGCTGCCGTACGCCACCGATGACGCGGAGACGCTGCTGGCCACTGCCTTCCGGATCGTGCGCTACCCGGACGAGGTAGGCCCGATCCGGTTGGTGGGAGTGTCGTACTCGGGGCTGGAGGACACGCTGCAGGATGTGCTGTTTCCGGAGCTGGACCAGGCGATTGTGAAGCCGGCGCCGGTGTCGGCGGACTATGAAACCGGGGTGAGCGACCATGAGACGCAGTTCGACACGGAGGTGCACCAGGAGACCGCTCCGGAGCAGGGGGTGTGGCGCGCGACCCAGGACGTCTACCACCCGGAGTACGGCCATGGCTGGGTCCAGGGCGCCGGCAAGGGCTGGGTGACGGTGCGGTTTGAAACGCGGGCGACGGGCCCGGGCAGGATCAAGAGTCTGCGCGCGGACGACCCGAAGCTTGAACAGGCCGACCCGTTGGATTCGCTGGCGTGGGAGGACTGGTTCTCACAACAGTGAGCTCGGGTTCACGCCGCTGGCCAGCGCGGTGGCCAGCGCGATGCGGGCCTGGCCGGCGCTGAGGTAGCCGGCGGGCAGCGCGCCAAGATCGCCGAGGGTGGAGCCGCCGCCGGCCCCGCCGTACGCGAACGACACCTCGCCGTAGGGCACCGACGTGGCGACAACCACAGGGACCCCGCGACGCAGCAGCTTTGCGACGGCTCCGCCCATGCACGCCGACACATTGCCGGAACCGAGGGCTTCGAGGACGAGCCCGTCGATAGGCCCGAGCGCGCGGATGAGAGCGTCGTCGGCGCCGGCCCACGCGCGGATGATGGGGATGTTCAACTCGCCCAGTGGCGCGGGAGGCACCGCCATGGGGCGGGGCAGGGGCGTAGTGCTGGTCAGGGTGAAGGCGTGCTCGGCGGTGGTTTGCGTCTTCATCAATCCGCGCGCCGGGAGGGTCTCGCCGGCAAAGTGGACGAGCACGCCGGTATCGCGCCGGGTGGCGGCCACCTCGATCGCGCCGCGCAGGTTGGCGGGCCCGTCGGGGTGCGCATGGTCGGCGGAGCGCATTGCGCCGGTGAGCACCACGGGGCGGGAATCGGAGTGGACAAGGTCCAGCGCGAGGGCGGTTTCGGCCATGGAATCGGTGCCGTGGGTGATGACGAGGGAGGCGGAGTCGTCGAGAAGCGAAGTGCGCACGGTTTCGCGCAACATGTCGATCTCAGCCAAGCCCAAGGACGAGGAATCGAGGCTGGCGACGTCGATGGCGCGGACTTGGCGCGTGGTGCCGCAGCGGGCGACGAGTTCCTCGCCAGTGAGGGTGGGCACGAGCGCGCCGCGGGCGTTTGCAGTGGAGGCGATCGTGCCGCCGGTTGAGATGACTAACACGTTCATGCACACAGAGTGCCAGAAAGTTGCGGGTGTGCAGTAACGTGAAGCGAGAGATTTACGCTACGCAAGGAGAACACGTGAAAACACCGAAACTTGTCGCAGCCGCAGCTGTCGCGGGGCTTGCGCTGAGCCTGACGGCCTGCTCCGAGGATTCGGACACGACTGAAACTACCGCCGCATCCCAGGCGGCCTCCTCCGAGGCCGCCCCGGTGGCCGAAATGCCGACGGCGGAAGAGCTCAACGCTGTGCTGCAGCGCGCTGCCGACCCGAACCTGCCGATCGCCGAGCGAGCGAACACCGTGCAGGGCGGCGAGACCACGCCGGAGCTGTTCGACCTGATGACGCAGTCGCAGCAGGAATCCGGCGCGAACTTCCAGGTGGTCAACCCGGTGTTGCCGGGCTACACCGCCAACTCCGTGCTCGCCACTGTGAACTTCACCCGCCCGAACGCCGAATCCCAGCTGGCGGAAGACGTGGAGTTCATCAACGAGGAAGGCAACTGGAAGATCTCCAAGAGCTGGGCATGCTTCCTGGTCAGCAACACGCTGCCGCCGGAGCAGGTGCCCGACATGTGCAACAGCGGCGCCCCCGCCGCCCCTGAGGCGCCGGCCGAGCAGGCGCCGGCCGACGCGCCGGCCGAAGCCCCGGCCGAGCAGGCGCCGGCCGACGCGCCGGCCGAGCAGGCGCCTGGCCTCTAAGCGCCGTACTGCACAGCGCGGGTGATGTCCTGGACCACCCGCGCTTTGTCGTTTTCGCCGTAGATCAGGCGAGTGGTCCAGGCGGTCTGTCCGGAAACGGGCAGCGGGTGAGACAGGTCCACCACGATCTGGCCCTCGGAAGTTGTGCGCGAGGAATCTACCTGCACGCTTTCACCCTCGAGTTCGCCGGGGCCGTCTACGGTGACGGTGTTGTTCTGGGGGCGTTCCTCAACCTTCGTGTCCAGCGTCAGCGCGTCGCCGTCGCGCGAGACCAGCGTGTAGGTGGTGGTGCGCGTCATGGAGGCGTCGCCTGCGACGCGGTTTTCCACGGTCCACGTCGCGCCGGGGCCGATCGGCTCGTCGGGGAAGACGACGGTGCTGTTGATGAGGGCGAGCAGGGTGGGCTCGACGTGCTGCAGGCCGCGCTGCGGGGCGTCGGTAGGCGCGAGCAGTTTCAGGGTGGAGACGCGGCCGGTGTCGTCGGTGCGCCAACTCATGCGGAACCCCTCGGAGGCGGCCACGTCCTGGCCGATGTCCAGGTCGGAGTGCTTGCCGGAACCGACCACAAAGTCGATGCGGGAATCGGCGTCCTCTTCGCCGTCGGAAGGGGCGGGGGCGTCGCCGGCGGTCACGGTCAGCGGCAGGGTGGTTTTGTTCACGTCGCCACCGGCGGGTGCGTCGGCGTCCTCGCCCGGAGCTGCCACGTGCTGGTCCACGCCGGCGGACACGGCGACCGCGGTGTCCCACTCCGCGTCAGGGGAGTAACGCACCTCATCCGGGTTCTCGCCGGGGTTGACCAGGGTGACCGAAGGAGCGTCGATAGGAAATGCCGGCACCCCGGCCACCGGATCGTCATCTGCTGAGGAGCAGGCGGTGAGCGCGAGGGTGAGCGTGGCGGCGGCGGTGATACTGCGGAGGGTGCGGAACATTCTTCAAAAGCTACCTGGCCCGCGCAGCGGAATACAGGCAGCCCGCATGCGACCGGCTAAAGTGGTTCGGCGATGAAGCAGGACACGACAGCACAACGCACCCCGCGCTACCTCGTCTTGGTGGCTGCGGTCACGCTCGCGGTTGCCGCGGTGGACCAGCTGGTCAAGCAGCTGATGCTGAACTGGCTGGAGCCCGGCGTTCCGCAGCCGGTGATCGGGGACTGGTTCCGCTTCTACCTGCTGTTCAACTCCGGCGCGGCGTTTTCCATGGGGGAGAACCTCACCTGGTTGTTCACCGCGATCCAGCTGGCGTTCGTGCTGGGTGCGCTGTGGTTCGGGCCGCGCATGACCTCGAAGTGGGAGGCGCTGGGGCTCGCACTTGTTGCGGGCGGCGCGTTGGGCAACCTCACGGACCGCTTGTTTCGGGACCCCGGATTCTGGTTCGGCCACGTGGTGGACTACATCTCCGTAGGAAACTTCGCGGTGTTCAACTTGGCCGATGCGTCGATCACCGTCGGCGTTGTCGTGTTCATCCTGGGCACGCTCGCGGCGGAGATGAAGGGAGGCGAACGTGGGCGGTGAGTTCAGGGCCCTGCCCGTGCCTGAGGGGCTTGAGGGCATGCGGGTGGACGCGGCGATCGCCAAGCTCTTCGGAGTCTCCCGCTCCGTCGCCTCCGAGATGGCGGCGGAGGGCGATGTGCTTGTCGACGGAGCTGCCGCCCAAAAATCCGACCGCGTCACCGCGGGCGCGATGCTGGAAGTCACCCTTCCCGAGCCGAAGCGCGCCCCGCAGCCAGTGACCGAGCTGGTGGAGGGCCTGGAAATCCTGTACCAGGACGCGGACGTGATCGCCGTGGACAAGCCAGTGGGCGTGGCAGCGCATCCGACGCTGGGCTGGGAAGGCCCGGACGTGGTCGGCGGGCTGCAGGCGATGGGCTTTACCCTGCCGGACGCGGGACCCCCGGAGCGCCAGGGCATCGTGCAGCGTCTGGACGTGGGCACCTCAGGCGTCATGATCGTGGCGGCGAGCGTGCCCGCCTACTCCGTGCTCAAGCGCGCCTTCAAGGAGCGCACGGTGGACAAGACCTACCACGCGCTGGTGCAGGGGCTGCCGGATCCGATCGAGGGCACCATCGACGCGCCGATTGCGCGCCATCCGTCGGCAGGCTGGAAGTTCGCCGTCACCCAGGACGGCCGCCCGAGCGTGACCCACTACAGCGTCATCGAGGCATTCCGCCGCGCGAGTCTTTTGGACATCCACCTGGAAACCGGGCGCACACACCAGATCCGCGTGCACATGTCCTCGGTGGGGCATCCCTGCGTGGGCGACCCCATGTACGGCTCCGACCCGAACCTGGCCAAGGAGCTGGGCCTGAAGCGCCAGTGGCTGCACGCCACCAAGCTGGGGTTTACCCACCCGCGCACCGGCGAGTACATGGAGGTCGCCTCCGAGTACCCGGAGGATCTGCGCACAGCGCTGGATAAAGTGCGGAACGGCTAGATGCGCGCACTCGCCCTGGTGCTCGCGCTCGTGGCCGGGTTCTGGCTCGTCGGCGAGGCCAACCCGCCCGCCCCGCCAGTGCTGCAAGGAGACCAGCTCGGCCCGGAGGAGGGGGAGACCGCGCAGCAGTACGTCCAGCGCGCCGCCGCAACTCTCGACCACGATGAGGCCTCCTTCGCGTTGGTCACCTTCGACCGGCCGCTTGACCCCGACGATGCTGCCGCGGCACTCGAGCCCGCCCCGCGAGTGAGTGCGCTGGTGGTTCCGGGGGTGGCTCCGGTGGTGGTCCCGGAGGCGTCGATAGGCAAAATGCGTATCGACGTCCTCCGGTCCGCCACCGCCTCCCCAATCGCCGGAGCAGTAGTGTTTGCCCCGCGCACGCAACTGGAGCGGATTAACGCCACGGACACGGTCCTTGCTGTGGAAATGCTGCCAGCGGACGCGGTGTGGGGAGCGTTTTCCATCACTCCTTCTGCGACACGTGGGGGGTGTATAGTTTGCGGAGTTGTACGCAAGCCCGTTTTGCACCGTTAGGCAAGGAGAGCTCTTGACTTCCTCTACCGAAAACTCGACCGGACACAAGCGTCTTACCCGCGCGGGGCTTGCGTTGGTGACAACCTCCGCGCTCTTCCTCGGCGCCTGCGGTTTCGGCGGAGGCGGCGACGACAGTGCTGAGGGCGCGGG
The DNA here is from genome assembly GCF_027257105.1 of Corynebacterium faecium. Lineage (NCBI taxonomy): Bacteria > Bacillati > Actinomycetota > Actinomycetes > Mycobacteriales > Corynebacteriaceae > Corynebacterium > Corynebacterium faecium. Next base: position 111,368 of record NZ_JAPYJX010000005.1, read on the forward strand.
CCTGAACCCCGGCGACTACACCGTGGCCACCAACGAGGGCGTGTCCGACAGTGTTGTGGTCAACGGCACGATCGAGCCGATCCGCTCCGTGAACATCTCCACCCCGGTGCAGTCCGAGGTGGAAAAGGTGGCAGTCAAGGCTGGCGACCGCGTGCAGCCGCAGCAGTTCTTGGCCTCCATGAACTCCGAGCAGCTGGAGCGCCAGCTGGAGGTGCAGCAGAAGCAGCAGGCCAACGCGCAGGCCGACGCCCAGGCGCAGGTGGATCAGGCGCGCGCGGCGCTCAACGCCCACCAGGAAAGCGTGAACAACGGCACCAACGAGGCCATCCGCGCCGCCCAGGCGCAGGTCAATCAGGCGCAGGCGGCGTACGACGCAGCCGTGGCCGCCAACGGCGGACCCCGCATGATCAACCGCGGCATCGCGGCTGTTGAGCGTGCCGCCGGCGACATTTCCTCGAACCTGGGCATTAGGACAGCGCCCCCGGCCGCGCCGCAGCCACCGGCAGCGCCGGCCGCGCCGGCTCCGGAGCAGCCCGGCCAGCCTGGACAGCTAAGCCCGGAGCAGCTGGCGCAGCTGACGGGGGAAAACGCTGGTGGTGGCGCTGGTAGCGGCGCTGCCGTGGGCGCGGGCATGAGCGTCGAAGAAGCCAGCGCGGCGCTGCAGGACGCGAAGGCGGGCCTGGCCGCGGCGCAGTCCGCGGCGGCGCAGGAAGGCAACCAGCTGCAGGCGCAGCTGGATTCCGCCACGCGACAGGCGGAGACTGCACAGCTCGGCGACGGTGACGGCACCCTGGAATACCAGGTGCGCGAATCCACCATCTACGCCCCGATGGCGGGCCTGGTTACCAGCGTGGACGTGCGCGAGGGCGACATCCCGCAGGGCAAGCTGCTCACCATCGCGGATGACTCCCGCTTGGTCATCCGCACCGACGTGCGCGAGTCGGACGTCCCCAACGTCAAGGAGGGCGACCGGGTGGAGTTCACCACCACCGCCACCGGCAAGAAGACGTTTAAGGGCCGCGTCACCCGTATCGCGCCGGCGTCCGATTCCGTTGCCAGCGGCAACCAGAACCCGATGCAAGGCATGCCGCAGCAGGGCAACAACAAGTCCAGCGAGGTGACCTTCCCGGTGGAGATCGAGGTCACCGGCGACAAGGAAGGCCTGCTGCTTGGTGGTTCCGCCCGAGCGGAGATCATCACCGCCGAGGCGAAGGACGCGCTGAACGTGCCGCTGGACGCCGTCTACGGCGAGGACAACGACCAGAAGGTGCTCGTGCTGGCCACGGACGGCGACGACGCCACATCCGGCACCGTCGAGGAGCGCAAGGTGAAGACCGGCGCCTCCAACGACGTGGACGTCGCAGTCACCGGCGGCGAGCTCAAGCCGGGCGACATCGTGATCAACTGGCCGGATGAGTACCAGGGCCGCCTTGGCGAGAGCGTGGAGATCACGGACCCGAACTTCAACCCGGACCAGGTGCGTCAGGCGCGGGAGAAGAAAGAGCGCACCACGGCCACGGTGACGGTCACCAGCACCCGTCGTGCCGCCGAGGGGCAGCAGTAGATGACGGAGGCTTCCAAGCACGGCGGCATGGCCGATTCCGGCCTGCTCATCGACATGCGCAATGTGGTCAAAACCTACAACGAGGGCGAACCCAGCGAACTGACGGTGCTGCACGGGGTGGACTTCTACGCCGACCAGGGCGAGTTCGTCTCCATCGTCGGCCCGTCCGGCTGCGGCAAGTCCACGTTGATGAACCTGATCGGCATGCTGGATAGGCCCACGAAGGGTGCCTACGCCTTCAACGGCGAGCCGGTCTACGCCAAGGAAGACAAAGAGCTCGCGTCCTACCGCAGCAAGAACATCGGCTTCATCTTCCAGAACTTCAACCTGATCGGGCGCATGGACGCGCTGCAGAACGTGGCCATGCCCATGATGTACGCCGGTGTGGAGCGCAAGGAGCGCGACGAGCGCGCCGCCGAGCTGCTGGACCGGATGGGCATGGGCGACCGCCTGCACCACAACCCGAACGAGCTCTCCGGCGGCCAGAAGCAGCGCGTGGCCATCGCGCGCAGCCTGGCCAACGACCCGGATCTGCTTCTCGCGGACGAGCCCACAGGCGCGCTGGACTCCAAGACTGGCCGCATGGTGATGGACCTGTTCCACGAGCTGAACCAGGACTTGGGCAAGGCCATCGTGTTCATTACCCACAACCCGGAGCTCGCCGAAGAGACCGGACGCGTGGTGGAAATGATGGACGGCCGCATCGCCGGCGTGCGTCAACCGGGAGGGGCGAGCTAGATGAACATCCGCGAATCCATGCGGCTGGCCATGTCCAGCCTGAACACGAACAAGCTGCGCTCGCTGCTGACCCTGTTGGGCATCATCATCGGCATCATGGCCGTGATCATCATTATGACGCTCGGCCGCGCCCTGGAAAACGACGTCATGGGCGGCCTCGAAGACGCCGGAACCACCACCTACCCGGTCATGATCCACGAGCGCCCCGAGGAGGGCGAGGGCAGCGACGACCCGTTCGCGGGCTTCGGCATGGCCCCACCGTCGGAGGAGCGCGACGGCATGAGCTTGGACGACCTCAACGACCTGTCCTCCACATTCGGCGACCGGATCCGCGGCGTGGACATCGACGTCTCCGGCCAGGGCGAGGCCAGCACCGGCGACGATTCCGTCTCCGTCGGCATCAACCCCGCGCTGACCGGCTCGCTAGACCTGCGCAGCCTGAAGGTGCAGTACGGGCGCGGCATCACGCAGGACATGCTCGACGGCCGCCGCCCCGTCGCGGTGGTCTCGCCCGAGCTTGTTGAGGCGCTTTTCGACGGCGATTCTGCCGCCGCCCTCGGCTCCCGCTTCGACGTGGACGTGGACGGCACCACCAGCGTGTTCACCATCGTCGGTGTGCTGGAGCGGGCGGAGAAGGACCCCGCGTTCGGGCAGTCCGCAGCCGCGGAGATCTTCATTCCGGCCACGGCCGCGGACCGGGTTGGGCTGGACGCCAGCTGGACACCGTCGTTTAGCGTCCGCTCCTCACCCGAGGAAGACCCGGAGGTCTTCCGCAACGATTTGCAGTCCTACCTGGACCGCAAGTACGCGGGCAACGAGGATTACGAGGCTGAGGTATTCGATATCTCCGCGAGCCTGGAAGGCCTAACCACGATCTTCCGCACGCTGTCCACGGTGCTGTCCGCCATCGGCGGCATCTCGCTGCTCGTCGGCGGCATCGGCGTGATGAACATCATGCTCATCACGGTCACCGAGCGCACCCGCGAGATCGGTGTGCGCAAGGCCCTGGGTGCGACGCAGAACGACATCCGTGTGCAGTTCATCGTCGAGGCGATGCTGGTCTGCCTCATCGGCGGCATCATCGGTGTGATCCTCGGCGGCGCGATCGGCATGATCGCAAGTTCCGCGGTGTTGGACCTGACGTGGCCGCCGCTGAGCGCCGTGATTTTCGCGCTGCTGTTCTCGCTCGCGACAGGTGTGTTCTTCGGCGCGTACCCCGCCTCGAAGGCGGCGAAGATGCAGCCTATCGACGCCCTCCGGTACGAGTAACCGCACTGGTTTTCGAGGGGATTCGCGCGTGTCGGCGCGCCGTCTAAGATGAGCCGCATGGCCAAAAAATCCTCCTTCGTGCACCTGCATAACCACACCGAATTTTCCATGCTGGACGGCATGGCGAAGGTGGACATGCTCGCCGACGAAGTGGTGCGCCAGGGCATGCCCGCGGTGGGCATGACCGACCACGGCAACATGTTCGGCTCGAACGCGTTTTACCGCCGCATGGTGGATGCCGGGGTCAAGCCGATCATCGGCATCGAGGCGTACATGGCACCTGAGTCCCGCTTCAACAAGAAGCGCGTGCTGTGGGGCACCCCGGACCAGAAGCGTGACGACGTTTCCGCGTCCGGCGCGTACCTGCACCAGACGATGCTGGCGGAAAACGCCACGGGTCTGCGCAACCTGTTCAAGCTGTCGTCCTTGGCTTCCTACGAGGGGCAGCTGGGTAAGTGGCCGCGCATGGACGCGGAGCTGATCGCCGAGCACGCGGACGGCATCATCGCCACCACGGGCTGCCCGTCGGGCGACGTGCAGACGCGCCTGCGCCTGGGCCAATACGACGCCGCGTTGGAGGCTGCGGCGATGTGGCAGGACATCTACGGCAAGGACAACTACTTCCTGGAGCTGATGGACCACGGCCTGCACATCGAGCGGCGCGTGCGCGAGGACCTGCTGCGCATCGGCCAGGCGCTGGATCTGCCGCCGCTGGTGACCAACGACTGCCACTACGTGCTCGAGTCCCAGGCGCCGGCGCACGAGGCGATGCTGTGTGTGCAGACCGGTAAGACGCTGCTTGACCCGGACCGCTTCAAGTTCGACGGCACCGGCTACTACATCAAGTCCGCGGAGCAGATGCGCGAGCTGTGGGATTCCACGGTGCCGGGCGGCTGCGACAACACCCTGTGGATCGCGGAGCGCGTCGGCGACTACGGCGAGCTGTGGGAGGAGCACCCGCACGACCGTATGCCGATCGCGGACGTGCCGGAGGGCCACACGCCGACCACGTGGCTGCGCGAGGAAGTCCAGCGCGGGCTGGAGGATCGCTTCGACGGGGGAGAGGTGCCGGAGGAATACCTCACGCGCGCGAGCTACGAGATCGACGTCATCGACATGAAGGGCTACCCGTCCTACTTCCTCATCGTGGCGGAGCTGATCAAGCACGCCCGCGAGATCGGCATCCGCGTCGGACCGGGCCGTGGTTCCGCGGCAGGTTCCCTGGTTGCGTACGCGCTGACGATCACCAACATCGACCCGATGGAGCACGGCCTGCTCTTCGAGCGATTCTTGAACCCGGAGCGCCCGTCCGCGCCGGATATCGATATCGACTTCGACGACCGCCGCCGCGGCGAGATGATCACCTACGCCGCCGAGCGCTGGGGCGAGGACAAGATCGCCCAGGTGATCACCTTCGGCACGGTGAAGACGAAGCAGGCGATCAAGGACTCGGCGAAGGTGAACTTCGGCCAGCCCGGCTTCCAGATGGCGGACCGCATCAACGGCGCGCTGCCGCCGGCGATCATGGCGAAGGACATTCCGCTGTCCGGCATCACCGACCCGGAGCACGAGCGCTACACCGAAGCCGCGGAGGTCCGCTCGCTGATTGAGACGGATCCGGACGTGGCCAAGATTTATGAGACGGCGCGCGGTCTCGAGGGCGTGGTGCGCCAGGCGGGTGTGCACGCGTGCGCGGTGATTATGGCGTCGGTGCCGCTGATGGAACACATCCCGATGTGGAAGCGCCCGGCCGACGGGGCGATCATCACCGGCTGGGACTACCCGGCGTGCGAGGCCATCGGCCTGCTGAAGATGGACTTCCTGGGGCTGCGCAACCTCACCGTGCTCGGCGACGCGCTGGAGAACGTGAAGAAAAACCGCGGCGAAACCATCGACCTCGAGGCGTTGGACACCGACGACCAGGCAGTCTACGAGCTGCTTTCACGCGGCGAGACCCTGGGCGTGTTCCAGCTGGATTCCGGCGGCATGCAGGAGCTGCTCAAACGCATGAAGCCGACCGGCTTCAACGATATTGTCGCGTCGCTGGCGTTGTACCGCCCGGGCCCGATGGGTGTGAACGCCCACTGGGATTACGCGGACCGCAAAAACGGGCGCAAGCCGATCACGCCGATCCACCCGGAGCTGGAAGAGCCGCTCAAGGAGATCCTGGACGAAACCTACGGCCTGATCGTCTACCAAGAGCAGATCATGAACATCTCGCAGAAGGTGGCGAACTACACGGCCGGCCAAGCAGACGGCTTCCGCAAGGCCATGGGTAAGAAGAAGCCGGAGGTGCTTGCGAAGCAGTACGAGACGTTTTCCGCCGGCATGTTCTCCAACGGCTACTCCAAGGAGGCCGTGGACGCGCTGTGGGGCACCATCGAGCCGTTCGCGTCGTACGCGTTCAACAAGTCCCACGCCGCAGGTTATGCGCTGGTGTCCTACTGGACGGCCTACATGAAGGCGAACTACGCCGCTGAGTACATGGCTGCGCTTTTGACCTCCGTGGGCGACAAGAAGGACAAGTCCGCGATCTACCTGTCGGATTGCCGTCACCTGGGCATTAGCGTGCTGCAGCCGGACATCAATGAGTCCGAAGAGAACTTCATGGCTGTCGGCGACGACATCCGCTACGGGCTTGCCGCCGTGCGCAACGTCGGCGTGGAAGTGGTGGAGTCCATCAAGAAGACCAGAAAGGAAAAAGGAGCGTTCACCAGCTTCTCCGACTACCTGGACAAGATCGAGCTGGCGGCCTGCAACAAGCGCATCACAGAATCGCTGATCAAGGCCGGCGCGTTCGACTCGTTGGAGCACCCGCGCAAGGGGCTCATGCTGATCCAGGAAGACGCCGTCGATTCCGTCCTTGCCACGAAGAAAGCGGCGGACAAGGGGCAGTTCGACCTCTTCGCCGGTTTTGGCGGGGAAGACGGCGCCGACAATTCCGCGTTCACCATCGAGGTGCCTGACGACGAATGGGACCGAAAGCACAAGCTCGCACTGGAGCGCGAGATGCTCGGCCTGTACGTCTCTGGCCACCCGCTCGACGGCTTCGAGGAGGCCATCGACGCGCAGACGGATACCCAGCTGACCACCATCCTCTCCGGCGAAATGCGCAACGGGGCGGAGGTGACCATCGGCGGGCTGATCTCCTCCGTGGACCGCCGCTTCTCTAAGAAGGACGGCTCGCCGTGGGCCATCGTGACCATTGAGGACCACCACGGTGCCCAGGTAGATATCCTGCTATTTAACAAGGTGTACGCACTGGTTGCGCCGCAGATTGTGGAGGACAACATCATCCTGGTCAAGGCGCACGTGTCCATCCGCGACGACCGCATGAGCCTGTTCGGCGACGACGTGAAGGTGCCCGAGCTCGGCCCCGGCAACGGTGCGGGCCTGCCGCTGCGCCTGACCATGCGCACGGACCAGTGCACGGCGGAAAACATCGCGAAGCTCAAGGGCGTGCTGGTGAACAACGCCGGCGACTCCGACGTCTACCTGAATCTGGTCAACGGCGAGCACAGCCAACTGATGATTCTGGGCGACCACCTGCGCGTGAACCGCTCTGCCAGCTTGATGGGCGATTTGAAGGCGACACTGGGAGCCGGGATCTTGGGCTAGCACCTGGTGCTAGGCAAACGGAAAGCCCGTCCGGTGTAAAACCGGGCGGGCTTCGCGTTTGTGCTACAGGCTCTTAGTTCTTGCCCGTCAGCTGCTTGAGGTTCTCCTTCAGGCCCGGGACAGCGCCCACAACCACCATCAGGGAGCTGATCGCCGCTGCGAGTGCAGTGACCCAGAGCGAAATTTTCTTGATAACTTCGAGCGCCTGCTCCTCGTAGGAGGACGGCTGCAGCCATGCCGGCGGGGTGTAGGTCGGCGTCGTGGTATTGGTCAGGACGTTGGTTCCGGTCGGCTCGGTGGTAGCCGTCGTGGTGGCCGGCGTAGTGGTAGTAGCCGGGGTAGTGGCAGTGCCGGACGGCTCAACCACTGCCGGAGTCTTCTTGGTGGGGGCCGGCTCGTTGGTCGTAGTGGGCGCCGTGGTAGTCATCTTGGAATCCTGCGTAGCCGTGGTGGACGGCTCGGCAGTGGTGGACGTGGTCGTCGTCGAAGTATCAGCTTCGGCGGCGGCTGCGGCACCCGCGAGGGAGCCGGCTGCGATTGCGGTTGCCGCGAAAGACGCGGCTACGAAACGGGACTTCATTGATTGACCTTCCTCAGGCGAAAGAGAGCGGATTGGCTAGAAGGGGAGGTTCGGGAGCTGGAAGTTGGGCAGCTCAACCTTCGGGGTGTGCAGGTGCGGCAGACCCAGACCGAACTGAGCGTTGACCATGTCGATGATCTTGTTCGCGCCACGCGGGTCGGAGAACACGATCAGGGAGGTGGTCAGCACAGCACCGAGGGTGCCGGAGAAGATGCCGACCAGGGTGCCCTGGGAGGAGCCGGAGCTCTTCTGCTGGTTCTGCTGCGGCTTCGTGGTGGTAGTCGTCGGCTGAGACGGCTGGGTGGTTGCCGGGGTGGTGGTCTCAGACGGCTGGGACGGCTGGGACGGCTGGGTGGTAGCCGGCGTGGTGGTCTCGGTAGCCGGGGGGGTGGTCGTCGGCTGAGACGGCTGGGTGGTTGCCGGAGTGGTGGTCTCAGACGGCTGGGACGGAGTGGTGGTTGCAGCCGGAGTGGTGGTGGTTGCAGCCGGAGTGGTGGTGGTTGCAGCTGCGGTGTTCTCCTGAGCCATAGCCGGGACGGTGGCCAGGGACAGGGCGGTAGCGGCAGCCACGGCTGCGGTGGAAATACGCTTCATATGTTCTCTAATTCTCCTCGTAGAAGATCCAAAACAGTCGATGTGGGCGCTGTGCCCGACATGACACCCCGATGAACCTAGCAGGTTTATCGTTAAAAATGTAGTGAAGCGGCGGCGTTAATTTCATGGACAACAGTCGGCCGCCGCTTCGGATTTACTTGGCAAACATCGAGTTCACAACGTTGCCCAGTGCGCCGAGTGCGCCCATGACAAGGGCCACGGCAGCAAGTGCGATGGCAATCACACCGCCCTTGGAAAGGGTGCTGCCGGCGCCGTCGTTGCCCGGCTGTGCGGGCTCGGCGGGTGCCTCAATGAGGGAGTCCACCTGGAACACGGTGGTGGTGCCGGAGACCTCGTTGCCCACGATGAGAAGGTTCTCGCCGTTCGGGGAATCCTTCGCCGGGACGAAGGTGAGGCCCTCGGCGCCCAAGTCGCCGACCTTCTCCAGACCGGCCTTCACGGCGTCGTCGCCCTCGTCGGCAAGCTCTTCCATGTTGATGGAGAAGTCCCGGTTGTTGATGTAGGCGGTGTAGGCCGGCTTCGCCGGATCGGTGATGTCGTAGACCATCACGCCGCCGAGGCGTTCGAAGCCGATGAAGGCGTAGGTGCGGCCGTTGATCTCGCCGAGCGTGACGCCCTCCGGCTCTGGGCCCTTGTCATCGGAGCGGGACTCGAACTCGTTTTCCGTGTGGTTGGTGTTGAAGTATTCCGGCAGAAGCTTCGCGGTGAGCTCCTCGAACTCGGCGCCGGAGTCGAACACGCGCGTGCCGTCGGCGGTGAAGATGGAGAAGCTGCGGCCACCGTAGGTGTAGAGGTCCTCGTAGCAGTTCTTCTCCTCATTCAGGCCGAATGCGGTGGTGATCTTCAGCCGGCCCGCGTTCTCGTCGGCCTGGAACTCTTCGATTTCGTCGGCGGTCATGCCCGCGTAGCCCTCGCAGATCGGGGCCAGCTTCTTGCCGCCCAGCTTCTTGATGCGCTCTTCCTCGGAGTAGGCCTCCCAGTCGCGCGCGTCGCCCTCGTTGACCGTGACCAGGTAGGTGGTGCCGTCGACCTCGTAGGCGGCGATGGAGTCCGGCTGCAGGATGCCCTTGACCGGCGCGGTGCGGATGTTGATCTTGCCGTCCTTGTCGGAGATGTCCATCGGCACCTCGCGGCGGTCGGTGTAGCCCAGCGGCCACACATCTTCGACGGTGGCAGACGCGATGTCCACCACGGCGACGGCGTTGTTCTCCTGCAGTGTCACGTACGCCTTGCCGCCTGCGACGGCGATGTACTCCGGCTCGAGGTTCTGCGCCTCCGTGGTGGAGGCGCCCACCTGGCCGTAGATGTGCACGCCCTTGTCCGCCAGGGTGCCCTCGAAGGCGCGGAAGTCTGCGGTGCGCACGTCGGCCTGCGTTGCGGCCTCAACAGAAGCAGGAAGCTTTACGACGGATACGCTGCCCTCCGGATCAACCGAGTAATCCTCAGCGGGCTCGCCCTCGTTCGCCACCAGCGCGTAGTCGCCCTCCGGGGTGATGGTCACCATGTCCGGCAGGGCACCGACGCCCACGCGGCCGAGCACGGTGCCGAGCTCGTCGGCGCCGGCGTCGAAGAAGATCAGCTCACCGGCGTCGGTTTTGTTCTCTGGCTCGACGGCGGCGACCGCGAGGCCGTCGTTACGCACTGCGACGGAGTTGATGGTGGTGTTCTCGCCGCCGGAGACCTCGCCGACCTTGGTGGGCTTGGCGGGGTCTGCCGCGTCGAGGACGTCGATCTTGCCGGACAGCGCGTTGACGGTGAGGATGCGCTTGGAGTTGGCGTGGAAGGCGACGATTTCGGCGGCGGACTCATCAAACGCGCCCGCACCGTAGGAACCCAGCACCGAGATGTCGGCGGTTGCGCCGTCGGCAAGATCCTTCACCGGCTCCGCAACAACGGCGGCGGTTGCCGGGGAGACAAGGCCGAGAGTAAGTGCAGTAGCGCACGCGGCGGCGAGGCCGGTGCGGGACATACGGTTTCCAGACATGGGTGGACCTTTCGGGGATGCTGCAAAAATGAGTACGCGTTCTTGTGCACAGCCTGAAGGTGGGCACGAAGTTACGGCGAGGTGAAGGGGGAGTGAACGAGCGGGGCAGTTGTAGACTCGCTAACCATGCGCACAGCCACACCGAACACGTCCGACTCCGCCTTCGAGGAAGTCCACGCAGCCGATATCCGGTTCGCGCAGGGCCGGATCTCATCGGTGATTTCGCCGACCCCGTTGCAGTACTGCCCGCGTCTGTCGGAACAGTACGGCGTGGAGGTCTACCTCAAGCGCGAGGACCTGCAGGACGTGCGTTCCTACAAGATCCGCGGCGCCTACTACGGCATCTCCCGGCTGGGCGAAGAGGCCCGCGCCGCCGGTGTCGTGGCGGCGTCCGCAGGCAACCACGCCCAGGGCGTGGCCTACGCCTGCCGCGCGATGGGCATCCAAGGCAAGATCTTCGTGCCCAAGCCCACCCCGAAGCAGAAGCGCGACCGTATCCGCGTCCACGGCGGCGACGCCATCGAGCTTGTGGTCACGGGCAACACGTTCGACGAGGCCGCGCAGGCCGCCCGCGAGGACGCCGCGGCACGCGGGGCAACAGTGATTGAGCCGTTCGATTCCCGCGACACCGTCGTCGGCCAGGGCACCGTCGCAGCCGAGATCGTGGCGCAGCTGGCCAGCCTGGGCAAAGAGTTAGACACCGTGCTGGTGCCGGTGGGCGGCGGCGGGCTTATCTCCGGCGTGCTGTCCTACCTGGCGGATATGTCCCCGGCGACAAAGGTGGTCGGGGTCGAGCCGAAGGGCGCGGCGTCGTTAGGCGCAGCGCGCGAGGCCGGCGAGCCCGTCACCTTGGAGGCCATCGACCCGTTCGTCGACGGTGCCGCCGTCAAGCGCATCGGCGAGATCCCGTGGCAGGTCTTCAACGCGCACCGCGACGCCACCGAGCTCTACACCGCGGACGAGGGTGCCGTGTGCACGGAGATGCTCGGGCTGTACCAAAACGAAGGCATCATCGCCGAGCCCGCCGGCGCGCTGTCCGTGGCCGGCCTGGGGCTGGGGGAGCTGGCGCCCGGCTCGACCGTGGTGTGCATCATCTCCGGCGGCAACAACGACGTGCTGCGCTACGCCGAGGTAATGGAACGCTCCCTGGTGCACCGGGGGCTGCGCCACTACTTCCTGGTCAACTTCCCGCAGGAGGCCGGCCAGCTGCGCCACTTCCTCAACGACATTCTGGGCGAGGAAGACGACATTGTGTTGTTCGAGTACCTGAAAAAGAACAACCGAGAAACCGGCGCCGCGCTCGTGGGCATCGAGCTCGCCCACGTCGAGGACTTAGGCCCGCTGCTTGAGCGCATGGAGGATTCACCGATCGGTTGCCGCCGCCTGGAGCCGGGCACACCGGAGTACGACTACATCGTGGCGGGCTAGATGGAGCAGTCGTACGTACGCCCCGCAGACGAGCTGGTCACTCACGAGTTCGAGGTCAAGCGCTCCCGCTTCATCGGCTGGGTCGCCCGCGCGACCACTGAAGAAGAAGCGCGTGCGGTGATCGCCGCCGCGCGCGAGGAGTACCCGGACGCGCGCCATCACTGCTCCGCGTTCATCGTGCACCAAGACGGCGCGCAGCCCATCGAGCGCTCCTCCGACGACGGCGAGCCCTCCGGCACCGCCGGCAAACCCATGTTGGAGGTGCTCAAAGGCTCCGGCATGCAAGACGCGGTGGCGGTTGCGATCCGCTATTTCGGTGGCATCAAGCTCGGCACCGGCGGGCTTGTCAGCGCCTACACCGCATCCGTGGCCGACACGCTCGAGCAGGTCACCCGCGTCACGCGCGAGGTCCGCGAGCTGGGCACCGTGGACTTCCCGCACGCCGAAGCCGGCCGCATCGAATCCGAGCTGCGCACCGCGGGCATCGACGTCGTGGACGTGGAATACGGACGCGCCGCCGCCTACACCCTGGCGTTCGCGCCGGGGGAGCGCGAGCGTGTGGACGCGCTGCTCGCCGCCGTCACCCACGGCGGCGCCGAGATGAAAGAGGCCGGCTACCGCTGGGTCGAACGCGGCGCGTAAGGCGCTACACTTAGAGCCCATGACGATGCAGCCGCGCCCCAATGACCCGATCGCACAGCGCAAGGCCGCCGTGCGCCAGTACTCCCGCAACGCCGTCCTGTGGGCCGGCGGCGGCGTGGCCGGAGGCATCGCGTTCGGCCTGATCTTCAGCTCCTGGACCTTCCTTTTCCTCGGCCTCGTCGTGGCTGTCGCCGGCGGGTTCACCAACTGGAACAAGGTCCAGCGGATCGTCAACCACAAGGACCAGTACTAGCTTGACCCAGCCAACCATGGCGGCGGTGCGCATCGATGCCTGGCTGTGGGCAGTGCGCATCTTCAAAACCCGCAGCCAAGCCGCGGACGCGGTGCGCGCCGGACACGTGAAAATCGACGGCAAGGCCGTCAAGCCCGCCCAGCAGGTCGTGCCGGGGGAGACGGTGCGGGTGTGGAAGGACCACCGCGAGTACATCCTCGAGGTCGCCGCGACGGTGAGCAAGCGCGTCGGCGCGCCGGTCGCCCGCTCCTGCTACATCGACCACTCGCCGCCGCCCCCGCCGCGCGAGCTGTTCGCCGCCCCGCCGGTGCGCGACCGCGGCACCGGCAGGCCGACGAAGAAGGAGCGCCGCGAGATCGACCGGCTGATGGGTCGGCGCAGCTGACCTACTCGCCGCGCAGCAGACCCAAGCGGCTGGTCAGGCGCTTGCGCCGCACCTGCGGGCGGTTGCCTGCGTCCCAGGTGCGCTCGATGTGCTCGGTGCCGTAGCGGTTGAGCAGCAGGTCGTCGACAATGCGCACCTGGCCCGGCACGAAGGGGTAGGACAGCGAGTTCGAGATCGCCTCGATGTCCGCCGGGTTGGTCAGCTCCGCGACGTCGGAGACGTGCTCCATGCCGTGGGCGCGCAGAAGTTCGGTGCAGAAGCGGTAGTCGCCGGCGCGCGAAAGCGGGAACTGGTTGCCCAGCAGGACGGTGAGGATGCCCGGCAAGGTCTCGGGCGAAATCTCCGCGTCCACTTCGGTGTTGATCTTGTCGGCCGGGTCCTCCGGGTTCGCCAGCGCGGCGATTTGGTCGAACTGCTGGTCCGCCAGTTCGATCAGGCCCGCCGCCAGGGTGAAGGCGCGGTCCACCTGCGGGTCCAGGTCCTTGGTGGCGCGCTTGTAACGGATGTCGTGCTCGAACTCCGCCCAGGCGTGCTGCAGCACGGTGCGGATCTGCACCTCGAAGACTTGGCCGACGTACTCTTCCAGCCCTTCGGACTGCTTCTGCACCCGCACGATCATGTGGTGCGAGCCGTAGCCGAAGCCGCCGGCCACGCGCGTTTCTTCGGCCTTGTCCACGCTTCGCAGCACCTCGAACTGGTCCGCGAGCAGCCGCTGCACCGCCGGGATTTCGGTGGAGTGCAGCACCGTGATGCGCGCGCCGATGATGTCTTTGATGTCGTGCCACGGGTCGGGGTAGACCATCTCGCCGTCGTCGCGCGTCTTGCGCGCCTTTTCTTTCAGCGAGGTCCAAGACTTCACGCGCGCGTCTACGCGGTCGAAGTTGATGCCGGCGTCGCGCATGAGTTCGTGCAGCGCGTGCCGAAACGTCGTCGCGGCGTCCTCGTGTTCGCGCATCCAGGCAAAGTAGGTCGACCCGAGGCGGGCGATGGTGTCGTCCATCGCCTTGTTCCGGGGCTTCGCGGGCTTTGCTGTGCTCATAACGGCGGGTTAGCTTACATGGTCAGAAGCACCGCGGGCAGTTCGGCGCACAGCTGCGCCATTTCCACCGTGCCGGAGTATTCCCGCCCGGTCAGCCGGTCCGTCCAGGTGCCCTCGGGCAGTGAGAGGGTGGTGCCGCGCCAGCCGCCGGCGCGCTCTAAGGCGAGTGGGGTGCGGGTGGCTACGGCGATGACCTGCGGTGCGTCGTCAAGTGTGCGCACCATGCCCACCGCATGCTCGCGCGCGGGACCGGCGGCGAAGATCGCGCGGTAGCCGCCTTCGAGGAAGAGCTGCGGGCGCTCGCGTCGCAGGTGCATGGCGGCGCGCACAATGCGCTGCTTATCGACGTCCTCCGGTGCCCCCTCACCAGCACGAAGCGCCTGGTAGTTGACAAAGCGGCGGTTGTCGGGGTCCACCAGCGAGAAGTCCAAAAACTCGGTGCCCTGATAGGTGTCCGGGATGCCCGGTCCGATTAGTTGCAGCAGTTTCCTGCCGAGGGAGACCGCCACGCCGCCGCGGTCGAGGTCGCGGGCGAAGTCCGCGACGAGGCGCGTAGCGGGGCCATGCGTGAGGTGCGCAATCCACTCGGTCACTTGTGCCTCGTAGTCATGGTCGTTGTCGTACCAGCTCGTCAGCGTGTCCGCCTCACGCACAGCTTTGACTGCGTACGACTGCAGGCGCTGGGTGAATGCTTCGTCCGCGCGGCCGTCACGCGGCCACGCGCCCAGCACGTTGTGCAACAGAAACAGGCCAGTGGCGGTGTCAGGCGGCGGGGTGAGCGCGAACACGTCGTCGACGAGCTGGCTGAATTCGCCCGGCACCTCAGAGATCTCGATCATGCGGGCGCGGGTGTCTTCGCTGCGTTTCGTGTCGTGCGTGGTCAGCGTTGTCATGGTGCGCGGCCATAACCTGCTGCGCTCCTCCTGCAGTAGGTGGAACTCGGCCTGGCTCACCCCGGCACGCCCCGGCGCGCCGCCGACTTCCTGTAGCGCCACCAGGCGGCACGCGCGGTAGAACAGGGTGTCCTCCACGCCCTTGGCCATCACCGCGCCGCAGACCTGGGCGAAGCGGTGGGCCGCCTCGCCGTGCGCGGCCAAGGCAGCCGCAACAAGGTCGAGCGCCGCCGCGTCAAACCCGATTGGGCTCTGGGCCAATTCCGCAATCAGCGTCGCGGTCACTCTCGATAGCGAACGGTAGTCAGCGCGGTAGACGGGCATGCCGGCAACCAGTTCCACAAGCACCTCGGTGAGCGCCGTGTCGCTGACCTGGGAGCCTGCGGAAGAGAGGCTGTCGTGGCGCACCGCGCGGGCGAGCCTGCGGATCTCCGCAGCGAGCTCGTCTTCCGCAACGCGCGCTTTGAGCATCCACTCGGCCTTTTCCACAGCGTGCGCGTCCCAAGTGGTGCCGCTGAAGCGCAACGCCACCGCACCCAGCGCGGTGGCGGCGTCGGTGTTGACAAACGCGCCGTCGAATTCGCGCAAGGCATCGTAGCCGGTGGTTCCGTCGACGTTCAGGCGCGGGTCCAGGGGCTCGTCCACGGCGAGGATTTTCTCCACGATCAGCCAGGTTTCCTGGCCGATGAGTTCGCGCAACCGGGTGAGGTAGCCGAACGGGTCGGTTAAACCGTCGGGGTGGTCGACGCGGACGCCGTCGATAAGCCCTTCGCCCACAAGTTCCTTAAGGCAGGCGTGGGTGGCGTTGAAGGCGTCCTCGTCCTCCTGGCGCACGCCGGCCAGCCCGTTGATGGTAAAGAAGCGGCGGTAGGTGATGATGCCGTCGCGCCAGAATTTGAGCCGGTAGTGCTGGCGCTCGTGCACGGCAGCTGGGTCGTCGGAAAGCCCCGCGTAGCTGCCGGGCGCGAGCGGGAAGACGTGGTCGTAGTAGGTGAGCACGTCTTCGCCGTCGATGTGTTCCAGCTTCAGCGCGTCCGTGTCGCCGGGCGCGCCGAGGACCGGCAGCGCGATCTTGCCGCCCGCGCCGTTGTCCGCGGCCCAGTCGATGTCGAAGAAGCGCGCGAAATCTGAAGTCTGGCCATGCTTCAGCACGTCCCACCACCACCGGTTGCGCCGTGGCACTTCCACGCCGAGGTGGTTGGGCACGATGTCCACCACCAGACCCAGCCCGGCGTCGTGGGCGGCGCGGGCGAGCAGGCGCAGCCCGTCAATGCCGCCGAGCTCCGGGTTGACCACGGTCGGGTCGATCACGTCGTAGTTGTGGTTGGACTCCGGCGCGGAGGCGAAGATCGGGGAGAGGTAGAGGTGCGAGACTCCGAGCTCGGCCAGGTAGGGCACGAGCTCGGCGGCCTGGGCGAAGCCGAACTCGCGGCCGTGAGGGTCCGCGTGCGGGCCGCGCAGCTGCAGGCGGTACGTGGAGGTGATCGGGCGCTTCACGCCCCACACCCTAGCGGGATTGGTCATCGAACAGCAGAGGAAAGCCCACGGAGTAGGTCATAACGTCCGCGCCGGGCAGGCACCGCGCCACTTCGTCGGCGTGAGCGTCGAAGACGAACAGTTCGCGCCCGTCGCGGGTGGCGTAGACAAGCCCGGTCTCCGGGCGCAGCACGGCCTCGAAGTGGCGGTGCAGCAGGGTAAACGGCTGCGGGTGGGCAAGCCACCAGGCGGCGGGGCATCCGTGGCCGTCCACCTCGAAGCCACGCGGCAGTTCCTCGCAGTCCAGCGCGGCGCTGGGGCAGCGCACTAGAAACTCCACGCCGTTGTCGCGCTGCGCGCGCGAGACCAGCTGGGCCGCCGCGGCCTTCCACAGCTGGTGGGCGCTCATACCCGCGGCGCCGACCTCCTGGTGCGTCAGCCCGGTGGCGGTGGGAGAGTCGAACACGCACACCAGGCCGGGCGACAAGCTGATAAATGCGGTGGAGGCGCCGAAACCGGCGGCGATGCACGCGCGGGTTTCCGCGCTGTCCACTCGCGCTAGCCGCAGGGTGATCGCCGCGGCGGGCGCGGGTGCTGGTTGAAGAAGCTGCATGGCTACTTAGACGCAGCCGCACCCGCCCCGGTTCCCTCGAGGCCGATATTTTTTTTAAAACGGCGGCTTTTCGTCCAGCCCCAGCGCCTCAAGCAGCTGGTCGGCCTGCCAGATCTGGATGTCCTGGCCCTTTTCCATCAGCTCGCGGGCGCGCTTTTCCTTCGAGGTCACCGTCGCCCATTCGCCGACCACCAGCACGGTGGTCTTCTTGGTCACGTTCTTGCCCACCTGCGCGCCCTGCTCGGCAATCTTCTGCCACAGCTCGCCCTTGTCGTGCGGCTCGAACTCGCCGGTCAGCGTGACGTTTTCGCCGTAGAGCGGCGCGTTCGGGTCCGCGCCGGCGTTCGGCTCCGGCACAGTGTCCGGGGTGGCCACGGACTGCCAGGGCCGCTGGGGGCCTTTGCTTTGCGACGGCTTCGCCGGACCCGCCTGATTCGACCCCTGCGGCGCAGCCGATGCTGCCACGGCCGCGGACACGCCGCCCTGGGCCGCCTTTTCCGCCTGCATCGCGCGGCCCGCGCCGGAGCGGTCGCGCAGCACCGGGGTCACGCGGGCGGCGTCGATGGAGCCGAGCGTGAAGCCGGAATCGTGCACGAAGCTCATCAGGCTGCCGGTGTGGCCGGCCTGGCGCGCCAGGCCCACCATCACGCCCGCGCAGGCTGCAGCGTCCTCGCAGGCGTCGTGGTGGTTGTCCAGCGTGATGCCGAAGTGCTCCGCCAGGGTGGGCAGGCGGTGGTTGGCCACGTCCAGCTTGGTGGCGCGCGCCTGGGCGAGCGTGCAGGCGAACAGCATCTGCGGCACCTCGACGTCGGAGGCCTGGCAGGCGTCGCGTAGCGCGGAGGCGTCGAACTGGGCGTTGTGCGCCACCAGAGGCAGATCGCCGACGAACTCGGCCATCTTCGGGATGCAGTCGCACACGTCCGGCGCGTCGGCGACGTCCTGCTCGGTGATGCCGTGGATGGCCACGTTGCCCTGTTCGAACTGCGCGAGAGACGCGGGCGGCTTGCACAGCCACGAGGCGCGGTCCACCTCCTCGCCGTCAACGATCTTCACCAAACCGATCTGGCAAATCGAGCCCCAGCGACGGTTCGCGGTCTCCACGTCGAAGCCGACGAAGGAAAAGCCAGGGATGCCGGCGCCGCCGGCCATGGTGCCGGTGGCGGGAGCGTTGCCGTGCCGTGCGTCGTCGAGAAGCTTGCAAAGCTCGGCGGGGCCCTCCTCGTCGCCGGGGGCGAACCAGACGGCCACAGTGCCGCCGGCAGTGTCGATGTCCACGCGCGGGCGGGTCCACGCGTCGCCCGCGACGGAGGTGGTGCCCGCGATGTCGGCGATGGCCACCTCGCGGGAGTTGCTGCCGCCGCGCAACGAGGCCGCGAGTGCGGTGGGAGTGAGGGTCAGTGCCTCGTTGGTCACGGTCAACGTTGCGCCGTGCGCGGTGATCATTACTGGCTGGCCTCCGAATTTCCTTCGCCTGCGGGTGGTTGGGTGCGGCGCAGCACCACGGTGGAACGCTGGCCCACGGTCACAGCCGCGCCGGGCTGGACCGGCTCCGCGTTCTCGCGCACTCCGAGCGGTTCTGTGGTGTCCACGACAACCTCCCACTCGTCGCCGAACTCGGCGCCCGGCACCGTGAAGTCGATGTCTTCGTAGTGGGCGTTGAACATCAGCAGGAAGGAATCGTCCACCACGCGCTGTCCGCGCGCATCCGGCTCGGCGATGGCTTCGCCGTCCAAGAACACCATCAGAGCACGACCGAACGGGGTATTCCAATCGTCCTGCGTCATCAACGTGCACTCAGGCGTGAGCCACGCGATCTCGCGGCCGTGCTCTTCGTCTCCCAACGCGCCGCCGGCGAGGAAGCGGCGGCGGCGGAACACCGGGTGCTCGCGGCGCAGCTCGATCAACCGCCGGGTGAAGTCGTGCAGGTCGGCCGCTTCTTCCAGCTTGGACCAGTCCATCCAGGCGATCTCGTTGTCCTGGCAGTAGACGTTGTTGTTGCCGCCCTGGGTGCGAGCGATCTCGTCGCCGTGGGCGAGCATCGGGGTGCCCTGGGACAACAGCAGTGTGGTGAGGAAGTTGCGGCGCTGGCGTGCCCGCAGCTCGAGCACCTCCGGGTCGTCCGTGTCACCTTCCGCGCCGCAGTTCCAGGAACGGTTGTGGCTTTCGCCGTCGCGGTTGTCCTCGCCGTTGGCCTCGTTGTGCTTGTCGTTGTAGCTGACCAGGTCGTTGAGGGTGAACCCGTCGTGGGCGGTGATGAAGTTGATCGAGGCGGTGGGGCGGCGGCCGTTGTGCTGGTACAAATCCGACGAGCCGGTCAGCCGCGAAGCGAACTCGCCGAGCGTGGAGTCCTCGCCGCGCCAGAAGTCGCGCATGGTGTCGCGGTACTTGCCGTTCCACTCGCTCCACAGTGCGGGGAAGTTGCCCACCTGGTAGCCGCCTTCGCCCACGTCCCACGGCTCGGCGATGAGCTTGACCTGGCTGACCACAGGGTCCTGCTGCACCAGGTCGAAGAAGGTGGCCAGCCGGTCCACGTCGGAAAACTCGCGGGCCAGGGTGGAGGCGAGGTCGAAGCGGAACCCGTCCACGTGCATGTCCGTGACCCAGTAGCGCAGCGAATCCATGATCAGCTGCAGCGAGTGCGGGTAGCGCACGTTGAAGGAGTTTCCGGTGCCGGTGTAGTCCATGTAGTGGAACTTGTCCTCGTCCACCAGCCGGTAGTACGCCTCGTTGTCGATGCCGCGGAACGCGATGGTGGGCCCCATGTGGTTGCCCTCGGCGGTGTGGTTGTACACCACATCCAGGATGACCTCGATGCCCGCCTCGTGGTACGTGCGCACCATCTGCTTGAACTCGGCGACCGCGTCGCCCGGGGCGGTGGAGGAGGCGTAGTTGTTCTCCGGGGCGAAAAACCCGAACGTGTTGTAGCCCCAGTAGTTGCGCAGGCCTAGGTCCCTGAGGCGGTCGTCCTGCAGGAACTGGTGCACCGGCAACAGCTCAATCGCGGTGACGCCCAGGTCTTTGAGGTAGTCCACCATCACCGGGTGCGCCATGCCGGCATAGGTTCCGCGCAGGTCCTCCGGGATGCCGGGGTGGGTCTGCGTCATGCCCTTGACGTGGCACTCGTAGATGACGGATTCGCCCTCGGGGATCTTCGGCGCGCGGTCGTCGCCCCAGTCGAAGAACGGGTTGATCACCACGGACAGCATCGTGTGGCCCAGCGAGTCCTCCTCGTTGCGGCCCGTGCCCGGCTCGTCCGCGTGCACGTCGTAGGAAAACAGCGAGGAGTGCTGGTCGAACTCGCCGTCGAAGGCGCGCGCATACGGGTCCACCAGCAGCTTGTTCGGGTCGCAGCGCTTACCGTTATGCGGGTCCCACGGCCCGTGTACGCGGTAGCCGTAACGCTGGCCCGGGCTCACGCCGGGCAGGTAGGCGTGCCAGACGTGGTTGTCCACTTCCTCCAGCGGGATGCGGGTCTCCGCCCCGTCGTCGTCGATGAGGCACAGCTCCACCTTCTCCGCGACACCGGAGAACAGCGCAAAGTTCGTGCCTGCGCCGTCGAACGTGGAGCCCAGGGGGTAGGAGGAACCGGGCCAGACGATGGTCTCATTCATGGGGCCACAGCTTAGTGCCCGCTGAGGCACTTTGCTTTAGGCCGTCGAGCAGGAAGGCCACCGCCGCGGCGTGCTCGTCCGCGCCGTCCGACTCCTCGTCCGCCCCGGTCGCCTGCGCCAGCTGCGCGGCGGCTTGCTGCACCGCCGCGTCGCCTAGGGTCAGCCGCAGCAACCCGCGGGCTGCGACGCGCACATCGCTTGTCGACGCAGCTTCGCCCAGCCACGCCCTCACCGACGCCGCGAACCTGGTTTCCAACTCTTTTTGCACTTGCGAGCCGGGCTGGCTGACCGCCGCGACCACGACCTCCGCGCCGTCGCGGGTGGAAAGGAGCGCTTCGCGCAGCTCGCCGCTTAAGCGTGCGGGGTCCGGCAGGGGGCCGTCGAAAAGCTCCTGCACAATCTCTTCCGCCATGGAGGCGATGAGTTCCTGCTTGTTCGCGATGTGCCAGTACAGTGCGCCGGGCACGACCGAAAGTGAGGTGGCCACTCGGCGCATGGACACGTCCGCGAGCCCGTACTCGGCGAGGATTGCCAACGCCGCGCCGGTGATGCGCTCACGGGTTAACTGCATTCCTCCAACATAGACGCGTGACGTCTTCGAGTGACCAAAAAGGCTTTACGCGGACTCACAGAAACCCTCCAGAATGCTTGTATAGATGTCCAACGGGAGCGACAGTGAGTAGTTGGTACTATTTCTGACAGGTCTTCACCGCGACTGCATTGTTGATACCGAAAAACGAAGAAGGAAACAGTCGCTGGTGCCAACCCGTGCCGAATTACCGGGCGGGTCCGACAACGAGAGGTACAGGTATACCGTGAAGTTGCAAACGAAGAAGAGCATGGCAGTAACGACGGCGGCGCTCGCCCTCGTGCTCCCGCTCGCCGCGTGCGGGTCCGACGACGAAGGCACCTCCGGCGGCCTTTCCACCGCCGCCGAGGCACCTGAGGCGTCCGCCGCGAACTCTTCCACGGAAGCCTCTGCGGAAAAATCCGAGAAGTCTGAAAAGTCCGAGGAGAAGACGGAAAAGACTTCGAAGAGCTCCGAGAAGGAAAAGAAGAAGGAAAGCAAGGACGACAAGAAGAAGTCCGACCAGGCGCAGGACGGCGAGGAGCAGCCGCCGACACTGGCCAACCCGTTTGAAAACGGCATGCCGGAAAACACCAACGAGCCGCTGGCCAACGGTAAGGAGGGCAGCGAGGACGACCGCCGGGAGATGGAAGACACCGCCCGTGCCGTGCTTAACCCGGGCTCGTTCGCGGACTGGACCCCGACCATCTTGGAAAACTCCTGCAAGGCCGTGACCGAGCCGATGCTGGAGGAGCTTGAGCGCCAGGGCATGAGCCTGGAGCAGGTGCAGGAAGCCAGCCGACTTGCCGAGGAGCAGGGCCAGGGCATCGACCTGCCGGAGACCGAGGTCAGCCTGGACGATGTGCGTATCGACGGCGACCGCGCGTCCGCAAGCCTGACCGCGAAGAGCGACCAGGGTGAGGAAACCTCGACCATGATCTTCCAGAAGGAAGACGGCCGCTGGAAGCTGTGCAACTAATCCGTAGATCCGCACTGAGCGCCGGAGCTGGGCTCCTGGCGCTCGGTTGCGTTTTGGGCATCCTCGGCGGCGGGGTGTGGGCGCTGGTGCGCCCGGCCTACATCGGCGTGGTCGAAGGCGGCGGGCTGCGCGTTGACCAGGCGGAAAGCCCCGTCAACGCCGAGTTCGCGGGCTTCGGCTCGTTCGCTTTGCTGACCACCTTGGCCGGTGTTGTCGTGGCGGCAGTCGCGCTGATCGCCGCGAAGCGCGGGAAAGTCCGCGGGTCGGTGGCGTGGCTGCTTTGGGCCGGCATCGTCAGCGCTGTAGCCGCGGTCGCGCTCTACATCTTCGGCGGCTGGTTCGTGGGGCTTGTGCACCCCCTCCCGTCGCCCGATGCGCTTTCGGACGGCGACACGCTGACCATGGTGCCGCCCGTGCGCCCAGGTGCTGCCTGGGCGGCGGGCCCGTTCGCGGCAGTGCTGGTGTACTGGACCGCCAACCTTTTGGCCTACGCCAAAGAAGAGCGCTAGCTAGCGCCTGCCCGGCCAATCCACCACGGAATGGCCAGCCGTCTGCTGGCTGACGTGGTCGATGGCAGCAAGGCACGCCGCCATCGCCGAAACGACAAACTCGCCGACCTGCTCCGGCGCTGCGCCTTCCGCCACGAGCATGGTTGATTCGGCGTGCATGTGGGCGGCGCCGTCGAACTCGTGCAGGTACGCGGCGGTGGCGCAGGTGCGCTCGTTGACGTCGTTGCACACCAGCCACAGCGGCAAGAACGCGTCCAGCGCGTCGCGGCCGGTGTCCCACATGCCAGTCACGCGGGCGTAGCGCGGCCCCGGTTCGCCGTCGATGGTCAGCGCGAACGCCACACCGTTGACACCGGTGGCGATCACGCCGTCCTCGCCGACGCCGTAGCGGAACTCCAACTCATCCAACGCGGCGGTGAGGTCGCTGATGTCCGCCGGCGCGATCACGCCGGCGGGCCCGTCCACGTCTTTGAAGAGCTCCGGTGCCGTGGACACCTCGCGACGTCCCCCGCGGGGCAGGTGACGCAGCGACGAGTGCCGCCCCAGCAGCACCTCCGTGTCCTGGGCACGCATGAGCTGCGGCGGCAGCGGCTGGTCCAGGCTCGCGTCCAAGAAGCGCTCGCGCAGCTGCCGGTAAAACGCGGCGGCGTGCTCGAGGGTGTCGGCGAGTTCGGCGGCCAGTTGATCGTCGCTAAGCCCATGCTTGATGTGCACGCCCCGGCGCATGCGCGCGCACAAATCCCCGGACTCCATGAGGCGGAAACTTGCCCACGGGCCCACCCGGTCGTGGTTCCACGTGTTGATGAAGCGGGCGAGTGCCGCAGAGTGCTCGAAGTCGGTGGGGATGCGCTCTGCGGTGTCGATGACCAGCGCCATCGGGCGGGCGTAGTCAATCCACAGCGCAACGGTGAAAGCGTGCGCGCCGATAACCAG
This sequence comes from Corynebacterium faecium, assembly GCF_027257105.1. NCBI lineage: Bacteria > Bacillati > Actinomycetota > Actinomycetes > Mycobacteriales > Corynebacteriaceae > Corynebacterium > Corynebacterium faecium. Next base: position 135,065 of record NZ_JAPYJX010000005.1, read on the forward strand.
GCGGTCGGGGCGCACCAGCGGATTGAAACCGAGGCCCTCCAATACGGCGGCGGCGCGCTCGAGTGTGACCTCGCCGGGGCGCTGGCGGCCCACCGGTGCAGCGTGCTTTCCCATACAGCGAGCATAACGCCCCGCCCGACGGCAGCGGCTGTGGATTTCGATGCAGCGTCTACAATGTCGGCGGAATCGACTCGGTTGTGAAGGAGGTCATTGCGGTGTCCGCTGTCGGGAATCCGATTTTGGTGGTGGTGCTCAGCCTTGTGGCGGGGATTCTCGTCGGCGGAGTGTGGTCCAGCTACCAACGCGGAGCACCGCGCGCGGTTACCGCCGTGTTAGCGCTTCTGGCTGTCATGGCCCTGCTCTTCGCAGCCCTCACGCTCCTGGAGGTGATGTGACATGGCATGGTCCAAACAGCCGCTGACCCGCGGCGAGGTTGAATCGCTGACCAACGTCTGGCGCGCCCGCGGCCTGATCCCCGTGCTCGTTGCCGTGGCCTCGGCCTTCGCGGCGTGGGCGCTGCTGCTGCCGGTGGTGCCCACCGCCGTGATCGACGCGGGCGAGCCGGCTTCTCTGGCAGGGCTGTCCACCGGCGTGTTCATGCTCGCCACCGTGATCACCCAGGTGTTCACCCCCAAAGCGCTGAAAACGTTCGGCTTCGGCTGGGTGCTGGCGGCCTCCTCGCTGCTGCTGGGCATCCCGGCGTTCGGTTACATGCTCGGCATGGACGCGGTACCGCTTCTGACCGTCAGCGCCATTCGCGGCGTCGGCTTCGGCGCGCTGTCCGTGGCGGAAGCCGCCATCATCGCCGAGCTCGTGCCGCTACGCCTGCTGGGCAGCGCCACCGGCATCTTCGGCATGGTCGTCGGCCTGGCGCAGATGGTGGCGCTGCCGTCCGGACTGGCGCTGGTGGACAAGATCGGCTACGACGCGGTGTACGTCATCGCCGCCTCCATCGGCGCGATCTCGCTGGTGGCCTGCCTGTCCATCCCTCCCATTCCGCCGGCGGATCCGGACGCGGAGACGCAGCAGAGCGTGCGCGTGCCCATGTGGCACCTCGCGCTGGTCCCGGCGCTCGGACTGATGTTTGTCACCACCGCCTACGGCGCAATCACGAACTTCCTGCCGGTGTCCATGCGTGAGCTTGACCCGGTCTCCGGCGCCGCGCTGGCGGGCGTGATGCTCGCAGTGCTCAACTTCGCAGCCATGGTGGCGCGCTACGTCGCCGGGCGGATCATGGACCGCCGCGGCTACCCGGGCAGCGTCATCATCCCGTGCCAGATCATCGCCGCCATCGGTGTCGCGCTGATGGCGATGATCCTGTCCATGGAGTTGCCGGCGTGGACGATGCTCATCGCCGCGCTGTTCTACGGCGCCGGCTTCGGCGGGGTGCAAAACGAGGCGCTGACGATGCTGTTCTACCGTCTGCCGCGCCACAAGACGTCGGAGGCCTCTGCGATCTGGAACATCGGCTTCGACGGCGGCACCGGCTTGGGCTCCACGTTCTACGGCATGCTCGTGGCGCAGATGGCGTTTGCCCCGGTGTTTGGCATCGCCTCTGCGGTGATCACCATCGGCCTTGCCATCACGCTGCTGGACCGCCAGCTGGGCCGCCACCGCGTGGTGGAGGTGAACAACCTGTCCGCGCGCCTGAAGTCGGTGCAGGTGCCGCGGCCCTACCCGCGCAAGCGCCAGTAGCTGGCGCGGGAGCTACACTACGCACCTATGAGCGAGACATCCTCCGGCCAACAAGCCGCGGCTGTGGCAGTGTTCGACCCGTTTGCGGGCGCGGACCCCGCCGTCGGCGCGCTGCGTGACGCGCTGCGGGCTGAGGGGGTTGACGCGGAGATCACGTCGGACCCGGCGAGCGCCGTCGCCGCCGACGGGCTGGTGGTGGCCGCCTCCGGCGACGCCGCCGAGGCGCTGCGGGTGCTGCGCAACACCCAGGTGGACCGCGTGGTGGGACAGCGCCTCGCCGGTTCGCGCCCCGTGCTTGTCGTCGGCGCCGCGATGGACGCGCTGTTCGAGCGCGCCGCGGACGGCGCGGCCGGGTTCGGGGAGTGGCCGGGAGGCGTCGTAAAGCTTGATGCTTCCGTCGAGCGCGCAGCAGTTGCGGCCGCGGACGGTTCGCAGATGCTCGACGGCGCGCAGGAATTCGTGTTCAACGCCGCGACCGGGGCACGCGATTTCGAGCTGAAAGAAGACGAGTTCATCGCCTATCCGAAGCTGAGCTGGGCGGGCGAAGTGCTGGCCGCGGTGGAAAACGGCCCGCTGTGGGCGGCGCGTTTCCACCCCGAAGCCTCCGGTGCGGCCGGCGCCGGCGTGCTGCGCAACTGGATCGCGCAGCTGGGGTAGCACGATGGCAGATGTGACGGAGCACCTCAAGGCCGCGGAGGCGGCGGTTGACGCCGCCCGCGAGATCTTCGTCAACGAGCTCGGCGCCGCACCCGCCCTGCACAAGGGCTCCGGCGACTTCGCCACCGCAGCGGACCTGGCGGTGGAAGAGCTGCTGCGCGACAAGCTCACCGGCGCCACCGGCATCGGCGTGTTCGGCGAGGAGCAAGGCGGAGAGCTGGACGAGCACGCCTGCTGGGTGGTGGACCCCATCGACGGGACGTCGAACTATTCCACCGGCAACCCCAACTGCGCGATCCTGGTCTCGCTGTTGGTGGAGCGGCAGCCTGTGGTGGCGGTGGTGGACGCGCCGCTGCTGGACATGCGGATGACGGCCATCGACGGTGAGCCGGTCCACCTCAACGGCGCCGCGCTGCCGCCGGTGAACGAGGCCGCGTCCGCGCCGCACGTCGGCGTCGGCTCCCTGTTCTCCCGCGACCGCAGGCGCATGCCGTCCAACCAGCGCCTGGATCTGGCAGGGGAGCTGACCCGGGCGCACCTGCGCCCGCGGATTTCCGGCTCGGTGGGCATCGACTTAGCGTTCGCCGCCCAAGGCATCTACCAGGCCGCGGTGAGTTTTTCGCCGCACGTGTGGGACAACTCCGCGGGCATCCTGCTGGCCCGCAGCGCAGGGGCCGTGGCCACCGCCGGCGACGGCACGCCGTGGGAGCCTGGCAAAGTCGGGGCGGTGGTGGGCACCGCCAAGGCCCACGCCGCGGTGATGGAGGCGGTCCGGAATGTACGAATTGATGCGGGCGAGGAGGACTAACGCATGACTACAGCCGCAAAACCCGACAAGAAGGCCGCCCGCAAAGGGGCTCTCGCGCTCGGTGTCGCGGGCGCGCTGAGCTGGATCAGCTCGCGGATGGCGTGGGTGCGCGCCGAGTTCGTCGACGACATCTCCGGCGGCGGCGAGGCAACCGTCAACGGCGCGGACTGGTCCACTGAGACCGGCGCGATTGCGGTGCTGCTGCTTGCCGGCATGGTCGCGGCATTTGCTTTGCGACGCCTCGGCCGCCGCGTCATCGGCGCCATCTGTACCGCGGCGTCCGTTGGCCTGGCGGTGCCGGCGGTGCGCTTGCTGCTCGGAGGGGCGGACCCGGAGCGTGTGCACGCGCTGCTGACCGCTGGCGCGGACGAGGCGCAGCAGGGCAATTCCGCGCCGGCGATCGCGCAGTGGGCGGACATCACCTCCGCCACCACGATTGTTGCCGGCCCCGGGTTGGCGCTCGCGGCCGCGCTGCTGGGCCTGGCTGGCGGGGTGCTGTTGGTCGCGCGGCCGGGCGAGGATTCGCCGCGGCAGAACAAGTACGAGAAGGAAACCGTGCGCCGGGAGAAGGTGCGCGAGGACTTGGAGGAGGACCCCCAGTCCGGCCGCGTGCTGTGGGACGCGATCAGCGCGGACATCGACCCGACTGATCCGGATTTCCGATCCTCTAAGGGCACCCGCTAGCCTTATCCCTGACAGGCCCACCCCTTGCAACTGGGAGGTAGCCATGCCGGCTCCGAGCACACTCGACGACGTTGTCGCTGGTGTGCTTCGCGACGTTGCCAAGCGTGAGGCCGCCATTTCCTTCAAAGAGATCAAAGCGCGCTCGCGCGATATGGCGCCGACCCGGGATGCCCGGGCGGCGCTTTTGCGTCATGGCTGCAGCGTGATCGTGGAGATCAAGCGCAACTCCCCGGTCTTCGGCCCCACCGGCGCCGGGCTTTCGAGCGTCGAGACGCTCGCCCAGAACATCGAAGCGGGCGGCGCCCACCTCATCGCGTGCCAGACGGAGCGTCTGCGTTTCGACGGTTCCCTGGCAGACATGGCCCAGGCCAGGGCAGCGGTGGAGCTGCCGATGGTGTGCCGCGACGTGATCGTGGACCCGTACCAGATCCATGAGGCCCGCTGCTACGGCGCCGACGCCATCCCGCTGCAGGTGGGCATCCTGGACCAGGCGCGCTTCGAGGCGCTGCTGGACCGCGCCGAGTCGCTCGGCATGGCCGCCGTGGCGGAGGTGCGCACCCCGGAGGAGGCGGACCGCGCGCTGCGCGCGGGCGTGTCCGTGGTGGCGGTGAACTCCTGGACCTTCGACACCAACAACTTGAACCGCAACGCGTTCGCCGAGATCGCGCCCGGGCTTCCCAGCGAGGTGATCAAGATCAGCCTGGGCGGCGTGGCCACCCCGCGCGATCTGATCAACGCCGCCTCCTGCGGCGCGGACGCGGTGCTTGCGGCGGAGGCCGTCATGGCGGCGGGTGATGTGCTCTCCGCGACGCGCTCGCTGGCCACCGCGGGCCAGCACCCCGCGTGCCCGTCGAGACGCTAGGTGGCACACTGTTTGGCGTGCAAACGCTGAACTTGGCCAACATCCCGTCGCCGCCGCAGGGCGTGTGGCACCTCGGTCCCATTCCCATCCGCGCCTACGCGCTGTGCATCATCACCGGCATCATCGTCGCGATGGCGGTCTCGCTGCGCCGCTACAAGGCGCGCGGCGGCAACCCGGAGACGGTGTGGGACGCGGCGATTGTGATCATCCCCGCCGGCATCATCGGCGGGCGCCTCTACCACGTGATCACAGACCACCAGAAGTACTTCGGCGAGGGCAAAAACCCCTGGCAGGCGTTCAACATCACCGCCGGCGGCCTTGGCATCATCGGCGCGGTGACGCTCGGCGCGCTGGCGGTGTGGGTGATGATGCGGCGCAAGGGGCTGCCCATTGCGCCGCTTGCAGACGCGATCGCGCCGTCGGTGATCCTCGCCCAGGGCATCGGCCGGTTGGGCAACTACTTCAACCAGGAGCTCTACGGCGCGGAGACCGACGTGCCGTGGGCGCTGGACATTTACTACCGCGTCAACGAAGCCGGCCAGTACGCACCGCTGACCGGGCGTTCCACCGGCGAGGTGGTCGCGAGCGTGCACCCGACGTTCCTCTACGAGCTGATCTGGAACGTGGCGGTGTTCTTCGTGCTCATCTGGGCGGACCGCCGCTTCCGTCTCGGCCACGGGCGGGTGTTCTGGCTGTACGTTGCCGGCTACACGCTGGGCCGGTTTGTCATCGAGTTCATGCGCCGCGACGAGGCGAACCTGATCCTCGGCCTGCGCGTGAACACGTGGGTCTCCGCGATTTTGTTCATCGTCGCTGTGGTGATCTTCTTCATGCTGCACAAGGGGAGGGAGACCCCGGAGGAGGTGGACCCGGAGTACAACCGTTCGTCCACGGCAGACTCCCAGGATCGGGAGTACCGTGGGGCGCTGGAGAACACGAATGGCACCTACGAAGGTGAGGTTGGTACACGTGGATAGAAGGACAAAGATCGTCTGCACCCTCGGCCCGGCAGTGGCCAGCAAGGATGCGATTTTGGGACTAGTGCGCGACGGCATGGACGTGGCGCGCCTGAACTTCTCGCACGGCGACTACCCGGACCACGAGCAGAACTACCGCTGGGTCCGCGAGGCTACCGACGAGACCGGCCACGCCGTGGGTATCCTGGCCGACCTGCAGGGTCCGAAGATCCGCCTCGGCCGCTTCGAGGGCGACGGCAAGACGTACTGGGAAACCGGCGAGACCGTCCGCATCACTGTGGACGACGTTGAGGGCACGCACGACCGCGTGTCCACCACCTACAAGCAGCTTGCCCAGGACGCGAAGCCGGGCGACCGCCTGCTCGTGGACGACGGCAAGGTCGGCCTGGTCTGCACCGAGGTCGACGGCAACGACGTGGTCTGCCGCGTCACCGAGGGCGGCCCGGTGTCCAACAACAAGGGCGTGTCGCTTCCGGGCATGGACATCTCCGTGCCGGCGCTGAGCGAGAAGGACAAGGCGGACCTGCGCTTCGCACTCGAGCTCGGCGTGGACATCATCGCCCTGTCGTTCGTGCGTTCCCCGTCCGACGTGGAGCTGGTCCACGAAATCATGGATGAGGTCGGCCGGCGTGTGCCTGTCGTCGCAAAGCTTGAAAAGCCCGAGGCTGTGGACGCGCTGGAGTCCATCATCCTCGCGTTCGACGCAGTGATGGTTGCCCGCGGCGACCTGGGCGTGGAGATCCCGCTCGAGCAGGTCCCGGCGGTGCAGAAGCGTGTGATCCAGATTGCGCGTGAGAATGCCAAGCCGGTGATCGTCGCCACGCAAATGCTCGACTCCATGATCGAGAACTCGCGCCCGACCCGCGCCGAGGCCTCCGACGTGGCCAACGCGGTGCTCGACGGCGCGGACGGCGTGATGCTCTCCGGCGAGACGTCCGTGGGAGTGGACCCGCACAACGTGGTGCGCACCATGAGCCGCATCGTGCGCTCCGCGGAGCAGATGGGCAACGTGCCGCCGCTGAACCACATCCCGCGCACGAAGCGTGGCGTGGTGTCCTACTCGGCGAACGATATCGCCGACCGCCTCAACGCGCGCGCGATTGTCACGTTCACCACCTCCGGCGACACCGCCCGCCGCGTGGCGCGCCTGCACCCGGACCTGCCGCTTCTGGTGTTCACGCCGGTGCAGCAGGTGCGCTCGCAGTTGGCGATGACGTGGGGCGCGGAGACGTTCCTGTGCGAGCAGGTCCACAGCACCGACGACATGATAAAGGTGGTGGACCGCCAGCTGCTGGCCATGGAGCAGTACAACGAGGGCGACACCATGGTCGTCGTCGCGGGCACCCCGCCGGGGGTTGCGGGCACGACGAACACCATCCACGTGCACCAGCTCGGCGAGGACACGCGCAACCCGTAAGTGGTTACGCTGGTGGGCATGCCTGAAACCGGAATTGAAGTTCGCGACGCCCACCTGCACAACCTCCGCAACGTGGATGTGGACATCCCGCGCGGCACGCTCGTCGCGGTGACCGGGGTGTCCGGCTCCGGCAAGTCCTCGCTCGCCTTCGGCACCATCCACGGCGAGGGCCAGCGCCGCTACCTCGAGTCGGTCGCGCCGTTCGCACGCCGCCTGATCGGCTCGGCTGTGGACCCGCAGGTCGGTTCCGTGGAGGGCCTGCCGCCGACGGTGGCGCTGGAGCAGTCCACCTCCGGCGGCGGCGCGCGCTCCACGGTGGGTACCGTCTCCGCGCTGTCCAACAGCATCCGTTTGCTGTATTCGCGCGCGGGCGACAACCCGAAGGGGCTGTACTCCGACTCGTTTTCCCCGAACACGCCTGAGGGCATGTGCCCGACGTGCCAGGGCACCGGCGTGGTGCACGAGCCCACCGAGGCATCGATGGTGCCGGACCCGACACTGTCCATCGAGGACGGCGCAATTCAGGCCTGGCCGGGCGCGTGGGCCGGCAAGAATTTCCACGACATCCTTGCCACGCTGGGCTACGACCTGGATTCGCCCTGGCAGGACCTGCCGAAGGAAGACCGCGAGTGGATCCTGTTCACCGATGAGCGCCCCGTGGTCACCGTCAAGCCACTTCGTGGCGAGGACCAGATCCAGCGCAACTACAAGGGCACGTGGCGTTCCGTGGCGTCGTACTTGACCAACACGCTCGCCGAGACCCAGTCAGACACCCTGCGCAAACGCGTGCTGTCCTACATGGAGTCGCGCGTGTGCGAGACCTGCCACGGCCGCCGCCTCAACCCGGAGGCGCTCAAGGTCACCTACGCGGGGATGCCTATCGACGAGCTCGGCGCCCTACCGCTCGACCAGGTTTACGAGGTGCTGGCTGCGCAGGAGCCGTCCGAGGGCTCCGCCGAGGACCTGCTGCTGAAGCAGATCCTGCCCGCGCTGCAATCCGCGCTCGATCTGGGGCTTGCGCACCTGAGCCTGGACCGCCCCGCGCCGACCCTGTCCGCCGGCGAGCTGCAGCGCATCCGCCTGTCAGCCCAGCTGCGCTCGGGCCTGTTCGGCGTGGCGTACGTGCTGGACGAGCCGTCCGCCGGCCTGCACCCCGCCGAGCGCGGAGCCGTGCTGGACATCTGCCGCCGCTTCATCGACGCCGGCAACTCCGTGCTCTTGGTCGAACACGACATGGAACTGGTCGCTCAGACTGACTATCTCGTGGACGTCGGTCCGCTCGCCGGCGAGCGCGGCGGCGAGGTGGTCTACTCCGGTCCCACCAGCGACTACACCGGCGACGCACCCACCGCGAAGGCGCTGGCGAACCGGGCACTTTCGCCTAACGACGACCCACGGTCCGCCACCGGCGAACTGCGTCTTTCCGGCGTGTCGGCCCGCTCCATCGACGGGCTGGACGTGTCCTTCGGGATGGGCCAGTTCACCGCCGTGGCCGGCGTGTCCGGATCAGGCAAGTCCACCTTGGTCAGCACCGTCCTCGCCGGTGTGCTCCGCGACGCCGCGCCCACCGTTGTCGAGGAAGAGGACGAAGCGGCGGGGGAAGCCGGATGGACCGTCGATAGGCAAGAAGGCTTCGACGAAGTGAGCCGGGTCGTGCAGATCACCCAGAAGCCCATCGGGCGCACCCCGCGCTCGACGCTGGCGACCTACACCGGGCTGTTCGACGGCGTGCGCAAACTGTTCGCCAGCACCGACGAGGCGAAACGGCGCAAGTGGACCGTGTCGCGCTTTTCCTACAACGTGAAGCAGGGGCAGTGCCCGACCTGCGGCGGTGCCGGCAAAATCGAGGTGGAGCTGGTGTTCCTGCCCGGCTCGTACACCACCTGCCCGGACTGCGGCGGCGCGCGCTACAACGACGAGACCCTCGAGGTGACCTGGGAGGGCCTGACCATCGCGCAGGTGCTGGAGCTGACTGTCGACGAAGCCGCCGACGTATTCGCCGACGAACCGAAGATCCTGCGCGCCGTGGAAACCCTGCAGGCCGTGGGGCTGGGCTACCTGCGCCTGGGCCAAGGCGCGCCCGAGCTTTCCGGCGGCGAGGCGCAGCGCATCAAGCTGGCCACCGAGCTGCAGCGCTCCCGCAACTCGCGCCGGGGCCACACCGTGTACCTGCTGGACGAGCCCACCACCGGCCTCCACCCGGCCGACGTCGCGCTCTTGGTCAAGGAGCTCAACAGCCTGGTCGACGCTGGCCAAACCGTGGTCGTGGTCGAACACGACCTGTCCGTCATCGCACAGGCCGACCGCGTGATCGAGATGGGCCCCGGCGCCGGCGCCGACGGCGGTCAGGTGGTCGCCACCGGCACCCCGGCCGAGCTGGCGGAGTGCGACACCGCAACCGGAAAGGTGCTGGCCGAGCGTTCGGCGTAGGTCGTCGTCGGTGGCGACTATGCAGCTGCATAGTGCTGTGGGGGTAGTCCTTCGCTATGCAGCTGCATAGTCGCGGAGCCTCCGTTTTCTATGGTTCGTTAGATCGGTTGCCTAAACGAAACCTGCAAAAGTTGACAATTGGGACGGTTGTCCAGATTTAAAGGTGCAGGTCAGAAGCGTATAAGTATTGTCGCATGTAAATTCGTACAAAACCGAGCGGGCAAGCGGCTCGAATCACTATGCAGCGGCATAGTCTTTCGGGCTGATTCCGCTATGCAGCTGCATAGTTTTTGGCGATGCCTGGTCCGTCTCGGGGGAGGTTGGTTCGGCCTCGTTGGCTATGCAGCGGCATAGTCTTGCGGACTGATTTCACTATGCAGCTGCATAGTCCCGACACCGCCATCACTATGCAGCGGCATAGTGGAACGAAGGGCGGATCGGATCAATTCGCGTGCTGGATTCCGGGTTACCGCTCTTGCCAGATGCGAAGCAGCTGGTTTTCGGTGTAGGCGTAGTCGGGGTCGACCGCCTCGATCGCGCGGGTGAGGCGCTCCTCCCACCGCTGCATGATTTCCGTACCCGGAGGGCCGATCGGGCCGTCCGGATTCTCCACGGCGGCGTCGAGCACGATGCCGGCAATTTCGATGTCGGGCCGCGTCCAATTGCGCCCGTCGCTGAGCTCGAGAAAAGCGCGACAAGCTGCGAGCGCCTTGTTTGGATCTTCCAGTGGTGCTTCGTGGAACAGCACCGCGGTGGCCCAGTGGTGCATGGCGAGAAGCTTGTCGCTTTCCGACGGCGCTTCCGCCCCTTCAACGAACCGGTACAGATCCAGCGGAGAATACTGCGCTGCGTCGTAGGCCTTGAGCATCATCACTGCCCAGAGGGCGACGGGGGAGTCGGCGAGCGCGTCTAAGACTTCCTTGCCGGGGATGCTGCGGGAGGTGCTGTGATTGCGCGCGAGTGGCGCGATGACGGCAACGTGCGTTTCTGTGTCGTTAGACTCGGACAGGATCGCCTTGGCTTCCTCCCATGTCAGATCGGGTATTGGTGTGGGTTCGGTGTCGGCGAGGTACTGGTCCAGGGTGATGGGGTCTGAAATCTGTGGCGTCATGGGTCGAGCTCCTATTTCTTCTTGGGTTGGTAGTAGTGAGGGTCTTGGTCGACTGTGCGGGTTTGGATTCCGCGGGTGTCGAAGCTGGCTTTGAGCCAGTTAACAAACTCGGAGGTGTAGTACTGGTCCATCCACAGGTCGGGGTTCTCGGGTGAGGTTCGGATTCTGAACACTGGTGCCTGCGGCGTGTCTTCGTGGAGGTTGAACGCTCGGAAGCCGATGTAGTCGCCGTACTGGCTAGTAAACGTGCATTCGGCAATTCGAGCACCCTGCTGGTTGAGCGTACGTCGGATCGCGGTGGCTGCATCGGTCGGAGCGATAAGCATGCCGATGGATTCGGTGAAGCCGTAACGCGGGTAAGGGGAGCCGTCCGAGTTGAAACAGCCTTCCAGTACATCGAAATGCTGGCCGTCGATTGTGCCGAAATGCTGGGCTTTTTCCATGCTCAAAATTGAGATCGATGGGGCGAATACAAAGACCGCCGTGCCGATCTTGTGCTTGATTTTGTGGCAAAGCACCGTTCTCTCCTTGGTTCTGCTTGCCTGCCTGCGTTAAGCCGCGGATGGGCGGCCGGGGTAGGCGCCTTCGGCAACGCCAAGTTCGTAAAGCTTGCCCAAAATGTCGTCACCGGCGAGGCATGCTTGCAGTTCGTCGGCGTAGATGGGGTAGACGCCGAAGAAGTGGACGGCTTCGTCGCCTACAGGCGTGCGAAGAAAATCTCCGTCGGCGTCAACCGTGAATGCGCTGCCGATGATGAAGCCGGAGAAGTCGCTGCCCGGATAGGTCTCGCTCGGGTCGAGTCCTGCCTGGCCCGAGGTTCCGTAAGACAGCCACGTTTTCCATGTCTTTGGGCAGGCGTGCGGTGGACTTGAGCAGGGTTACGGGCCAGCTGATCGCGTCGCCTTCGGGGCCGTTCTGCGAGCCGATCTCTGCAAGTGGCCAATCGTCCGGAAGCGTCATTATCAGCTCCGTTCGGTTGAACTCTTCCTTCCCGGGTGGCATCTGCATCCGGTAGTCATTCATCCCTGAGGTGCACAGCGTCCAGAATTGACGCTGCTCGGTTGGGGGCCAGCAATAGACGTCGATGTGCAGCTCGTCCGAGACGAGCTCGTGAAACACTGAATAGTCCTCGCCCAACAGCGGGGCAAGGCGGTAGTGCACAATGTCTTGTGGAGTCTGCGGGTTGGTCATGTGACCTAAAGTACACAAATCACGCGTGCGTGACTGATAACGGATTGTCAATTTCCTGTGCTGTGTTTAATCTCCCGGCAGAACCCGCCCCACCACCAGTCGCGCCATTCGTCGAAACATGGATGCGCCGGGGGAGTGATCACATCCGAACCGACGTGCAGTTCGTTGACCGGGCTGATGCCGTGCAGGGAGTTGAGGAACCACAACGGGCGCTCGGCGGCGGCACCGGGGTACAGCTGGCGCCGCTCGACATGCATACGCAGCTGAGCCGCCCGCGAAACAACCTGGTGCAATGTCACGCTCGGCAGCCACACGCCGTCGGGGAGGCACAGAGTGTCGCCGTCCCACATCACCAGCGCGCCGGTGGTGGTCTCCAGCATGGCGCCATGCCTATCAGCGATCACCGTGTCGTCCGTCCCCGCCACCTGGTACCGCGAACGGTACGCGCGGAACGCTGCGAAGTCGGGGCCCTTCACCTCGGGACGGGTGCGCGGGTCGGGGGCCTGCGCATATGTCAGTGCAGTGGTGGGGCGCGGGGGAGGGGCGGAGCGGACGTCGAGAAGCAAAAGTCCCTGCGACATCGCGATGCGGGGGAACAGTTCGCCTTCGGACAGCAGTGGCATGAGCTTCTCGACGAACCCGTCAGGCAACGGTCCGGCAGCGCGCGCAAACCGCTGCAGGTGCAGGTCGAGGCCGTTGGTGCGGCCGGATGAGTGGCGCCAAGAGTCGGCGACGTCGAGGGGCCCGTCGGGGACTTCTCGAGGGACGAATGCGCCGTGCCAGGCGTACCTACGCATCCCACGCCCCCAGCACGGACTGGGCCTTGAGGTTGCGCTCGGCGAGCTCGGCCTCGGCGTCGGAGGCGAGCACGATCGCGCCGCCGGCGCCCACGGTCACGGTGTCGTCTGCGCGCACGGCGGTGCGGATCACTACCGACAGGTCGGCTTGACCGTCGAAGCCGAAGTAGCCCAGCGCGCCGGAGTAGACGCCGCGTGGGGAGGTCTCCAGCCGGTCGATGATTTCGCAGGTGCGCAGCTTCGGCGCGCCGGTCATGGAACCGGGCGGGAAGGTCGCGCGCACGGCGTCGACAGCGGTGTGGCCCTCGCGCAGCCGCCCGGTGATGGTGGAGACCAACTGGTGGACGGTGGCGTAGCTCTCCACCTGCATCAGCCCGGGCACACGCACCGTGCCGGGCTCGCAGACGCGCGAGAGGTCGTTGCGGAGCAAGTCCACGATCATGAGGTTCTCGGCGCGGGTTTTCGCGTCGTTCAGCAGTGCCGGGTCCTCGTCGGCGGCGATGGTGCCCTTGATCGGCTTCGCCTCCACGTTACGGCCGCGCACGGTGAGGAAGCGCTCGGGTGAGGCGCTGGCGACCTCGACGCAGTCGAAAAGCAGGTGCGCGGCGTACGGCGCGGGGTTGTGTTCGCGCAGCGCAGCATAGATATCGCCGGTCGCGTGAGTGGTGTAGGTGTCGGTCAGGCACACCTCGTAACTCTCGCCTGCGCGCAGCAGTTCCTGCGCCTTTTCGATGCTGGCGAGGTAGTCCGGGTTGCTCCAGGAGCCTTCGCCTATCGACGCACGTCCGGCGGTGCCCGCCCCCTCAAACGCCTGCTCAAGCCGGTCAAGCAAGCCGTCCGCGCCTGCGCCGGCCAGGGCACACAGGTGCGCGGTTTCGGCCTCGTGGTCGTAGACGATGAACGACTGCGGGCGCACGAAGTACGCGTCCGGGTAGGGCGAGCGGTGGCGCAGCGTGATCGGCATGGTCAGCTCGGCGCACTCGTAGCCCAGGTACCCGATCCATCCGCCGGTAAACGGCAGGTCGGGCGCGTCGAAAACCGGGGTGGATAGCTCTGTGCTGAGGGTGTCGAGCACGTTGCCGTCGCCAAGCGAATAGCGAATGGAGCGCGAGAGTGCACCCGCGGTGTCGCCGAGGATGGAGAAGCGCCCGCGCGCATCGGCGGAGTCGAGGAAGAACGCGTCGTTGCCGTCTCGCGAGATCGCGTTGAAGACGCGCTGGCAGTCGAGCGCGCCGGGCACCTCGCGGTGAATGACGCGCCAGCCGCCGAGGAAGTTGCGCATGATCGCCGCGCCGTGCTGGGTGAGCACCGACTCGGGGTGGAATTGCACGCCCCAGTGATTCAACCCGTCGACCTTGAGCGCCTGGATCACGCCGTCCTCGCTGCGGGCATGCACGGTGATGCCCGGGACCTCTTCGACGTGCAGGGAGTGGTAGCGCACCACCTCGAAACCCTGCGGGATGCCGGTGAAGATGCCCTCGCCGGAATGGGTGACGGTGGAGACGAACCCGTGGCGCGGCTCGGGCGCGCGGGTGACGCTGGATCCCGCGAGCATGCCCAAACCCTGGTGGCCGAGGCACACACCGAGCAGCGGGACGCCGGCATCCGCAGCTGCCTCGATGACGCGCCGGGCAGGGCCGAAGTCCTCCTCGCGCTCCGGGGTGCCGGGGCCGGGGGAGATGACCACGTGGCTGAACTCGCCGGCGCGCACCCGCTCCGGAAGGTCGGCCGCCTCGCCCGCGGGGACTACGAGGGGCTCGCGGCCGGTGGCCTCAGCAATGAGGTGGGCGAGGTTGAATGTATATGAGTCGTAATTGTCGACGAGCAGAATCATTGTGCCGAGATCGTATAGCGTTTAACTGCATGGACGCCACAATCCGGCCAGCTCGCGCCGAAGACGCCGCCACTGTCGCCGCCGTGCACAACCGCTCCCGCGCACAAGCGTTCCGCGGACGCATCGCCGACGAGGTGCTGGACAACCATGCACCGCTCGAGCGCAAGTGGGCCGACTACTTCAACGCGCCGGACGGCCGCGTCTACCTTGCGGAGGTGGACGGCGAGGCTGTGGGCATGGCCTACGGCGTGCCCGGGGAGCGCACTGAGCTGCGCAACCTCTACCTGCTCGAGGAAGCGGCCGGAAACGGCATATCCGAGCAACTCCTCGACGCGGTGGTGCACCCCGGCGAGCCCGCGTTCTTGTGGGTCGCTGACTTCAACGAGCGTGCCCAGGCCTTTTACGCCAAGCAGGGATTCACCTTCGACGGCGAGGAAACGCACCACGCGGGCGACGGCGTCACCTTGAAGCGCATGGTGCGCGACTAGCTAGTTGATCGGGGTGGGTTCAATCCTCCACACGTCCTCGGCGTAGTCGCGGATCGTGCGGTCGGAGGAGAAGCGGCCGGACTCGCAGATGTTGATCCAGCACTTGCGGGCCCACTCGTCCGGGTCGGCGTAGTAGTCGGCGGCCATGCGGTCGCGGGCCTCGCGGTAGGCGGCGAAATCGCCGAGCACGTAGTAGACGTCCTGCTCGCCGTAGCCGTTGTCGTCCAGCAGCGAGGCGCGGATGTCGTGGAAGGCGCCGGTGCCGCGGTCGTCCAAGGTGCCGTCGACGAGCGCGTCGAGGGCGCGCATCAGCCCCGGGGTCTGCTCGGCCACCTGGCGCGGGTTGTAGTGCGCCTTCAGCTCCGGCAGCTCCTCCTCGCGGGCGCCGAAGATGTAGGCGTTGTCCTCGCCGACCGCGTCGACGATCTCCACGTTCGCGCCGTCCATGGTGCCCAGGGTGAGCGCGCCGTTCATCATGAACTTCATGTTCGAGGTGCCGGACGCTTCCTTGCCGGCGGTGGAGATCTGCTCGGAGACATCGGTGGCCGGGATGATCTGCTCGGCGGGCGAGACGTTGTAGTTCTCCACGAACACCACGTGGATGTACTTTGAGGCCTCCGGGTCGTTGTTCACCAGCTCCGCGATGGTGTTGATGAGCTTGATGATGCCCTTGGCGGTGACGTAGCCGGGGGCGGCCTTCGCGCCGAAGATGAAGGTGCGCTTAGGAATGTCGCGCTCGCCGTCGACCGTGATGCGGAAGTACAAATCCAGGATGTACAGGGCGTTCATCAACTGTCGCTTGTACTCGTGCAGGCGCTTGATCTGCGTATCAAAGATGGAGTCCGGGTCGATCTCCACGCCCTGGCGGGCAGCGATCCACTCCGCGAAGTCGCGCTTGTTCGCCGACTTGATCTCGCGTAGCTCGTTGAGCACCTTTGGGTCGTCCATAAGCGGGCGAAGCTCCTTGAGCTTGTCCAGGTCGGTGACCCACTCGTCGGAGCCGGCGAGGCGGTCCAGCAGTTCGGACAGGCGGGGGTTGCACATGCGCAGCCAGCGGCGCGGGGTGACACCGTTGGTTTTGTTGTTGAAGCGCTCCGGGTACAGCCCGTGCCAGAACCCGAGCGTGTCGCGTTTGATGATCTCGGTGTGCAGCGCCGCCACACCGTTGACGGAGTAGGAGGCGTAGCAGGCGATCCACGCCATGTGCACGCGCCCGTCGTGCACCGGGGAGTAGTGGTGCGCCGTGTCCGCATCCACGCCGCGGGACTCCATGTCCAGGCGGTAGCGGCGGTCGATCTCTTCCACGATCTCCCAGATGCGCCAGAACAGCTGCTTGAAGATGGACTCCTCCCACGTCTCCAGCGCCTCCTGCAGCACCGTGTGGTTGGTGTAGGCGAACGTGTGAGTGGTCACCTCCCAGGCGTCGTCCCAGCCGAGGCCGTGCTCGTCCATAAGCAGGCGCATCAGCTCCGGGATGCCCAGTACCGGGTGGGTGTCGTTGAGCTGGATGGAGTTGTACTTGTGGAAGTTGCGCAGGTCGTCGCCGTGGGCGGCGATGTAGTCGTCGATGAGCTCCTGCAGCGATGCGGAGCAGAAGAAGTACTGCTGGCGCACGCGCAGCAGCTTGCCGGCGTAGGTGGAGTCGTTGGGGTAGAGCACGCGCGTGATGTCGTGGACTGCCTCGCGCTCAAGGATCGCGTCGGCGAAGCGCTGGGAGTTGAACGCGTCGTAGTCGAACTCGGCGATCGGGGAGGCGTCCCACAGGCGCAGCGTGCCCACGTTGTCGGTGCCGTAGCCGGTGATCGGCATGTCGTAGGGGATGGCGCGCACGTGCATGTCGTCGAACTTCACAATGCGCTGCTCGGAGCCGCGGCGGATGATGAAGGGGTAGAACGACTCCTTCCACGCGTCCGGGTGCTCGCGCTGGAAGCCGTCCTCGAACTCCTGGCGGAACAGCCCGTAGCGGTACAGCAGGCCGTAGCCGGTCAGCGGGAAATCCTGCTCGGCGGCGGAATCGAGGAAGCAGGCGGCCAGGCGCCCCAGTCCGCCGTTGCCGAGGGCGGCGTCGTGCTCGGCCTCCAGCACGTCCGAAAGCTCGAAGCCGTTCTCCTCGGCGATAGCCTTCGCCTTATCGACGAGCCCAAGGTTGGTCAGGTTATTCAGCAACGCCCGACCTTCCAGGAATTCCGCTGAGAAGTACGCGGCACGGCGGGTGGTCTTGTAGGTGTTGCGGGTTTTCGCCCAGTTGTCGGCGATCTGCTCGACGGTGGCGGCCGAAAGGCCCGTCCAGAACTTCTTCACCGTGGAGTCCTGCGGCGCGCGGCCGGAGAAGCCGCGGACGTGGCCCTCGACGGTCTGCTCGAATGCTGGCTGAGATGCAGTCATGTCTCCCGAGCGTACCGGCGTGGTCGCAGACGTGCAGGTGAGCTACTTAGCCAAGTAGGTCAGCACCGCGGTCAGTCCGGCGCGGGTGGAGGCGTCGATGGTGGGCTCGTACTCCGGCAGGAAGGTGGACATGTGGTTGACCGGCACGTCCTCGCCGACGCGGTCTTCCTCCACGGCCTTGTCCCACACGTCGTGGGGCGTGCAGCCGACAAGCCAGAAGAAGTAGGGCGCGCCGTAGGCCTGGCCGATGACGGGGAAGTCCTCGGAGACGGTCTTCGGGTCGGCGGTGACGGAGGCGTCGCCGAAGACGCCGTCGAACTGCTCGCGGACGCGGTCAAAGACTTCTTCGTCGTTGTCCAGCAGCTCGCCGTGGGCGAAAAACGAGATCATGGCCTGGTCCAGCGAGCCGGAGGCCAGCACCTCGGCGTGGACCACGCGCTTGATGGCGGAGTACACCTTCGCCTTGACCCGGTCGGAGTAGAAGCGGCAGTTCAGCACCAGCTCGGCCTCGCCCGGGATGATGTTGTTGGTGGTGCCGGCGTGCATGCTGGCCACGGTGACCACGGCGAAGTCCGCCGGATCCACCTCGCGGCCAACGACCGCCTGGAGGCGGGCGATGATCATCGCCGCGGTGTAGGTGGGGTCGATGGCGTTGTGCGGCATGGAGCCGTGGGCGGCCTGGCCGGGGATCTTGATGCGGATGGAGTCGCAGGCGGCGAACTGCGGGCCAGGCTTGGACATCACCTCGCCGGCGCGGCCGGGCATGACGTGCTGGCCGAAGACCACGTCCGGCGCCGGCACCTTCTCGGTCAGGCCGTTATCGGCCATGTCCTGGGCGCCAGCGCCGATCTCCTCGCCCGGCTGGAACAGGGCGATGAAGGTGCCGGACCAGTGCTCGCGGGTGTTGTCCAAAAAGTCGCACATGCTCAGCAGCGCGGTGGTGTGGATGTCGTGGCCGCAGGCGTGCATGGTGCCCACGGTCTGCCCGTCGGCGGTCTTGGCCACCTTGTGGGAGGCGTACGGCGCGCCGGTCTGCTCGGTCACCGGCAGGCCGTCGAAGTCCGCGCGGTGCATCACGGTCGGGCCCTCGCCGTTTTCGAAGACGGCGCAGATGCCGAACTTGCCGATCGGGGCGATGACTTCGCAGTCGAAGCGCGAAAGCTCCATCATCAGGCGGCTGTAGGTCTCCTCCTCCTGCAAGGACAGCTCCGGGTTGGCGTGCAGCAGCTCGTAGAGGCGGCGCTGCCACACCTCGTCGACGGAGTAGGAGTGCAAAATCTCGGAAATATTACTCAAAATTCATCTCTCCAAATTTGGGTTATATCGCAATAGGTTGGGTGCCGGGGTGCATTCCTCGGCGATGCGCAGGGTGGCGGACACGTGGCCGTCGCTACGCAATGTGCGAAGTGCCGCGGTGGCGCGGTCGCGCATGTCGAACGGCGAGAGCGTGTTCACGTAAATCTGCGTGCCGCCCTCGAAGCCGGCGAGGGTGGAGATGCGCCATTTCAGGTTGATGCGCCACGGCATGGCCACGTCCAGGTCCACGGGGCGGTAGTGCCACTCCTCGTTGGTGGCCACCTGCCCGCCGGTGGCGGCGTGCGCCGCGTGCAGCAGGTCGGAGACCGCTCGGACCTCTTCGTCCGTGTGCTCCCACGGCTCGCTGGCGCGCGACTTCGAATACACCGTCATGGTGGGGTAGCGGTGGCCCACGCCGGCGGTGAGGATGGCGTGGTCGTTCTCCGCGATCACCAGGTTTTGGTAAAACGCGTGGTTGACGCCCCAGTCGTTGTACAGGTTCAAATTCTGGCGCAGCTTCGCGGTCTCGGTTTCGGCGTTGACGCCGCGCTCGTCGATGGCTACGAGCTGCTTGTGCAGGTGCTCGAACGACGCGCCGGCGGGCGAAAGCCAGTTTTGGAACACCACCACGTAGCGGGCGTAGGTGTGCTGCTCCACCAGGTCGCGCAGCGAATCCACGGTGAACGCGATGAAGCGGTAGTGCTCCTCCGGGGTCAGCGACCCGGAGCCGGCGAGCTGCGTCGAATTCTCAGCACCGTCCTGGTAGTGGCGCCGGCCGATGATCACGTCGTGCCCACCGCCGAAGTACGCCGGGGCGAGCTCAAGCAGCTCTTCGTCGGGCCTGTCCGGGTCCTGTCCCGCCGCGGCCAGGCGGGTGCGCACGGTTGCCAGCACATGCTCGCGCCCGGCGGGATCCGCCAGGTAGCGCTCCATGTGGACGCGGCGCGCCGTGGGCATCTCGTATCCGTAGTTCTTCTGCCAGTAGTCGTAGCTGACAATCTCGAACAGGTTGGGCACCCGCCGAAACTCCGCGACCGTGTTGTCCAACTCGTCGGGCATGGTGTCGCGCAGGATGGCAAACCCCTCGCCGTCGGCGACCAGACGCGACTTCTCCGGCGGGGTGCGCAGCTTGCGCGCTTCGCAGAAATTGCAGGTGTCCGTGTGCGCGCCGGGCATCAAGGGCTCCGGCGGGGCGCCAGCTGCGGCCAGGGGCCTGTTGCCGCGCCCCGGCACCGTCCACACCTCCGTGCCGGAGAAGGGATTGACCTGCTTGAGCGTCCCGTCCGCCATGGTCCGCAGCGCAACGTGGTAGGAGTGAGCTGGGTTCACGGCGGGGTTGGACATGCACGCAACCATACCGGTTAGCCTTACACGCATGTCTGTGATCCAATTCGACGTCCTCGTCCCGCCGACCGTCGCCGGCGAGGTCAAGCAGGTATTTCAGCGCGCACTCGACATCCTCGTGCACCGGGGGATGCTCACCGCGGGCACGGTGGAGATGGAGCAGGTGCTTATCGACGACTCCGTGCGCGCCCAGCTGGCCGAAACCTACGAGCGGGACCGGGGCGAAGACCCCGCGGAGGCCGAGGTGTTCCGCTACAGCATCACGCCCGAAGGGGCCGACAGCCTCAACCGCCTGGCCATGGGCCTGTCGCGCATCCTAACGCCGAAGGTGGACCTGCCGAAAGACCCGGTGATGCTGGAGGACCAGGACCGCTTCGAGTCGCCCTCGATCTACCCCTGGACCGTGGAAGTGTTGAGGTAGGCCACGGCGATCTCTGCGCCGGCCTGGGTGAGCTGCTCGCGCACGTTGTCGGACTCCGCCAGCGTGACCGCGATGGTGCCCTCCTCCGGCTGCTCGTCGAAGCTTCCTGCGGCCACCGCGAACGCCGCGCCGGCCCCGCGGGCCAGCTCACCGACGACGGAGGCGACCTTGCCGGTGCCGGTCTGCCCGTCAAAGCGGCCCTCACCGGTGATCACCAGGGCCGCGCCCTCGACCTGCTCCGCCAACCCGTTGGAATCCGCCACCACGCGCGCGCCGGGCAGGATGTGCACGTGGGAGGCGTCCCCGTGGAGCATGGTGGACAGCCACGTGATGCCGATGCCCACGCCTCCCGCAGCGCCCAGGCCCGGGGTGGACGGGTCCACGTCCGCGACCTCGCACAGACGCGCCAGGCCCTGGTCGAGCACCTCGATGTCTTCTTCCGTTGCGCCCTTCTGCGGGCCGAACACGTGCGCCGCGCCCTGGAGGCCGGTGGCGGGCGCGGTGGTGTCCGTCAAAAGCACCCACTCCACCGCACCGGCGGGCACATTGACCTTCGCGGTGTCGAAGTTTGCCAGCTGCTCCAACGCCCCGCCGCCGGGTTTGAGCTGGTAGCCGGCCTGATCCAGGGGGTTGACACCCAGGGCGACGAGGATGCCGGTGCCGCCGTCGACGGTGGCGGTGCCGCCGAGCCCCAGCACGATGCGCTCGGCGCCGCGGGTCTCGGCGTCCGCGATGAGCACGCCGGTGCCGTACGTGTCGCCGGTCAGCGGCACCGGCTCGTCCACCGCGGGCAGGCCGGAGGCCGCGGCGACGTCGATGTAGGCGGTCTTGCTCGGGGCGTGGAAGGTGTACTCCGCTTCGGTGAGGCGGCCGGCCGCGGTAGTCGTCGGCAAGCAAATGCGCTCGCCCTCGAACAACGACGAGGTGCCTTCGCCGCCGTCGGCCATGGGGGTGAGCACGATCTGCGCGTCGCGGATGACGGAGCGCACGCCTTCGGCGAGCCATTCGGCGGCCTCGGCGGCGGTTGCGGTGGATTTGAAGGAGTCCGGCGCGACAACGATTTTGGGCGACGGAACTGCGTCGAGGGGAGAAACCATGGGGAAAGTTTAGCTGGCGGCAACGCGCGGCCGAATGGTGTTGTAAAGTTTGTGCGGTACATAATTCTGCATAGCTATAGATATCGGAGGCCACGCCCAATGAGCGCGATTGACCAAGAAGTTGCCGGCTACTACCAGAAGCTGCTGGAGCGCAACGCGGGCGAGCCGGAGTTCCACCAGGCGGTTGCCGAAGTGCTGGATTCGCTGAAGATCGTGCTGGGCAAGGACCCGCACTACGCGGACTACGGCCTGATCGAGCGCCTCTGCGAGCCGGAGCGCCAGATCATCTTCCGCGTGCCCTGGCTGGACGACGACAACAATGTGCGCGTCAACCGCGGCTTCCGTGTCCAGTTCAACTCCGCGCTCGGCCCGTACAAGGGCGGGCTGCGCTTCCACCCGAGCGTGAACCTGGGCATCATCAAATTCCTCGGCTTCGAGCAGATCTTCAAAAACTCCCTGACCGGCCTGCCCATCGGCGGCGGCAAGGGCGGCTCCGACTTTGACCCGAAGGGCCGCTCCGACGGGGAGATCATGCGCTTTTGCCAGTCCTTCATGACGGAACTGTGGCGCCACATCGGCGAGTACCGTGACGTGCCCGCCGGCGACATCGGCGTGGGCGCCCGCGAGATCGGCTACCTGTTCGGCCAGTACCGCCGCCTGGTGAACCAGCACGAGTCCGGCGTGCTCACCGGCAAGGGGCTGACCTGGGGCGGCTCCCTGGTGCGCAAGGAGGCCACCGGTTACGGCAGCGTCTACTTCACCAACGAGATGATGAAGGCGAACGGTGACTCCATCGACGGCGCGAAGGTGATCGTCTCCGGCTCCGGCAATGTGGCGATCTACGCGATGAAGAAGGCGCAGGAGCTCGGCGCAACTGTGGTTGGCTTCTCCGATTCCTCCGGCTGGGTGGAAACCCCGAACGGCGTGGACATCGAGCTCGTCCAGGAGATCAAGGAGAAGCGCCGCGGGCGCGTGTCCGAGTACGTGGAGGAGGCCACGGGCGCGACCTTCCACAGCGACGGCTCCATCTGGGACCTGAAGGCGGACGTGGCGCTGCCGTGTGCGACGCAGAACGAGCTCAACGGCGACCATGCGCGTACCCTCGTTGACAACGGCGTGCGTTACGTCGCGGAGGGCGCGAACATGCCGTCCACCGCCGAAGCGGTGGAGGTATTCCGCGAGCGCGGCGTCTGCTTCGGCCCGGGCAAGGCCGCCAACGCCGGCGGCGTGGCCACCTCCGCGCTGGAGATGCAGCAGAACGCCTCGCGCGACTCCTGGTCCTTCGACTACACGGACGACCGCCTGCAGCAGATCATGTCCAACATCTTCACGGTGGCCAAGGACACCGCAGAGGAATACGACCACGCAGGCGACTACGTCATTGGCGCAAATATCGCCGGTTTTAAAAAGGTTGCCGACGCGATGCTCGCCCAGGGCGTGATTTAACGTTTCAGCGGGTACGCTTAGGCACCATGTACCGCGTTTTTGAAGCCCTGGATGAGCTAGTTCAGACCCTGGAGCAGGCCTACGGCGTGCCCATGACCTCCAATTGCATGGTTCCCCGCAACGAGATGCTTGGGCTTCTCGACGACCTCCGGAACGCCCTGCCCGTCGACTTGGACGACGCGCAGGACGTGCTGGACAAGCAGGACGAGATCCTGCGCGGGGCGCAGGACCGCGCCGACATGCTCGTCGGCGACGCGGAGGAGGATGCCCGCCGCATCGTCTCCGACGCGCACTCCGAGTCCGAGTCGATGCTCTCCGACGCGCAGGCGCGTGCGACCAACCTGGTCACCGACGCGGAGGAAGAGTCCAACATGATGGTCACCCAGGCGCAGAACGTGGCCGAGATGACCGTGAACAACGCGCAGCGCGAGGCCGACAACATCGTCGAATCCGGCAACGCGGAGTACCAGCGCACCGTGGATAAGGGCCTGGCGGAGCAGGAGCGCCTCATCTCCGAGTCCGAGGTCATGCGCCGCGCCGACGAGGAGGCGCACCGCCTGGTGGATGAAGCGACCGCAGAGTCCAACCGCCTGCGCTCGGAGTGCGACGACTACGTCGATTCCAAGCTCGCCGAGTTTGAGGAGGGGCTGCGAAACGTGCTGCAGACCGTCTCCTCCGACCGCTCCGCGCTGCGCCGCGGCGCCGGCGCCGCTGGTGCTGCGGTTCGCGGCCGACGCGACGACTACTAACGGGTAGTCTGTTGCCGTTATGTCTACCAATCCTTTCGTATTCGATGTCAGCGACGTGCTCGGCGGCGACGGCACCCCAGAGACGGCGACACAGACAGGCCCGTCCCCGTCGCGCATCGGCCCCGAGATGATCGCCATCCCGGCAGGGCGCGAGGTTGAAGTTGAGGCGACGCTGATCCCGCTGGGTTCCGGCGTGATGGTGGATGCCACCGCGACCGCGCAGCTTGAGGGCCAGTGCGTGCGCTGCTTAAAGGAGCTCACCCCGACCGAGACGCTGCGCATCTCCGAGGTGTTTTCCGCCTCGGACGACTTCATCACCGGCGACAGTGAGGAAGAAGAGGACCAGGGCTCCGGCGACGAGATCCACAAGGTTGTCGACGGCACCGTGGACCTAGAGCAGGCGTTCGTGGACGAGGCCGGCATGAACTGGCCGTTCAACCCCACCTGCCAGCCGGAGTGCGAGGGCGACACCGACGTGCCGGCCCCGGACGCGGTCGAGGGCGAGGAAAACAACCTGGTCGACCCGCGCTGGGCCGACCTGGAGAAGTTCCTGTGAGTCGCTCGAAGAAGAACAAGGGCAACGCGGACGAGCTGTGGGAGCAGGCGTTTGACGCCGTCGACCACGCCCCGCTCATTGCGCACCTCGGCGTGGACATCGAGCGCGATAGCCTGAAGCTTGCGCTGACCCACCGCTCGTTCGCCAACGAGCACGGGCACCTGCCCAACAATGAGCGTCTGGAGTTCGTCGGAGACGCCGTGCTGGGTTTGTCCGTGGCCACCAAGCTTTTCGAGCTGTACCCGTCGCGCCCGGAATCCGACCTGTCGCCGATGCGCGCGGCCATCGTCTCGCGCTACGGCTTGGCGGACATCGCCCGCGAGATCGACCTGGGCGCCCACGTGCTCATCGGCAAGGGTGAGGAGCTCACCGGCGGCCGCGAGAAGGAGTCGATCCTCGCAGACACCACCGAGGCCATCTTCGGCGCGATTTACTTGCAGCACGGCTTCGAGCCGGCGCGCGATGTGATACTCAAGCTTTTCGACGAAAAGCTCCGCACCGCCACCGTGAGCAAGAAGCACCACGACTGGAAGACCGACCTGCAGGTGCGCCTGGCCGAACTGAAGCTGCCGGTGGCGGAGTACGTCTCCGAGGCTGAAGGTCCCGAGCACAACCAGACGTTTACCGCGCAGGCGCTGGTGGGCGGGGTTTCCCGCGGCACCGGCACCGGCCCGAACAAGAAGCTGGCGGAGCAGGAGGCGGCCCACCAGGCGGTGCTGTACCTGCGCGACCACGCAGCGGAGGCCGTGCGCGGCAATGCCTGAGCTGCCCGAGGTTGAGGTGGTGCGACGCGGGCTGGACCAGCACGTGGTCGGCCGCACCTTCCAGCGGGTGGAGGTGCTGCACCCCCGCGCCGCCCGCGGCAACACCGTGGACCTGACGCAAACCTTGCCGGGGTTGACAATTACCGGCACTGGCCGTCGCGGCAAATACATGTGGTTCACGCTCAGCGACGGCGCAGCACTCCTCGTGCATTTGCGCATGAGCGGGCAGATGCTCGTCGCAAAGCATGGCACCGTGACCTCTCCGCACCTGCGCATCCGCGCCGACATGGGGGAGGTGGAGCTGGATTTTGTGGACCAGCGCACCTTCGGGTTTTGGCAGTACACGCAGCTTGTGGGCGGTGTCCCGCAGCCCGCGCTGCACATCGCTCCCGACCCGTTTGAGGACGACTTCGACCTGCGCGAGACCGCCCGCGCGATGCGGCGTAGAAGATCGCCGCTGAAGAATGTGCTGCTGAACCAGGAGGTGGTCAGCGGCATCGGCTCCATCTACGCCGACGAGGCTATGTGGGCCGCGCGCCTGAAACCCTGGCGCAGCGCGAAAACCATGCGGCAGCGCGACGCGGAGGCCGTGCTGGACGCCTCGCGCGAGGTGATGGCCCGCTCGCTGGAGCAAGGCGGCACCAGCTTCGACTCGCTGTACGTCAACGTCAACGGCGCGTCCGGGTACTTCTCCCGTTCGCTCAACGCCTACGGGCAGGCGGGCACACCCTGCGCGCGCTGCGGCACCCCGATCGAGCGCGTGACGGTCGGCGGGCGCTCCAGTTACTTCTGCCCGGTCTGCCAGGTGCGCTAGCGCGCGAGTACGGTGGTGCGACATGGTTGATCAGTCAGCATTCAAAGACGCAATGAGCCAGCTGGCTGCCGCGGTGGCAATCGTGACCACCGGTTCCGCGACAGACCCGCACGGCACCACCGTCAGCGCGTTTATGTCCCTGTCGCTGGATCCGCCGATGGTGCTGGTGTCTCTGGACAAGAGGTCATCGCTGTTGGCGTTGTTGTCCGAAGGTGCGTCGATAGGCATTAATGTGCTCTCCACCGAGCAGAACCTGCTCGCGCGGCGCTTCGCCTCGAAGGGGGTGGACCGCTTCGCGGGGGTGGAGTGGCAGATGGCGGACGGCGCGCCGCAGCTGGCCGGCAACCACACCTGGGTGGCCGGGAGTGTGGCGCAGCGGATTGAGGCGGGCGACCATGTGCTCGTGCTTGTCGACGTTGCCGCCGCCGACGTCAACACCAACTGCCCGCTGCTGTACTGGCAGCGCGAGTTTGGCACCCACGGCGCGATTCAGCCTGGCGAGGTGTGCACACCGGAGGTGGAGGGGTAGCTCAAAGACCCGTCGTTGTGTGATGTGGGCAACCTGGCGATACACTGCCCGCCATGGAAACCGCTACCTCATTCGTCGAGGACACTCTCAACGGCGTGATCTGGAACGTCGTCCCCGTGTTCCTCGTCCTCGCCGGCGTCTACTTCGGCGTGCGCACACTGTTCGTTCAAATCCGCCTGTTCCCGGAGATGCTCAAGGCGGTCGCCGAAACCCCGAAGGGCAAGGACCGCGAGGGGCGCGACCTCGATGAAGAGTACGGCGGCCTGTCCGCATTCAAGGCCTTCACCATTTCCGCCGCCTCGCGCGTGGGCACCGGCAACATCGCCGGCGTGGCGCTGGCGATCTCCATCGGCGGGCCCGGCTCGGTGTTCTGGATGTGGATGCTTGCCCTGCTCGGCGGCGCCACCGCGTTCGTGGAGTCCACCCTTGCGCAGCTGTGGAAGACCAAGGACGCCGAGGGCAACTACCACGGCGGGCCGGCCTACTACATGACGCGCGGCCTGGGCTGGAAGCCGCTGGCCGTGATCTTCTCCGCGTTTTTGGCCGTCACCTACGGCTTCGTCTACAACGCCATCCAGACCAACTCCATCGTCGAGGCAGTCGGCGGCTCCCTGGGCACCGACTCCGTCGCGCTCAAGGGTGTTGTCGCCGGCGTGATTGCTGTGCTGACCGCACTGGTCATCTTCGGCGGCGTGACCCGCATCGCCTCCTGGACCCAGGTCATCGTGCCGTTCATGGCCGGCGCCTACATCCTCCTCGGCCTGGCCGTGCTGGTGATCAACTGGCGCGAGATCCCGGGCATGATCGGGATGATCGTCGGCCACGCCCTGGGCCTCGAGCAGATTGTCGGCGCCGGCATCGGCGCCGCGTTCATGCAGGGTATGCGCCGCGGCCTGTTCTCCAACGAGGCCGGTATGGGCTCCGCTCCGAACGCAGCCGCAACCGCCACGGTGTCCCACCCCGTCAAGCAGGGCCTCGTGCAGACCCTCGGCGTGTACTTCGACACCCTGCTGGTCTGCTCCATCACCGCGTTCGTGGTGCTGCTCGGCCCGGCTGTGACCTACGGCCGCGACGACATCCAGGGCGCCTCGCTGACCCAGTCCGCGTTGGCCGACTCCGTCGGCGCATGGGGCGCGCACGCCATCACGTTCATCCTGTTCTTCCTGGCGTTCTCCTCCGTGATCGGCAACTACTACCTCGCGCAGGCGAACCTGCAGTACCTCACCGACTCGAAGACCGCGATGACGGTGTTCCGCCTCGTTGTCATCGGCTTTGTCATCTTCGGCGCGTTCGGCTCTGTTCCGCTGGTGTGGGCGCTCGGCGACACCATGGCCGGCCTGCTGGCCATCTTCAACATCGTCGCCATCGTCCCGCTCGGCGGCGTGGCGCTGAAGCTGCTGAAGAACTTCAACGACCAGCGTCGCAAGGGCATCGACCCGGTGTTCCACCGCGAGATGCTGCCGGAGCTGAAGAACGTGGAGTACTGGGACGGCTCCGACCCGGTGACCCGCCGCAGCGAAGAGGACCGCATCACCATCAGCGAGAGCTACGACGGGCGTTAGTCCCGGCTACGCTTGGGCGCCATGACAGCAACACGCATGACCGCCCACGTCCGCGGCAATGTCCAGGGGGTGGGGTTTCGATGGTGGACCCGCTCCCGCGCCCTCGAGCTGGGCTTGGCCGGCTACGCGAAGAACCTCGCTGATGGCAGGGTAGAGGTGGTTGCGGAGGGGACCGAAGGTGACGTCGGGAAGCTCAAAGCCCTTCTTGAAGAGCAGCCTTCGACGGCGAAGCGCCCGGGGAATGTGGAGCACGTCCAGGCGCAGTTCGGGGAGCCGAAGGGCGCGGAAGGGTTTGAGGAGCGATGAGGAAACGCACCGCGGCGGTAGCGGCCGCACTCGCAATCACGCTGGCTCCGGCACCCGCGCAGGCGCAGGACTTATCCTCCAGCTTCGCGGCCATGAGCAGCCTGCCCACCCGCCAGTACGATCCCGGTTTGCCGTGGGACGTGGCGGAAGCCTCGCGTGCGAAGATGTACCGCAACATCAACTTCTACCGCATCCAGAACGGTCGGCTGCCGTGGTTGCGAACTGAACAGTTGGATGCCCAAGCGCAGGCGTGGGCCGAAGAGCTCAGCCGCACGAACAGTTTCCGGCATTCGGGGGCGAATGTGTACGAGAACATCGCCTTCAGCTCGCACAGCCCGGAGGCGGCGTTTGAGCAGTGGCGGACTTCGCCGGGGCACAACCGCAACATGCTTTCTAGCACACGCGCGGTGGGCATCGGTGCGGCGCACGGCTTTGTGGCCGGTCACGGTTGGGGCTACATCGTGGTCATGCAGGCGCGCTAGCTTGCGCGCGGTAACATCCACAAAATGCACCTGAAATCGCTGACGCTCAAAGGATTCAAGTCCTTCGCGTCGGCGACGACGATGAAATTCGAGCCCGGGATCTGCGCTGTGGTGGGGCCGAACGGCTCGGGCAAGTCCAACGTGGTGGATGCACTCGCGTGGGTGATGGGCGAGCAGGGCGCGAAGAATCTGCGCGGCGGGAAGATGGAGGACGTCATCTTCGCCGGCGCGGGCGGCCGCAAGCCGCTGGGGCGCGCGGAGGTCACCCTCACCTTCGACAACACGGACAAGCGCCTGCCCATCGACTACACCGATGTGGCCATTACCCGCCGCATGTTCCGCGACGGCGCCTCGGAGTACGAGATCAACGGCTCCAAGGCGCGCCTGATGGACATCCAGGAGCTGTTGTCCGATTCCGGCATCGGCCGCGAGATGCACATCATCGTCGGCCAAGGCAAGCTCTCCGAGATCTTGGATTCGCGCCCCGAGGAGCGCCGCGCGTTCATCGAGGAGGCTGCGGGTGTGCTCAAGCACCGCCGTCGCAGGGAGAAGGCGCAGCGCAAGCTCACAGGTATGCAGGCGAACCTGGACCGCCTCACCGATCTCACCGAGGAACTTGGCAAGCAGCTCAAACCCTTGGCCCGCCAGGCTGAGGCCGCCAAGCGTGGCGCTGCGGTGCAGGCGGAGCTGCGCGACGCGAAGCTCAAGCTCGCCGGTGACCAGGTGGTGCGCCTTCGTGCGAAGTACGCCGACGCCGAGCGCGCCGCCGAGATGCTGGCGGAGCAGGTGGAAACCGTCACCGCGACGCTGGAGACCGCCGTGGAGGAGCAGGAGGCCGTCGAGGCCCGCCAGCAGGAGCTGCAGCCCCAGGCGCAGGAGGCGCAGCAGCTGTGGTTCGCGTTGTCCACGCTGGCCGAGCGCGTCAGCGCCACTCAGCGCATCGCGTCGGAGCGCGCCCGCAGTTCCAACTCGTTCGCGCCCTACGCGGGCCAGGATCCGGAGGACCTGGAGGCGAGGGCTTCGCTTGCCGACGAGCGCTACGCCGAGGCCCTCGCAGCCGCCGAGGAGGCCGCGGAGAAGCTCGAGACCATCCGCGAGGAGGTGGCCGAGCGGCAGGAGGCCTTCGACGCCGCCGAGCGCGAGCACATGGCGCAGGTGCGCGCGATCGCGGACCGTCGTGAAGGTGTTGTGCGTCTGATCGCGCAGGAGGAGTCCCAGGCAGCGGCGGTCGAGGCGGCCGACGACGAGGTGCGCCGCCTGGAGGAGACGCTCGCGGAGACCAAGCAGCGCGCGCGTGCGGCCGATGCGGAGGTCGCGTCCGTCGAGGAGCGCATTGCGGGCTTTGCGACGGAGCGCTCGCCTCTCGACGACGCATTCGCCCGTGCCCACACCGAGTCCGATGCCGCGGACAAGCGCCTGGACCAGCTGAGGGCGAAGCAGCGCGAGCACGAGCGGGCCGTGGCGACGCTGCAGTCGCGCATTGACACCCTGGCGGAGCAGGCGCCGAAGCGTTCGGCGGAGGACGTGCTGGAAGGATTCACCGCCCTTGCCGGCCTGGTCACCGTGGAGCCAGGGCTGGACCGCGCGCTCGCTGCCGCACTCGGCGAGCATGCCGAGGCGCTGGCGGGCGAGGTCTCCGACGACGCGGTCGGCGCACTGGAGTCCGCCGCGCGCACGGTGGTGGTGGACGCGCGCGGCGGGTCGACCTGGCGCTTGGACACCGACGGCGAGGTGGACTGGCTGCTCGACCACGTCGAACTGGATCCGACGGTGGTTGGCCCGGTCACGCGCCTGCTCGCGGACGTGGTGGTGGCGGACGACCTCGCCGCCGCCCGCGGCGTGGTGGAACAGGACCCGCGCCTGCGCGCTGTCACGCCTGCCGGCGTGCTGGTGGGTGAGGGGTGGGTCGCCGCCGGCACGGGGCAGACGTCCACGGTGGAGGTCTCCGCCCGCATCGAGGCCGCAAAGGCGGAGCTCGCCGAGGCACAGCAGCTGCTCGAGGAGCTCGCGGGCACCCTCGAAGGCGCGACCGTCGCCGCCGACGAAGCCCGTGTGAGCGCCGCGTCCGCCAAGGCCGCGCTGCGCGAGCACGACACCGAGGTGGAATCCTGGCGCCGCGACCTCGCCCGCCTGGTCAAGCAGGCCGAGGCGAACAAGTCCGAGCACGAGCGCGCCGCGGCGAGGGCGAACGAGGCGGACGCGCGCCTGGCGCAGCGCAAGGCTGAGCTGGAGGAGACGCGCGACCGCCTCACCCGCGTGGACACGGACGTGGCTGAGTCACCCGAGGAGCCGTCGACGGAGCAGCGCGACCAGGCCAGAAACGCGCTCAACCACGCGAAGTCGCTGGAGATGGAGGCCACGCTCGCCTCGCGCACCGCGCAGCAGCGTGCCGAAGCGGAAGCCGGCAAGGGCGACGCGTTGCGACGGCAGGCGGAGCAGGAGCGGCAGGCGAAGGCCCGCCATGAAGCGGCGATGGCTCGCCGGAGGGCGGAAGGGGAGCTGGCCGGTGCCGTCGAGAAGCACGCGCGCGACCTCGCCGCCCGCATCGAGGACGCGCTCGCCCGCGCCACCGCCCAGCGCGACGAACTGAACGCGCAGGTCAACTCGTTGCAGGGCAAGGTGCAGCAGGCGCGCCAACAGGTGGGCGCCACCCGCCAGCAGCTCGCGCGGCTGACCGACAACGCGCACCAGTCCGACATCGCGCGCTCGCAAGCGCAGGTGCGCATCGACGAGGCAGAGGCCAACATCACCTCCTCGTTGGGCATCGCGGTCGCCGACCTGCTCGCGGACTACACCCCGGGCGAGGACTTCGACCGCGACGCCGAGCAGAAGCGGCTCAAGCAGGCGGAGAAGGACCTGCGCGCCCTGGGCAAGGTCAACCCGCTGGCGCTGGAGGAGTTCAAGGCGTTGGAGGAGCGCTACACGTTTTTGAGCACGCAGCTCGACGACGTCATTCAGGCGCGCAAGGACCTCACGAACGTGATCGAGGACGTGGACGCGCAGATCCTGCAGCTGTTCACCGACGCCTGGGCGGACGTGGAGGCGGAGTTCCCGCGCGTGTTCCAGACCCTGTTCCCGGGCGGCGAGGCGCGGCTGGTGCTCACCGAGCCGGAGGACATGCTCGCCACCGGCATCGAGATCGAAGCCCGCCCGCCGGGCAAGCGAGTCAAGCGTCTGTCCTTGCTTTCCGGCGGCGAGAAGTCGTTGACGGCGCTCGCGTTCCTGGTCGCGATCTTCCGCGCGCGCCCCAGCCCGTTCTACGTGCTCGACGAGGTTGAGGCAGCACTTGACGACGTCAACCTCCGCCGCCTCATCGCCCTGTTAGAGGAGCTGCGGCAGGACTCCCAGCTCATCGTGATCACCCACCAGAAGCCCACCATGGACGTGGCGAACGTGCTCTACGGCGTGACCATGCGCGGCGACGGCGTGACCCGCGTGCTTTCCCAGCGCATGCAGCCTGCCGGGGCTGCACCCGCAGTGTAAAATCATCCAAAAGTTGGAGAAAGGATGAATATGTCTGTATCGCGTACCTCGGCGGTTGTGGGTGTTTTCGCGCTGGCTCTCTTTATTGGCGGATGCTCCACCTCAGCGGATTTGGACGGCACCTACACCAAGATTGAATCAGCTGGTGAGGAGAATCTGACCAGTACCCTCACCATCGACGGGGGAGACTGCACGCTGCACCACGTCGCCGAGCCCGAAAATGTTGAGGCTGACGAGGCGTGCACCGTCGATGAGGATAACCTCATCTTCACCGCGGATGGCGCGGAAACACGGTTGCCGGTCACTCAAACGGATGAGGGGGATTTGCGGATCGGACTCGGCGACGGGGAGCTCTACCAAAAGAGCCACTAGGACCTTCTTGATGCCCGCCCCCGCGTGATGTCGGCGGTGCTGGCACACTAGAGCGCATGGATCTCAATGCT
This sequence comes from Corynebacterium faecium, assembly GCF_027257105.1. Lineage (NCBI taxonomy): Bacteria > Bacillati > Actinomycetota > Actinomycetes > Mycobacteriales > Corynebacteriaceae > Corynebacterium > Corynebacterium faecium. Next base: position 167,693 of record NZ_JAPYJX010000005.1, read on the forward strand.
TTAGTCAACAGCACTGCGTTTTGGATTGTCCTTGCAGTCATCGTCATTGCGCTGATCCTCATCGGCGTTGTCATCGCCGGGAAGAAGCGCAGGGAATCGAAGACCATCTCCTTTGACAAGGTCGAAGAGCCCAAGGAGCTGACCCAGCAGGAGAAATCGGGCAACTATCAGGCCAAGGGCGGCTTCAACTTCGCTCAGGCGGATGCGCAGCCGAAGCAGCCGGAGCCGATCCGCCGCGACAAGCCCGCGGTCCAGTCGCAGCCGAAGCAGGAGGCGGCCGCGGCCTTTGTCCCGCCGAAGCAGGAGGAAGAGGAGACCGTGGTCGAGCGCGCAATCTCGCGTGACGACGAACCACAGGTCCCCACCGAAACCACCCAGCCCGCGAAGGCTGAGCAGCAAGCGACGGAGGCGCCAGCTGAGCCGGTCGAGCCAGTCGCCGAGGAGCAGCCGGTCGAACCGGTCGAGCCGGAGCAGCCCGTTGAACCCGCTGAGCCGGTCGAGCCAGTCGAGCCGGAGCAGCCCGTCGAGCCCGCTGAGCCGGTCGAGCCAGTCGAGCCGGAGCAGCCCGTCGAACCCGCTGAGCCCGTGGAGCGGGTTGACGAGGTCGAGGCGGAGCCCGTCGATAAGCAGGCTGCTGCTGAGGCTGAGGCCGAGGAAGCTGCGGCGGCTGCGGCGGCCGCGCAGGAGAGTGCGGACGAGGCGCGCCAGGACGGTGCCGAGGTCTCCGAGGACGCCGTCGTCGTTGAGGCGCCGACGGAGGAGCCGCTGGACGACATCGCACCGGCCGCCGGACGCATGGGCAAGCTGCGCGGGCGCCTGTCGCGCTCCCAGAACGCGATCGGCCAGGGGCTGCTCGGCATCCTCACCGCGGGCGACCTGGACGAGGACGCCTGGGAAGAGATCGAGGACACGCTGATCATGGCGGACCTCGGCGCCGAGCTGACCATGAAGGTCACCGATTCGCTGCGCGAGAAGATCGCCGAGCGCGGCGTGGAGACCGAGGACCAGGCGCGCGCGATGCTGCGTGAGACGCTCATCGAGGCCGCGCGCCCGGAGATGGACCGCTCCATCAAGGCCATGCCCAACGACGGTAAGCCGGCCGTGATCCTCGTTGTCGGCGTGAACGGCACCGGCAAGACCACCACCACCGGCAAGCTCGCGCGCGTGCTGGTGTCCATGGGCCACTCCGTGGTCCTCGGCGCGGCCGACACCTTCCGCGCGGCAGCCGCGGACCAGCTGGAGACCTGGGGCAAGCGCGTCGGCGCCTCCACCGTGCGTGGCAAGGAGGGCGCGGACCCGGCGTCCGTCGCCTTCGACGCGGTGGCCACCGGCGTGTCCGAGGGCGCGGACGTCGTGCTCGTGGACACCGCGGGCCGCCTGCACACCTCCACCGGCCTGATGGACCAGCTGGGCAAGGTCAAGCGCGTGGTGGAGAAGAAGAGCAACGTCGACGAGGTCCTGCTGGTCCTCGATGCCACCGTCGGCCAGAACGGCATCATGCAGGCGCGCGTGTTCCGCGAGGTCGTGGACATCACCGGCGTGGTGCTGACCAAGCTCGACGGCACCGCGAAGGGCGGCATCGTCTTCCAGGTGCAGGAGGAGCTCGGCGTGCCCGTCAAGCTCGTCGGCCTGGGCGAGGGTGCCGACGACCTCGCGCCGTTTGAGGTGGAAAGCTTCGTCGACGCGTTGCTCGGCTAAGCATTTGCCTATCGACGCCCACGCGCCCCGGCAATGACACAGTGATGTGCTAGTCGCCCGGGGCGCGCGCTAGTCTTGTGGGGATTATTTTCCGCTAGCAGCACAAGGGAGCGTGCACACCGTGTTCGAGTCACTGTCCGACCGCCTCCAATCAGCCCTCGGCGGCCTGCGCGGCAAGGGCAAGCTCACCGAGGAAGACATCAACGCCACCGCGCGCGAGATCCGTCTCGCCCTGCTTGAGGCGGACGTCTCGCTCACCGTCGTGCGCGCGTTTATCAAGCGCGTCAAGGAGCGCGCGCTCGGCGCCGATGTCTCAGCGGCGCTGAACCCTGCGCAGCAGGTGATCAAGATCGTCGACGAGGAGCTGACTAACATCCTCGGCGGCGAAACGCGCCGGCTGAACATGGCGAAGAACCCGCCGACCGTGATCATGCTGGCCGGTCTGCAGGGCGCCGGTAAGACCACACTGGCCGGCAAGCTGGCCAAGCACCTGGCCAAGCAGGGCCACACCCCGATGCTGGTGGCCTGCGACCTGCAGCGCCCGGGTGCGGTACAGCAGCTCCAGATCGTCGGCGAGCGCGCCGGCGTGCCCACCTTCGCTCCGGACCCGGGCACGTCCCTGGACTCCTACGAGCACGAGATGGGCACCTCCCACGGCGACCCGGTCGCCGTGGCGCAGCAGGGCATCGAGTACGCCAAGCAGCAAAAGAACGACGTGGTCATCATCGATACCGCCGGCCGCCTCGGCATCGACGAGACGCTGATGACCCAGGCGCGCAACATCCGCGACGCCGTCAACCCCGACGAGGTCCTCTTCGTCATCGACGCCATGATCGGCCAGGACGCGGTCAAGACCGCCGAGGCGTTCGCCCAGGGCGTGGACTTCACCGGCGTGGTGCTGACCAAGCTCGACGGCGACGCCCGCGGCGGTGCGGCGCTGTCCATCCGTGAGGTCACCGGCAAGCCGATCCTGTACGCGTCGACAGGCGAGAAGCTCGAGGACTTCGACGTCTTCCACCCGGAGCGCATGTCCAGCCGCATCCTCGGCATGGGCGACCTGCTCTCTCTGATCGAGCAGGCCGAGGCGACCTACAACGAGCAGGACGCCGAAGCAGCCGCGAACAAGCTCACCTCCGGCGAGCTGACCCTGGAAGACTTCCTGGACCAGCTGCTGATGATCCGCCGCATGGGCCCGATCGGCAACCTGCTGAAGATGATGCCGGGCGGCAAGCAGATGAACCAGATGGCCGACATGGTCGACGAGAAGCAGCTCGACCGCATCCAGGCCATCATCCGCGGCATGACGCCCGAGGAGCGCCAGGACCCCAAGATCCTCAATGCCTCTCGACGCAAGCGCATCGCCAACGGCTCCGGTGTGAAGGTCTCCGACGTCAACCAGCTCGTCGACCGTTTCTTCGAAGCCAAAAAGATGATGGGCCAGATGGCCAGCCAGTTCGGCCTGCCGGGCATGCCGGGCATGGGCGGCGGCCGCTCCGCCACGAAGAAGAAGCCGAAGGGCCGCAAGGGCAAGAACGGCAAGCGCAAGGCGCCGAAGCGCGGAGGCGGCATGCCCAAGATGCCGGGCATGCCGGGCATGGGCGGCGGTATGCCGGGGATGCCCGGTGGGATGCCGGACCCGAAGGAGCTGGAGAAGCTCCAGGAGCAGCTGCCCGCAGGCATGCAGGGCATGGACCTGAACAACCTGGACTTCAACGAGGCGATGAAGCGCATGCAGAAGGGCAAGTTCTTCTAAGCCGCGCTGCGGTCTGCCCGGGCGTTGTTGCCAACCGGCGGCACTCTCCCGCAGACCCCGAGCGGAGGACCCCTAGTATGGCCATTTTTCGGCCGTACTAGGGGTTTCTTGCTCTGGTTCTGTGGGCGGGGCTCCGGCGGTGGGGCCGTGGGCGCGGGTGGGGCTCCGGCGGTGGGGCCGTGGGCGCGGGTGGGGCTCCGGCGGTGGGGCTCTGGTGCATAGACCCTGGGAGGCAAAGCCTGGGATCGCGCAAAAATCGCGCGTTGCCAGGGTCTTGATCCCAGGGTCTGCGCGAGGGGACGGGGAACGAGCGGGCTGGGGCGGGGGAACGAGCTGGCAGGGACGAGGGACGGGGAACGAGCGGGCCGAACCGCGGGGGAGCCGACGGGAGCGCCACGGGTATGGGGGCTACGGGGTGGCCGGAGGGGCGTCGAGAAGCGAAAGCTCCTCGAAAACGGGCGCGAGGCGCTCCCACAGAACCGGAGCCAGCGACTCGGCGTAGGCGTTGGAGATGTGGTTTTGGTCGCGGTAGATGTACACGTTGCCGATCTGCGGCGGGCACAGACCGTCCACGCAGTACCAGCTGGCGGTGTCGATTTCCCACTGCGCGAAGGCGGCGTCGATCAGCTCCGCCGCCGGGTCCTCGGGAGCGTAGACCATGTCCGCGGCCATGGAGCAGTCGTGCTCGGAGTAGCCCGCCACGATGCACAGGTTCGGGTCCATTGGCTCGCCGGTGGGGGTGAACATCCACGGGTTGTCGCGCAGGCCCACGAACGGGATGCCTAGCTCGGCCAGGCGCTGCCAGAGGTTGGCGTAGGCTTCCGGCACGTAGTCGGCGGAGACGCGGCCGTCGCCGGCGTGGCCCGCGGGGCGGGTGGAGGTGGAGATGACCATGGCGGGCTGCAGGTTGATGATCTCCTGCATGGCGTTTTCGCCCCACTCGGCGCACTCGGGGGAGACGATCTCGTTGGCCGGATCCAGAGGCCCGCCGACAACCAGCGGGCATTCCTGGCGCACGAAGGTGGCGACCTTGAAGTGGTGCTCCTTGCCCAGTTTGTCCAGGGGGACGATAAACGGCTCGATGTGGGAGCCGCCGGCGAGCACGACCGTCGTCTCCGCCGCGAGGTCGCCGTAGGTGCAGTCAGGGCCCGGCATGGCGTCGGGGGCTTCGGGGAGGAAGATCATGCAGTCGTCGAGCCCGATGGGCGGGAACACGCCGGCGATGAGGTTCGGGTTTGGCTGCGGTTTCACGTTCGGCACTTGTGCGCCTTGGATGGCGCGGGCGCCGGGGTAGTTGACCGGGTCGAGGGCCTTTTCCGCGCTGTCGACGCGGTTGTCCCAGTACGGCTGCACGGCCAGCGCCACGGCAAAAAGCGCTGTCGCCAGCACGCCACCTACCGCACGCGCGGCACCGGGCAAGGTGCGTAGCGACGCTCTCGCGTCGGCCACCGGATGGTCGTCGCCACGCGGGCGCTGGCGGTGCTGACGAAGCGGATCCTCCACGAGCGTGTGGGTGACGTGCGCCAGGCACAGCGACACCACAATGACAAGTGCGCCCAGCCAGGCCGGCGGGGTGTCGTAGCCGCCGATGACGGTGACGATGATCAAAAGCGGCCAGTGCCACAGGTATAGCGAGTAGGCCACGCTGCCCAGCCAGGTCATCGGGGCGGAGGCGAGCACTCTGGACACGCCGTTGGCGTTGCCGGAGAGGATCACCAGCGCCGCGCCGGTCAGCGGGATCAGGGCGACGGGGCCGGGGAAGGCCAGCGAGGTGGGCACGATCAGACCGGTGACGGCGATGAGCACCACGCCGAGCAGCGCGGTCAGCCATGCGGTGGTCTGCGGCAGGAACCGGTTCCTCGGCACGAACGCCAGCAGCGCGCCGAGGGAGAGCTCCCACGCGCGGGAGAACGTGGAGTAGTAGTTCTCGCCGGTGCCCTCCAGCCCGAAACGAGAGGCCCAGGCGAACGACGCCACGGTGATCACAGCCAGCAGCGCAATCGCGGCGCGGCGGGCGTGCTCAGGCTTCGCGTGCAGCTTCACGACGGCCACGGCAACGACCCAGCCCATAAGAATGCCGAAGACGTAGAACTGCCCCTGCACGGACATGGACCATAGGTGCTGCAGGGGAGAGGTCTCCTGGCTGGCCGCGGCGTAGTCCGCGTTCTGCGCCATCAGCTCCCAGTTTTGGAAGTACAGCATCGACGCGGTGACCTGGCGGGACAGCTCCACGCCCATCAGTTCCGGGGTGAACGCCATGACCAGGCCGACGACTGCAACCACCACCAGCGCCAGTGCCGGCACCAGCCTGCGGATGGTGCGCCACAACGGCCACCACGGGTTCAGGTTCGGGTTCGGGCGCAGCGCGTAGCGCAGCTGGCCGCCGAGGAAGAAGTAGCCGGACAGCAGCAGGAAGACGTCCACGCCGCCGGAGACGCGGCCGACGAACACGTGGAAGATGACCACCAGCGCGATGGCGAAGCCTCGCAGCCCGTCCAGGTCAACGCGGTAGGCGGTGGAGCCCTTCGTCGGCCGCGGTGCGTGCCCTGCCGTCGTACTCAACCGTTTCTCCAACCCGTCTTGTCGTGTGTGTCTTGTTGCGCTGTGCCGATTATCGTCACAAGCGGTTAAGGACAATACCGCCACCAACGCGCCGGACCGAACCAGACTCGCGCGGACGTGGAAAGGCGAAAACCGGACGCGTGTTTTGGAACCTGGCGTAAGCGCGCGTAAGCTGTTTCGGGTTGTCCGGCGTCTTTGTGCGCCAGGCACGACAAGTCCATAACTGCGTACGCGCCGGATCCGTCTCACCCCGTGCTTTAAAGCACAGGAGGTCGCCCGGCCAGGCACGCGCAGGGTAAATAAGAAGGGTTGAACCGGCTCGTCGATAAGTGGCGAGTGTCTGCACTGCCCAGTGACCTAAAAGGAAGTACACCATGGCTGTAAAGATCAAGCTGCAGCGCGTTGGCAAGATCCGCAACGCGCAGTACCGCGTCGTCATCGCTGACGCCCGCACCCGTCGCGACGGTGCCGTCATCGAGAACATCGGCATCTACCACCCGAAGGAAGAGCCGTCGCTCATCCGCATCGATTCCGAGCGCGCTCAGTACTGGCTGGGTGTCGGCGCGCAGCCGACCGAGCCGGTGCTCGCACTGCTGAAGGTGACCGGCGACTGGCAGAAGCACAAGGGCCTCGACGGCGCCGAGGGCACCCTGAAGGTGGCCGAGGAGAAGCCGTCCAAGCTCGACCTGTTCAACCAGGCTCTTGAGGAGGCCAAGAACGGCCCGACCGCCGAGGCCATCACCGAGAAGCGCAAGAAGGCCAAGGAAGAGGCTGAGGCAAAGGAGGCCGCTGAGGCCGCCGCTGCTGCCGAGGCCGAGGCTGCTGAGGCCGAGGGCGAGTCCGCTGAGGCTGAGTCCGAGGCTTCCGAGGACGCTCCGGCTGAGGAGAACTAAGCACTCTTCGCTTATCGACGCCACCCCGTTCCCGCACACCGCGCGCGGAACGGGGGTTTCGTGTTGGTGGATGAGATTTTGCTATCCGCAGTCCCAGCCGAAGATGACCCGGTCGAAGTTGCGCGCGGCGAGATCGTCAGGGTGGATGAAGAAATTGCCGTAGCCGCAGTCGCCAAACATCAGATTGCCGTCGTGACTCACAGATGCAAGCGACACGCGCGGGTCTCCGGGTGTCAGTATGCAGTCATTGATCCACTGTGAGTATCCCCCGAGCCGAGTGCTGTCCTTCCAAAAGTAGGGTGCTGGCTGTAGTAGCTGGTCAGCTGAGGGGTCGAGAACGAATCCTTCTTGTTCCGCCTGAGCGATAGCGGAATCAAACATAGCCTGAAGTTCGCTTTTGTCATCTGTCCACGCTCGCGTCGTGCAAATTTCTTCTTGATCCCCGATTACTCTGCGTGACACGATCCGCCCGCGGAACGTATGTAGTGTTTGCAGATCGCTGTCTCTTCTTAGAAGGGCGTGGGGTTTGCGGGGTGAAAAAGCGTAAGTGTTGAATTCTTTGGACCCTAGAGTCACAAATTGATCGGTGCGCACACCAGAAATAGTGGTGGCCTCGAGCGGATCAATTGCGGGGTGATCACCAGAATCCAGGACACTTTCGGGCACCTCACCAACGTGCGGTTCCGTCGTGTCCGGAAGGTATCGAGCGTTTTGAGTTGGTTCGTGGTCCGATGGTTCTTTTACCGTATCCCGGTAATTATCGCCCCACATGTCATCATCTGAGACGAACAGTTGAAGTATTCCGATGGTTGGAAAACCAGGGAGAGGATCGAATTCTGAAAAATTGAACTGAGCGATGAAGTACATAGGCTCACCACTGCGATACGGGTACGGCGCGTATTCGGGGAGGTACGGGGTCCCACACACCTTGGAGGTTGTGGGGCTATCCGGACGTTCGCTGGACTCGAACCGGATTGAGGGGCGTGTAGTGAATTCGTCGAAGGGATACTTCAATTCATTGGAGGTGCCGGTTGGGCCTTCGTAGATCCTCATACTCGCGCAGTGTAGGCAGATTATGCGCTGATAGTCTTGGCTCCCATGGAGCTGCAGATCGGCCGCGTGGTCAAGTCCCACGGCGTGAAAGGTGAGGTTGCCGTCGAGTTGCTGGCGGACGAGTCGGAGGAGCACATCGTCGTCGGCGCTGTGCTCGCCGGTCGCCAGGCGGGCAAGGAGCGGGAGTTGACAGTGAAGACGGTGCGCCCGCACCAGAAGCGCCTGCTGGTCAGCTTCGAGGAGGTGCCGGACCGCACGGCCGCCGACAGCTTGCGAGGCATGAAGTTCTTCGCCGAGCCGCTCGAGCGCGAGGAAGACTCGGACGAGTACTACAACCACGAGCTCATCGGCCTGAAGGTGCGCCACGAAGGCGAAGAGGTTGGCGAGGTCACCGGCGTGATGGACGCGCCGAACCGGAAGATCCTGGAGATCGACTACAACGGCAAGGACGTCATGGTCCCGTTCGTGATGGACTTCGTCCCGGAGCTCGACACGGATGCGGGCTACCTCACCATCACCCCGCCCGAGGGCCTGCTGGATGTCTAAGCTGCGCCTCGACGTTGTCAGCATCTTCCCCGAGTACCTCGACCCGCTGCGCCACGCGCTGCTGGGCAAGGCGATCGAGCAGGGGATCCTGTCGGTGGGCGTGCACGACCTGCGCGATTGGGCCACCGGCAACCACAAGTCTGTGGACGCCCCGCCGCTGGGCGGGGGACCGGGCATGGTGATGAAGCCGGAGGTGTGGGGGCCTGCGCTTGACGACGTCGCCAAAGGCCGCCCCGGAACATCCCTCGACACCGCGGCCGCGCACCGCAACGACAAGCTGCGCCACGACGACGTCCACGAGGTGGCCCCCCGTCCGTACGAGGGCGGCGAGGACAGCAGCAAACCGCTGCTGCTCGTGCCCACCCCGGCCGGCAAACCCTTCACGCAACAGGACGCGCAGGCGTGGTCGCGCGAGGAGCACATCGTGTTCGCCTGCGGGCGCTACGAGGGCATCGATCAGCGAGTCTTCGAGGACGCGAAAAAGCGCTACCGGGTGCGCGAGGTCTCCATCGGCGACTACGTGCTGATCGGCGGCGAGGTTGCCGTCCTGGTCATCGCGGAGGCGGTCACGCGCCTGATCCCGGGCGTGCTGGGAAACACGGAAAGCCACGAGGACGACAGCTTCTCCGACGGTCTGCTCGAAGGCCCGAGCTACACCAAGCCGCGCGTGTGGCGCGGGCTTGAGGCACCGGCGGTGCTCACTTCCGGCGACCACGCCAAGGTGGAGGCCTGGCGCAGGGAGCAGTCCTTGAAGCGCACCCGCGAGGTCCGCCCCGAGCTGCTGGAGCAGTCTCATCTGAGCGAGGACGACCGGTTCATGTTGGACGCGCGCGACGTGGTCACGACGGTGAGGGTGGACGGGGCGACGCGGATCGTCGTCAAGCAAGTGCGCAGGGCCTTGAAGAAGGCTGGCTACCGCGACCCCGAGATCACGCTGGAGGGGGATACGCTCACCGTCGCCGGGCGCACCGCGCTCGCGCTCGAGGAGGCCACGCGTGCGGTGGAAAACGCGCTGCCACCTGGGGCTTATCAGTACGGCGAAACCAAAGAGGTTTAACCTATCTGGTGGGCAACATCACCCTATGAAAATTTAATGGTCTGACCAATCGGGCAATACACTTGGGTGCGTTACACGCGTAAGAAAGGACACCCATGCTCGCGTCAGTGCTTGACCCAACATCCGTGGTCGCCATCGTCCTGCAAATCCTGGTGATCCTCAGCGCCCTGCTGCTGGGCACCCGCTACGGTGGGCTCGGCCTCGGCCTGATCTCCGGCATCGGGCTCATGCTCATGGTGTTCGTCTTCGGTCTCGAGCCGGGCGAACCGCCAGTCGGCGTGATGCTCACCATCATCGCCGTGATCGGCTGCGCAGCCACGCTGCAGCAATCGCGCGGGTTGGAGGTGATGATGCAGCAGGCGGAGAAGCTGCTGCGCGCCCATCCGGAGCGAATCACCATCCTCGCACCACTGACCACCTGGTTCCTCACCGTGCTCTGCGGCACTGGGCACGTTGTCTACACCATGTTCCCCATCATCGAGGACATCGCGGTGAAGAAGGGCATCCGCCCGGAGCGCCCCATGGCGGTGGCGTCCACGTCCGCGCAGATGGGCATCACCGCCTCGCCGGTGTCGGTGGCGACGGTCTCGCTCGCGTCGATCCTGGCGGAAAACGCCGGTGTGATTGATAAGGCGTACTCCATTCCGCAGATCCTCATGGTCGCCATCCCGGCGTCGCTGTCCGGCGTCATCCTGGCCGCGCTGTGGTCGCTGCGCCGCGGCAAGGACCTGGACAAGGACCCGGTGTTCCAGGAGCGTATGCAGGACCCGGCGTTCGCGGAGTCCATCAACCAGTCCAGCCACTCGCTTTTGGACGAGGTCTTCCCGCGATCCGCCCGCAACGCCGTCTGGGTCTTCCTCGGCGCCATCGCGTTCGTGGTCGTCCTCGGCGCGTTCGAGGGGCTGCGCCCCGCCTTCGACGACGGCGAGGGCGGCATGAAGCCGCTGTCGATGAACCTGGCCATCCAGATGGTGATGCTGTTCGCCGGCGCGATCATCCTGCTGTTTTGCAAAGTGGACCACAAAAAGATCGCATCGACTCCGGTGTTCAAGGCCGGTATGACGGCGGTGTTCTCCGTCTTCGGCGTGGCCTGGATGGCGGACACGTTCTTCGCCGCCCACATGGACCAGCTCGAGTCCAGCCTCGGCTCCGTCGTGGAGGCCGCGCCGTGGGCGTACGCGATCGTGCTGCTTATCGTGTCCAAGCTGGTCAACTCGCAGGCCGCCGCGCTAGTCGCCATCGCCCCGATCGGCCTGGCGCTGGGCATCGACCCGAAGATCATCGTCGGCTTCTACGGCGCCGCCTACGGCTACTGGATCCTGCCGACCTACCCGTCCGACCTGGCCTGCATCGGCTTCGACCGCACCGGCACCACGCGGATTGGCAAGTTCGTGATCAACCACTCCTTCCTCATCCCGGGCGCGATCTCGGTGTTCACCTCGTGCGTGGTGGGTTCGCTTCTGGCGCAGGTGCTGCTGTAAAACTGGCGCAACACGGCCACGACTAGACTCGCCCGAATGACATCAATCGCAGCCACCATCGCGAACGAAATCAATGTGCGGGACAACCAGGTCGAGCAGGCGCTGAAACTGCTCGCCGAGGGCAACACCGTCCCGTTCATCGCCCGCTACCGCAAGGAGGCCACGGGCGGCCTCGACGACGCGCAGCTGCGCCACATCGAGGAGCGCAACACCTACCTGCTCGAGCTCGCCGAGCGCAAGCAGGCCGTGCTGGAAAGCATTGAAGAACAGGGCAAACTCACCGACGAGCTGAAGCAGGCGATCCTTAACGCCGACACCAAGGCGCGCGTGGAGGACCTCTACCTGCCGTACAAGAAGCGCCGTAAGACCAAGGCGGACATTGCGCGCGAGGCCGGGCTTGAGGCGTTGGAGCAAAAGCTTATCGACGATCCTTCGGCCGACCCCGAAACCCTGGCCGAGGCCCACCTCTCGGAGGGATTCCCGGATGCGAAGTCCGCGCTCGAGGGCGCCCGCGCGATCCTGGTGGACCGCTTCGCCACAGACGCGGACTTGGTCGGCGAGGTGCGCGACCGCGTGTACGCCCAGGGCACCATGCGCTCCGCCGTGGTGGAGGGCAAGGAAACCGAGGGCGCGAAGTTCGCGGACTACTTCGAGTTTTCCGAGCCGTTTGAGAAGCTGCCCAGCCACCGCATCCTGGCACTGCTGCGCGGCGAAGCCGAGGGCGTGCTCACCCTGGACATGGACCCGGGCGAGGAAGCCGTCTACGAGGGCATGATCGCCGAGCGCTTCGACCTGCCGGTCAAAGACTCTGAGTGGCTGGCCAAGGCGGTGCGCTGGGGCTGGCGCACCAAGCTGCAGGTCTCCGCGAACCTGGATACCCGCATGCGGCTGAAGGAGAAGGCGGAGGAGGGCGCGCTGCAGGTGTTCAAGACCAACCTGCGCGACGTGCTGCTCGCCGCACCCGCCGGCCAACGCGCCACGCTGGCCCTGGACCCGGGTTACCGCAACGGCGTGAAGTGCGCGGTGGTGGATGAGACCGGCAAGGTGCTTGCCACCACCATCGTCTACCCGCACCAGCCGCAAAACCGCTGGGACGCCTCCCGCGCGGAGCTGGCGTCGCTGGCCGCGCAGCACGGCGTGGAGCTCATCGCCGTGGGCAACGGCACCGCCTCGCGCGAGAGTGAAAAGCTCGCCGGCGAGGTGGCGGACCTGATCGCCCAGGCCGGCGGAAAGCGGCCCACCCCGGTGGTGGTGTCCGAATCTGGCGCGTCGGTGTACTCCGCCAGCCAGATCGCGGCGGAGGAGTTTCCGGACATGGACGTCTCCCTGCGCTCGGCGGTCTCCATCGCCCGCCGTCTGCAGGACCCGCTGGCGGAGCTGGTCAAGGTGGACCCGAAGTCCATCGGCGTGGGCCAGTACCAGCACGACGTGAACCAGACCGCGCTCGCCCAGACGCTGGACGCGGTGGTGGAGGACGCGGTGAACTCCGTCGGCGTGGACGTCAACACCGCCTCGGCGCCGCTGCTTGAGCGCGTGGCCGGCCTGTCGGGCACGGTGGCGAAGAACATCGTGGCCTACCGCGACGAAAACGGCCGGTTCACCACCCGTAAGGAGCTGGGCAAGGTGCCGCGCCTCGGCCCGAAGGCGTTCGAGCAGGCCGCCGGCTTCCTGCGCATCCGGGGCGGGGCCAACCCGCTGGATGGCTCCGCGGTGCACCCGGAGGCCTACCCGGTGGTCGAGCGCGTCGCCCAGGCCACAGGTTTGAGCACCGAGCAGCTCATCGGCAATACCGCGGTGCTGACCAAGCTTGCCCCTGCAGACTTCGCGGACGAGCAGTTCGGCGTGCCTACCGTCACCGACATCCTCGCCGAGCTGGACAAACCCGGCCGCGACCCGCGCCCGGAGTTTAAAACCGCCGAGTTCAAAGAAGGCGTCAACGAGGTCAAGGACCTCACACCCGGCATGATCCTGGAAGGCACGGTGACCAACGTCGCCGCCTTCGGCGCGTTCGTGGACGTGGGCGTGCACCAAGACGGCCTGGTCCACGTCTCCGCCATGAGCCATAAGTTCGTCTCGGACCCGCACGAGGTGGTGCGCTCCGGCGAGGTGGTGAAAGTCAAGGTCATGGATGTCGACGTCGCCCGCAACCGCATCGGCCTGAGCTTGCGGCTTGACGACGAGCCGGGCCAGCCGGCGCAGAAGAAACAGCGCAGGCAGCAGGGCAAAACTTCGGGCAAGGGTCGGAAGCGGGGTAGGCCGGAGGGACGTCGAGAAGCATCAGGCTCGATGGCCGACGCGTTGAAACGCGCCGGATTTGGGAAGTGACCGGCGCATATGTAAAATGCTGCAGGTTGTTGTAATCGACATGAACCGGCCGAGCGCCCCAGGTGGGGAAGTGCCGCCAGGGTCCTCTGTCCGAACACGTAAAGGATTGCTTTCATGAGCAACGGCATCATTGATCTTGTCGACGCAGGCCAGCTGCGCGACGACATCCCGGACTTCCGCCCGGGCGACACCCTCGACGTCCACGTCAAGGTTATCGAGGGTTCTGTGACCCGTACCCAGGTCTTCACCGGCTTTGTGGTCCGCCGCCAGGGCGCGGGCATCCGCGAGACCTTCACCGTGCGCAAGGTCTCCTTCGGCATCGGCGTTGAGCGTACCTTCCCGGTGCACTCCCCGAACATTGAGAAGATCGAGGTCGTCCGCAAGGGTGACGTCCGTCGCGCGAAGCTGTACTACATGCGCGACCTGCGCGGCAAGGCTGCCCGTATCAAGGAGCGCCGCTAGTTTCAGCGCGCACAAGTGCCCCGTCCGAGTCCGCTCGGGCGGGGCACTTTGCTTGTCGACGGCTCCCGCGGTGCTAACGTATCCCGGGTGACCAACGTGAACGGACCCGCAGGCGAGCCTTCCGCCTCGAAGCCTGCACAGCCCCACAACCCGTACGCCGCCGAGCCGCGCTATGAGGCGGCCCCGGTGGCGCAGCAGCCGGCTGCGGACGAGCCGGAGGAGAAGAAGGAGCTTCCCTGGTACGTGGAGATCCCGGTCGTGGTGGTGCTGACGCTTCTGATCATGTTTGTGATCCAGACGTTCATCGGCCGTCTCTACGTCATCCCGTCCGCCTCCATGGAGCCCACGCTGCACGGCGAGTCCGGCTCCGGCGACCGCATCTTCGTGGAGAAGGTCAGCTACTACTTCTCCGACCCGGAGCCGGGCGACGTGATTGTCTTCGCCGGCACCGATTCCTGGAACACGGGCTTCGACTCCAACCGTTCCTCCAACCCGGTGATCCGGGGCATGCAGGAGGTCGGCTCCTGGGTGGGCCTGGTGCCGAAGGACGAAAACACCCTGGTCAAGCGCATCATCGCTACCGGCGGGCAGACGGTGTCCTGCCAGGCGGGGGACCCGGCGATCATGGTGGACGGCAAGCCCATCGACCAGTCCTACATTCTGCAGCCGAACTTCTACCCGGTGGATCAATCCACTGGCTCCGACGCCTGCGGCGGGCCGTACTTCGGCCCCGTGACGGTGCCGGAGGGCAACTACTTCATGATGGGCGACAACCGCACCAATTCCCTGGACTCGCGCGCGCACATGGGCGACCAGTTCCAGGGCACCATTCCGGAGGAGAACATCCGCGGCAAGGTCAAGGCTGTGGTCTTCCCGGTCAACCGCATGCAGGGCGTGAGCGACCCGGACATCCAGCAGTAGCCCCGTGCGGCGCTTAAAACAGCTGCGCACCTACGAGGTCGCCTTGGACAAGGCGGGTTTCGGCCCGGTAGCGGGGGTGGACGAGGCCGGCCGCGGCGCGTGTTTCGGCCCCATCACCATCGCCGCGTGCGTGCTGCCGCCAAAGCCGCAGCCGGCGCTGGCGGAGCTCACGGACTCCAAAAAGCTCACCGCCCGCAAGCGCGACGTGCTGTTCGACGCTGTGAAAGACATCGCGGTGGCGTACTCCGTGGTGCATATCTCCGCGGCAGAGATTGACCGCCGCGGCATCCAGCACGCCAACATTGACGGCGCGCGCCGCGCCGTCGCCGGGCTTTCGGTGCGGCCGGGCTACGTGCTTATCGACGCGTTCCGTGTCCCCGGCCTTCCCTCACCCCAACTGCCGGTGGTGGGAGGCGACTACACCGCCCGCTGCATCGCCGCGGCAAGCGTGCTGGCCAAGGTGAGCCGGGACCGGCTGGTGTGCGAAATGGCCCAGAAGTTTCCCCAGTACGGGCTGGAGGGCCACAAGGGTTATTCCACGAAGGTGCACATGGACGCGGTGCGCCGCCACGGTGCGAGCCCCGAGCACCGTTATAGTTATGCGAACGTCAGGGACGCTGACGACTTCTATTGGCAGTCCAGCAAGAAGGGGCACGCATGAGCGCCGAGGATCTTGACAACTACGAGGCAGACGTCGAGCTTTCCCTCTACCGCGAGTACCGGGACGTGGCCAGCCAGTTCTCCTACGTGGTGGAAACGGAGCGCCGGTTCTACCTGGCCAACGCCGTGAAACTCATCCCGCACACCGATGGCGGGGATGTCTACTACGAGGTGCTGATGTCGGACGCGTGGGTGTGGGACATGTACCGCGCGGTGCGTTTTGTGCGCTACGTGCGCGTGATCACCTACAAGGACGTCAACATCGAGGAGCTGGACAAGCCCGATCTGACCTTCCCGGAATAGGGCTGTCGCGTACCGTTTGTAAAACTCGGCGTGTCGCGCTTTGCATCAGGTGGTTGTGAACAGTTTCTGGTTTAGGCGACGGTAAGTGTGGGTGGCTGAGGGTTTTACGAGGGACCACCACCCACCGCTATGCAGCTGCATAGTGGGTGCCGACCAACCATTGGTTGCGGCCGAGTTGTCCGCAATGCGGAGTCCGCAAGCAGCACCTCGTCGCTATGCCGCTGCATAGTGGGTGCCGACCAACCATTGGTTGCGGCCGAGTTGTCCGCAATGCGGAGTCCGCAGGCGCCGGCCACCTTCCGACTTTCGCAAGATCTGACGACCGCCCGACATTTCCGCAGGTCGCTGAGGGTCGATTTCGGTAAAATGTCAACTTTTACGACGGCCGACGCCTCGTCGCTATGCCGCTGCATAGTGGGTGCCGACCAACCATTGGTTGCGGCCGAGTTGTCCGCAATGCGGAGTCCGCAAGCGGTGCCTTATTTGTATCAGGCATTCACCTGGCCAAATACCGGTGCGGCCGCCGAGTTTCACAAAACTGCCCGCGCCATGGAACCGCGGCGGGGCCTTTTGCGTCTGATAGAGGACCAACATTCTTGGCAACTCTATGAAACGGGGAGGCACCGTGCAGGTGAACTATCAGGACCAGTGGGAGCTGGGCAGGGCAGGCGAGCACGCCGCCATCAGGTGGTACGAGGACGAAGGCTACGCGCTGTTGGGCCACCGGCAGCGCATGCGGGCGGGTGAGATCGACGCCGTCGTTGAGGACGAGGACGGCACAGTCGTCTTCGTGGAGGTGAAGTCCCGCCGCGGCACTGCCTTTGGCGCCGCGGAGGCGGTGACCACGAAGAAGCTCAACACCATGCGCCGGTGCGCGGCGCAGTGGCTGGACAAGCATGCGCAGGGCCAGTACCGCCCGATCCGCTTCGACGTGGTGGAGGTGGTCTTCGACGGCGAGGATTGCATCCTGCGCCGGTTCCCGGGGGTCGAAGATGGCGCTTGCTAGCACGATGAGCGCGACCGTGGAGGGGGTCGCCGCCCGCCTGGTCACGGTGGAGGCAAACGTTGGCGCCGGGTTGCCCGGCATGCACATGGTGGGTTTGGGCGACGCGGCAGTAAAAGAGTCGCGCGATCGCATCCGCACCGCGATTTCGAATTCGGCGCTGCCGTGGCCGCGCACGAAGATCATGGTGTCGCTCTCGCCCGCGCACCTGCCGAAGGCCGGCTCGCACTTCGACCTGCCGATCGCGCTGGCGGTGCTGGGCAGCCTGGATCCACCCGTGGAGCGCAGGCTCGCGTCCACCATGTTCTGCGGGGAGCTTGCGCTGGACGGGACTTTGCGACGGGCCGAAGGCGTGCTGCCGATGCTCATCGCAGCTTTCGACGCGGCAGAGCCAATTCGCACCGTCGTCGTGCCCAGGGCCAACGCCGCAGAGGCCGCGCTGCTGGGACGCAGGGAGGTGCTGGTGGCGGATTCGCTTGCGCAGGTGTGGCAGTGGATCACCGGCGAAGCGGAGTTGGAGCCCGCCACAGCGCCAGAAGCGGCCGCGCCGCAGTGTGCGGTGCCGGATTTCCAGGACCTGGCGGGGATGTCCGAGGAGCGCGAGGCACTCGAGGTGGCGGCGGCCGGCGGGCACCACGTGATGATGATCGGCCCGCCGGGCTCGGGAAAGTCCATGCTGGCGGAGCGGATCCCGTCGATCCTGCCGCCGATGGATGTGCAGGAGATGGTGGAGGTCACAGCCATCCATTCCGCGGCCGGGGTGTCCGGCGGCGGGGTTGTGGAAACGCGGCCGTTTATCGCCCCGCACCCCTCGCTGACGCGCGCGGCGCTGATCGGCGGGGGAGGCGGCACGCCGAGGCCCGGTGTGGTGAGCCAGGCGCACCGCGGGGTGCTGTTTTTGGACGAAGCCTCGGAGATTCCGGCCCCGGTGCTCGACGCGCTGCGCATCCCGTTGGAGAAACGCGAGGTGCGGCTGACCCGCGCGAAACGGGAAGTGGTCTACCCGGCGGACTTTCAGCTGGTGCTGGCGGCGAATCCGTGCGCCTGCCAGCGGATCAAGGGGCAGTGCACGTGCAAGTCCCCGCAGCGGGCGCGGCACTTAAGCAACGTCTCCGGACCGTTGAAGGACCGGCTGGACGTGTTCGTGACCACTTCTGGCGACGCGGCGGTGCTCAGCCCGAGGGACGCGGAGCCGTCGAGAAGCATCGCCCAGCGTGTGGCGGCCGCCCGCGAGCGCGCCGCAGCCCGGTGGGCGAAAGCGGGCTGCGACGAGGACGTCAACGGACGTGTGCCCGCGACGCTGATCCGCAGGCATTTCCCCGCCAAGGAATCGGCGATGGCGATGCTGCAGGCGGAGCTGGTCCACGGCAAGATCACGCAGCGCGGGGTGGATAAATGCCTCAAGCTGGCCTGGACGCTCGCGGACTTGGAAGAGATGGACCAGCCGGACATCCACCATGTCTGCCGCGCGGTGGAGATGCGCGAGCACCAGCTGCAGCAGCAGGAGGTGGCGTAGATGTCGTCGTTGGAATCCTGGGCCTACCTCTCACGGGTGGTGGAGGGGCCGTCGCACCACATCCAAGCGCTTTTGCGCGTGGGCAAAACCGCGGACGAGATCGCCGACGGTGTGCGCACCCGCGCCACCTGGATTGGCGGCCTGCTGTCGCAGACCGAGAACCGATTCACCTGGGACCGCCCGGCCGAGGACCTCGAGTTCGCGGCGGAGCTCGGCTACACGCTTATCACCCCGGAGTCGCCCCAGTGGCCGACGGATGCGATCCAGAGCTCGTTTGGCCGTAAGCAGACGGGGGCGGCGAGCAAAGCCAGCCACCAGCCCGACGGCATTGCGCCGCACGCGCTGTGGGTTGCGGGAAACACGAACTTGGCGGGCCTGTTCGCCCAGTCCGTGGGCGTGGTGGGCACCCGCCACGCCACCAAGTACGGCCACATGGCAACAAAGGATTTGGTCGCCGGCCTGGGCGGGCACAACTACACGGTGGTCTCCGGCGGCGCGCTGGGCATCGACACGGTCGCCCACACGACGGCCATGGACGTGCACACCCCGACCGTGGTGGTGGCGGCCTGCGGGCCTGGCGAGCACTACCCGCGCTCCAACAAGGCGCTCTTCGAGCGCGTGGTGGCCACGGGCGGCGCATTGATGACGGAGTATCCGCCCTGGGTCACCCCGGACAGGCACCGCTTCCTCACCAGAAACCGACTCGTGGCGGCGCTGACGCTGGGCACCGTGCTGGTGGAAGCGCCGTTTCGCTCCGGGGCGCTGAACACCCTGAAGTGGGTCAACGTGTTCAACCGCACCGCCATGGCGGTGCCGGGGCCGGTCACGGACGCCCAATCCCTCGGCGCGAACCTGGCCATCCAGAACAACGAAGCAGAAATGGTGCTCAACGCCGGGCAGATCCACGAGCAGCTCTCTGCAGTAGGCGAATACAGCGCCGAGGAGCAGATGGAAATGCAGTACCCGCCGAGCGTGACCCAGCAGCTCTCCCGCAACGAGCTGCGCATTTACGACGCCCTTCCGCCCGCCGGCCGCGCCGGCCGGGAAGCCGAGGCTGTGGCGGCGGATTCTGGGCTTTCCATCGCGCTGACGGTGCACATCCTGATGGAACTGTCCAAGCGCGGGTTGGTGGAGCGCGACAAGCGGGTGTGGTCTCGGGTGGAGCAGCCGGACTAAGGGAAGCGAGTACACTGCCGTGGCATGAGTAAACAGCTGGGGCAAGTGCAGGCGGCAGTGGAAGACTTCGCCGAATACGCCGAACTTGTCCTCGGCCGCTCCCCAAACACGGTTAAAGGCTACGTCGCGGACCTTAGAGGGCTCGCCGGCTACGCAGACACCTTCGACGCGTTCACCCTCGACGCGCTGAGGCGCTGGCTCGCGGACGCGATGAGTGCTGGTAAGAGCCGGGCCACGCTCGCGCGCCGCACCGCTGCCGCGCGCGCCTTTTCCACCTGGGCCTACCGCCGGGGCGACATCAGCACCGACGCCGCAGCGCGACTCAAGGCACCCAAGGTCAACCGCCCACTGCCCACAGTGGTCAAGGGGGAGCGCGCAGGCGACCTCGTCGAGGCGGGCACGGCCGACGACGCCCACCCCGCCGAATACCTGCGCGACCGCGCCATGCTCGAGCTGCTCTACGCCACCGGCATCCGCGTCGGGGAGCTGACGGGGCTAAACCTCGGCGACGTGGACCTTGCCCGCGGTCTCGCCCACGTCACCGGCAAGGGCAACAAGCAGCGCGTCGTGCCATTCGGCGACGAAGCCGCAGCCGCCGTGTCCGAGTGGCTCGAGTTCGGCCGCGCAGAACTCGCGACCGACACGCAGGCGATGTTCGTCGGCTCCCGCGGCGGGCGCATCGACCAGCGCCAGGTGCGCCGCATAGTCGAGCGCGCCGGGCAACGCGCCGGGGTGGAACACGTCAGCCCGCACACGCTGCGCCACACGACTGCCACCCACATGCTCGAAGGTGGGGCGGATCTGCGCGTGGTGCAGGAGATGCTCGGCCACACCAGCCTGCAAACCACGCAGATATACACCCACGTCTCCGCGCAGCGGCTCAAGCGCGTCTACGACCAGGCGCACCCGCGCGCGTAGTGGAGCCGTCCAAGGGTTTGAGCCGGATCCGCGGCGCTTCCAACAGCGTGAGCGGATCGATGTAGGAGTCCTTGCCCACCAGCGCACCCCAGTGCAAGCCGTCGTGGGATCCGGAAAACCCCGCCGGGGCGTGCGCGAGGGCGCCAATCGGTTCGCCTTCGCGCACCTTGTCACCCACGGCAAGCGGGGAACGCACCGGTTGATACGTGGTGCGGATCCCGCCTGCGTGATCGACGGAGATCACCGGGGTGCCGGCTACCACGCCCACGAAGACGACAACGCCATCGCCTGCGGCCAGCACGTCAGCGCCGAGGCGCAGGGGTAAGTCCACGCCGCGGTGGCCGGGCTTCCAGTTCTGCTCCGGGATGTCAGCAGGGCGCGACACCGCGGCCGGGTACGGGGTGCCGGCTGCCGGGTCCACCCAGGCGGCTGCCGGTGCGGCGCTCATGGCGGCGGCAAGGATGAGGGCGGTGGTGGACCGGAGGATCGTCGATAGGCGCATGCGTGAATAGGAGCACGCAGGACGCAAGAAAACTAGCCTGGTTGCGGAAATCTGTGGATAACCCGGTGCCTGCTGCGGTGTTATCCACAGAACGTGCAGATGAGATTAGGTTTTGCGGGCGTGAGCGGGTAGTGTTGCACGGGCAGCTTTTATGGGCTGACTACGCGCGCCGGATAATGCCTGCTCAGCGACGGTCCCTCTCACAGGGTGCAGGGCGAGCACGGTGCCAGGGTGCGGGATAAAAACCCGCACGTGAGATACGCAATGTAACCGAACTACTTTCTCCGAAGGAGACAAAACCATGGCAGTTGTAACCATGCGTGAACTCCTCGACGCCGGTGTGCACTTCGGCCACCAGACGCGTCGCTGGAACCCGAAGATGCGCCGCTTCATCTTCACCGACCGTAACGGCATCTACATCATCGACCTGCAGCAGACGCTGACCTACATCGATGAGGCCTACGAGTTTGTCAAGGAGACCGTCGCACACGGCGGCACCGTCCTGTTCGTCGGCACCAAGAAGCAGGCACAGGAGCCGATCCAGGAAGAGGCGCAGCGCGTCGGCATGCCGTACGTGACGCACCGCTGGCTGGGCGGCATGCTCACCAACTTCCAGACCGTGTCCAAGCGCATCGGCCGCATGAAGGAACTGCAGGCCATGGACGCAGCCGAGGACGGCTACGCAGGCCGCGGCAAGAAGGAAGTCCTCATGCTCACCCGCGAGCGCATCAAGCTCGAGCGCGTGCTGGGCGGCATCGCCGACATGACCAAGGCCCCGTCCGCACTGTGGATCGTGGACACCAACAAGGAGCACATCGCCGTCAACGAGGCGCAGAAGCTGCGCATCCCCGTTGTGGCTGTGCTGGACACCAACTGCGACCCGGACGTCGTGGACTTCCCGATCCCGGGCAACGACGACGCCATCGGCGCCGTGAAGCTGCTCACCCACATCGTGGGCGAGGCTGTCATCGCCGGTAAGCAGCAGCGCGAGGAGCGCCAGCTCGCTTCCGCACGCGACGCCGCAGGCGACACCGACGCGAAGCGTCAGGCAGAGGCTGCAGAGGCAGCTGCCCAGGCTGCTGCTTCTGAGGAAGTGTCCGCAGCTGACGCAGCGAAGGCTGCCGTTGCAGCTGAGTCCGCGGCTCCGCAGGAGGTCGCCGAGGTTGAGCAGCCGCACGCTGTCCGCGCAGCGGAGCAGGCTGAGGCCAAGGCGAACGAGTCCGGCGACGAGTCTGCAACCCAGGCGTAAGCTTTCGGCTCACGCCACCTGCACGCGCACCCCGCGTTCCGCTCACGCCCGCCGGCTTCCACGCCCGGGACAGTGCGGGCGCGGGGTGTTTTGTGTGCGCCCCGTTCCAAGCCGTGCCACAGCGAGTACTGTCGGCTACGCTTGAAACGGTTTGAACACTTTTAGCAACACATTCACGAGGAGGATCGCCCACTATGGCGAACTACACTGCTGCTGACGTCAAGAAGCTCCGCGAGACCACCGGTTCCGGCATGCTCGACTGCAAGAAGGCACTCGAGGAGACCGGCGGCGACTTCGATAAGGCCGTCGAGAACCTCCGCATCAAGGGCGCGAAGGACGTGGGCAAGCGCGCTGAGCGCAACGCCCTCGAGGGCCTGGTCGCCGTTTCCGGCAACACCATCATCGAGATCAACTCCGAGACCGACTTCGTGGCCAAGAACCAGGAGTTCAAAGACATCGCAGCCCAGATCGCTGACGCAGCCGCCGCAGCGAAGGCGAACTCCCAGGAGGAGCTGGCGAACGCAGACGTGAACGGCGAGACCGCGCACGACGTCCTGGAGCGCCTCTCCGCCAAGATCGGCGAGAAGCTCGAGCTGCGCCGCGCCGCCACCATCGAGGGCGAGCGTGTTGAGGCGTACCTGCACCAGAAGGCTGCGGACCTCCCGCCGGCAGTCGGCGTGCTGGTGTCCTACACCGGGGACAACGCCGAGGCAGCGCACCAGGTCGCTCTGCAGATCGCCGCGATGAAGGCTCGTTACCTCAACCAGGAGTCCGTCCCGGCGGACGTCGTTGAGAAGGAGCGCGCGGTCCAGGAAGAGATCACCCGCAACGAGGGCAAGCCGGAAGCTGCCATCGCCAAGATCGTCGAGGGCCGCATGGGCGGCTTCTTCAAGGACGTTGTTCTGCTGGATCAGCCGGCGCTGTCTGACTCCAAGAAGACCGTCAAGCAGTACGCCGAGGAGAACGGCATCGAGGTCCTGGACTTCGTCCGCTTCGAGGTCGGCCAGGCTTAAGCTGCTGCCTTAAGCTGCGCTAACCGCAAAGCCCCGCACCGCTTCCGCCCAGTTGGGCCGGTGGCGTGTGCGGGGCTTCGTCGTGAAGCATGATGCCCCCAATTGCACGGTTCGGTGTGCGCATGAAAGCACGTCTAGAATCGTCTGCGAACATCTGCACATCCCGCCGCGCAAAAGGAGCGAATTTCGGTGACTGACCTCAATCCCAGCCGCACAGGTTTCAAGCGAGTGATGCTGAAGTTGGGCGGTGAAATGTTCGGCGGAGGCAAGGTCGGCATCGACCCGGACGTGGTCGAGTCCGTTGCACGCCAGATCGCGGACGTGGCACGCGCAGGCACCGAGGTGGCCGTGGTCATCGGCGGCGGCAACTTCTTCCGCGGCGCCGAGCTGCAGCAGCGCGGCATGGACCGCGCGCGCTCCGACTACATGGGCATGCTGGGCACGGTGATGAACTGCCTGGCGCTGCAGGACTTCCTGCAGCAGATGGGCGTGGACTGCCGCGTGCAGACCTCCATCAACATGGCGCAGATCGCCGAGCCGTACCTGCCGCTGCGCGCCGCCCGCCACCTGGAGAAGGGCCGCGTGGTCATCTTCGGCGCCGGCATGGGCATGCCGTACTTCTCCACGGACACCACCGCCGCCCAGCGCGCGCTGGAGATCGGTTGCGAGGTGCTGCTGATGGCCAAGGCCGTCGACGGGGTGTACGACTCCGACCCGCGCGAGAACCCGGACGCGAAGCTGTACTCCGAGATCTCCCCGCGCGAGGTCATCGAAAACGGGCTGAAGGTCGCCGACGCCACCGCGTTCAGCCTGTGCATGGACAACAACATGCCGATCCTGGTGTTCAACCTGCTGCAGGAGGGCAACATCGCGCGCGCCGTCTCCGGCGAGCAGGTGGGCACGCTGGTGGCCTAAGCGCGCAACAGTTCGGCCTGTGCAGCCAGGCCGAGTAACTCGGGGCCGCTGAGTGTCAGGCTGCCCAGGTGCACCCCCGCGAGCGCGATTGCGGGGGTGCGCAGCACGTTAAATACAGAGCACCACGGCGACCATTCGGTCTGCGCGTGGAAGCTCTCTTCGGGGCGCAGCGCGGGGAAGTAGCCGAGCGGGGGCGGATCGAACGCGATGGTGGGGGAGAGCACCGCGTCCACGCCCCACTGCGCCGCAAGCAACGCGGGGAGTGCGCGCGTGTGCGCTTTCGCCGCGGCGACCTGCTCTGGCCGCAGCCGGTGCGCCTCCTCTTTGAGCCACGCGATGTAGCCGCTGTCCAGCGGGTCCACCTCCTTGAACCAGCGCTTGATTGTGGTGCTGAAGTGCGCGTACGTCTCGCGCGACTCGTCGTAGGGGGAAATCTCCACCACATCGTGGGCGCGTCCCAAAGCAGCAGCAAGCTTCTCGACGTCAGCTCCGCGCCCCTCCGACACCTCAGGGTCCGCGAACACGCCCCGGGTGAGCACACCGATGCGCAGCCTCCTTCGCGCGGGCGGCGTCCAACCGGTGAGCGTGAACAGGTCGCCGACGTTGCGGGTGAAAAACCCGTGGGCGGACAGATCGCGGCTGGCAAGTTTCAGCCCCACCGCCCCGCAGGCCGCGGCCGGCACACGGATCGAGCCGCCGGCGTCGGTGCCGTGGGCGGCGCGCACCGTGCCGTCCGCCACCACCACTGCGGCGCCCGCGGAAGACCCGCCGGGCGTGCGGCCGGGAAAGGCGGGGGATTCCAGCACGGCCACGCCGGGGCGCTCCGCGTAACAAGTGGCGCCGAGCTCGGAGGTCAGGGTTTTGGCGTCGACGTGCGCTCCGGCGTCGATAAGCATCTGCGCAAACGGATCCGTTGCCTTCGCGGTGTAGGCGCGCGCGGGGTTGCCGTGCGTGGTGGGCCAGCCTGCGACATCGGTGCCGTCTTTGATCGGGATCCGCCAGCCGGAAAGCCGCCCGCCGGGCGGGCCTGCGAGCGCGGCGCCGGGCGGCGCGACGAACGTGAAGGCTGGGTGCGGCATGGCGACAGTCTAGGCACGCGGCAGGCGCTGGTAGGTTAAGGGGGACGCAAACCCGAGAAACGATAGGGGTAAAACCATGATTGATGACGTTTTGCTGGATGCCGAAGAGCGCATGACCGCCTCCGTTGAGCACACCCGAAACGAGCTGGCCACCATCCGCACCGGCCGCGCGAACCCGGCCATGTTCAACGGCGTGATGGCCGACTTCTACGGCGCTCCCACCCCGATCAACCAGATGGCCACCATCTCGGTTCCGGAGCCGCGCATGCTGCTGATCAAGCCGTACGACATGTCCACCATGGGCGAGATCGAAAACGCCATCCGCAACTCCGACCTCGGCGTGAACCCGACCGACGACGGCCAGGTCATCCGAGTCTCCGTCCCGCAGCTGACCGAGGAGCGCCGCAAAGAGCTGGTCAAGCAGGCCAAGCAGAAGGGCGAGGACGGCAAGATTGCCATCCGCAACGTGCGCCGCCAGGGTATGGAAGCGCTGAAGAAGATCCAGAAGGACGGCGACGCGGGCGAAGACGAGGTCATCACCGCTGAGAAGTCGCTGGACAAAACCACTCAGGACTACGTTGGTCAGATCGACGAAATCGTGCAGCGCAAGGAAAACGAGCTGCTGGAGGTCTAAGCCGACGTGTCGGAGGCGCAGACGGAAACCACCGAGCCCACTGGTCCCGCTGAAGGCGAGGAGATGGGTGCGGCCGTGAGCGATGCTCCGGAGGCACCCGAGGCCACCCCGAGCCGCTGGCCCGCCCACGCCCCGAAGCCGAAGAACAAGGCGGGGCGCGACTTGCCGGCGGCGATCACCACGGGCGTTGTGCTCGGAGCGCTGGTGATCGCGGCGGTGTGGATCGGGCCTGTGGCCTGGTACCCGCTGGTCGCCGTCGCCGTGGCGCTGGCCATGTGGGAGGTGATGACGCGTCTGCGCGAGGCCGGCTACGTCCAGCCGCGCACGCTGATGATCATCCTCGGCCAGGCCATGCTTTGGTTGTCCGCGCCTTACGGCACCACAGGTCTGGTCTCCGGATTCGCCTTCACCGTGCTGGTGGTGATGTTCTGGGGCATGTTCCACCAGGGCAGGCACCACCAACCAGAGAACTACCTGCGCGACACCGCGGTGGCGATCTTCGTGCTCGCGTGGATCCCGCTGTTCGGCACATTCGCCGCCATGATCTCCCGGATCACCGAGGCTGGCGTGGACGGCTCCGCGTACATCGTGGCGTTCATGCTGTGCGTGGTGGCCAACGACGTCGGCGGCTACGCCGCAGGCGTGATGTTCGGCTCCCACCCGATGGCCCCGGCCGTTAGCCCGAACAAATCCTGGGAGGGCTTCGCCGGATCCATGACCGCCGGCATCATCACCGGTGTGCTGGTGGTGCACTTCCTCATCCACGGGCCGTGGTGGATGGGCATCGTGCTCGGCATCGCGCTGGTCATCTGCGGGACCATGGGCGATTTGGTGGAAAGCCAGTTCAAGCGCGAGCTGGGCATCAAGGACATGTCCAACCTGCTGCCGGGCCACGGCGGCATCATGGACCGCCTCGACGGCATGCTGCCCGCCGCGGCGGCGACCTACATCCTGCTCACCACCATCACGTTGATGAACCCGTAGGTTTACGCCCGCGCCAGATTCGAAATTCGCCGCGCGACGTGCCAAGATGGGGCGCACTATGAGCGATTTCCCCCAGATCCAGCTGCTCGCCCCGAAGCGCGGCATGCCGCCGAAGCACTTCGCGGACTTGAGCAAAGACGAGCGCATCGACGCGCTCAAGGAACTCGGCCTGCCCAAGTTCCGCGCCGACCAGATCGCGCGCCACTACTACGGCAAGTTCGAGGCCGACCCGCTGACCATGACGGACCTGCCGGAGGCGCAGCGTCAAACCGTCAAGGACGCGCTGTTTCCCACGCTTTTGACGCCGGTGCGCACGGTGGAGACCGACGAGGGCGACACGACGAAGACGCTGTGGCGGCTTCACGACGGCACCCTGCTGGAATCTGTCCTCATGCGCTACCCGGGCCGCGCAACCCTGTGCATCTCCTCGCAGGCCGGCTGCGGCATGGCCTGTCCCTTCTGCGCCACTGGCCAGGGCGGGCTGGACCGCAACCTGTCCGTGGCCGAGATCGTCGACCAGGTCCGCGCCGCCGCGGCGATGATGGCCGCGGAGGGCTCGCGCCTGTCCAACATCGTGTTCATGGGTATGGGGGAGCCGCTGGCCAACTACAAGCGCGTGGTCAACGCGGTGCGCCAGATCACCCAGCCGTCCCCGGACGGATTCGGCATCTCCCAGCGCAACGTCACCGTCTCCACGGTGGGGCTCGCCCCGCAGATCCGCATGCTCGCGGACGAGGGCCTGTCCTGCACCCTGGCTGTCAGCCTGCACACGCCTGACGACGAGCTCCGCGACGAACTCGTCCCCGTCAACAACCGCTTCGAAGTGTCCGAAGTGCTGGACGCCGCCCGTTACTACGCGGACCAGACCGGCCGGCGCGTGTCCATCGAGTACGCGCTGATCCGCGACATGAACGACCACGACTGGCGCGCGGACCTGCTGGGTAAGAAGCTGCACTCGGCGCTGGGCTCGCGCGTGCACGTCAACGTCATCCCGCTCAACCCGACCCCGGGCTCGAAGTGGGACGCCTCGCCGAAGGCCCGCCAGGACGAGTTCGTCCGCCGCGTGGCCGCCCAGGGCGTGCCGTGCACGGTGCGCGACACCAAGGGCCAGGAAATCGCCGCCGCCTGCGGCCAGCTCGCCGCCGACGAGGACGCTAGCTAGCCGCTTAGCTTCTGCCGAGCTCACTTTTCGCGTTTACCTGCGGCGCTACAGCCCACGCCGCAACCCTCCCGAGCACGCCTCCGCGCACAGACCCCCAGTACAGGACCCCTAGTATGCCCAAAATAGGGCCATACTAGGGGTCTCTTGCTCTGGGTCTGCGGATTCGAGCCAAGGCGGAATGGGACGTGGCGAGCGGGTTGCAGGGCGAGCACACACGGCACGAAAAAACCGCCAGCGGCGGGGCTGGCGGTGACGGTGGCGTCGAGAAGCTTAGATGCGCTCGTGCTTGCCGCGGGACTCGACGGTGATGACCTCAACGTCCTCGCGCTGCTGTGCCGCGTCCACCGGGCGAGCAGCGGTGCGCTCGACCACGCGCTCCTGGCCGCGAGCCGGGCGCAGGTGGGCGACACGGCCCGGCTCGATGTTCAGGGAACGCAGCTGAGAGTCGGAGAGGTTCTCGTACACGTCACCGGAGAGGGTGGCCTGGTCGTAGATCCAGTCCGGCTCCTGGTGGCCCACCGGCTTGTTGTGGGCGGTGACGGTTCGCACCTGGTTCAGCTTCGGCTTGGTGGCGTGCAGGATCAGGCCGAGCGCGATCAGCACCGCGAGGGCGATGAGCCAGATGGTCTCGACGTGGCCCTGGTGGTTGCCAAAGTTGTAGGCGATAAGGAACAGGACGGAGATCCAACCGGCGATCTGAATAGTGCGGTCGGTGAAGGCGCTCCAGCCGAAACGGGCGGACGGAACATCCGCCTCAGAAACGCCGTTGTACACCTGGGGTGCGTTGTCCTTCGCGTGGGCCACTGGAATGCTCCTTCAAAGCCTGCTTAGCGGTTGCCAAGATCGGTAAAACTTTCAGCGCCTATCATCGCACACCGGGTGGGGCAAAGGGGACTTCTCACCCCCAATGTGTTCAAACTTTCGCACCACAGTCCACGGGATTACGCCCGCACAGTGCCAGAATGTGCTGTTTCATGTCACAATGGGCGCGTGAAGAATGTAATCATCTTGGGCTCGACAGGTTCTATCGGTTCTCAGGCGATTGATGTCATCCGCGAACACAGAGACCAGTTCAACGTGGTCGGCATCGCCACCGGCGGAACCAACCCTGACCGGGCTATCGAGCAATCCCGCGAATTCGGCCTCAGCGCCGACCAGGTTGCCGTGCGCGATCTGGAGGGGGCCAAGAAGGTGTCCAAGGAGATCGGCGGCTTCGTCATCACCGGCGATAACTGCGCGGCGGCGCTCGTGGAGTCGCAGAAGGCGGACTTGGTGCTCAACGCGCTCGTTGGCTCTGCGGGCCTGCCGGCCACCCTTGCTGCCCTGAAGTCCGGCGCGACGCTGGCGCTGGCGAACAAGGAGTCGCTCGTCGCCGGCGGACGCTTCGTGCTGGAGGCGGCGAAACCCGGCCAGATCGTGCCGGTTGACTCTGAGCACTCCGCGATGGCCCAGGCGCTGCGTTCCGGCGACCGCGGGGAGGTGGCCCGCTTCGTGCTCACCGCCTCCGGCGGCCCGTTCCGCGGCAAGTCCCGCGAGGAGCTCATGGACGTCACCTACGAGCAGGCCGTGAACCACCCGACGTGGTCCATGGGCTCGATGAACTCGCTGAATTCCGCGACGATGGTGAACAAGGGCCTCGAGCTCATTGAGGCAGCGCTGCTTTTCGACGTGGACCCGGACGACATCGATGTGACTGTCCACGCGCAGTCCATCGTCCACTCCATGGTGACGTTCACCGACGGCGCGACCATCGCCCAGGCGTCCCCGCCGTCGATGATGCTGCCGATCTCCCACGCGCTGAATTGGCCGAACCGCATCCCGGACGCGCAGCCCGCCCTGGACTTCTCCAAGTCCTTCGAGTGGACCTTCGAGCCGCTGGATGAAGACGCTTTCCCGGCGGTGAAGCTGGCCCGCGAGGCCGCGGCGAAGGGTGAGCCGTACCCGGCGATCTACAACGCGGCCAACGAGGTTGCCGTCGACGCATTCGTTGAGGGCCG
The DNA here is from genome assembly GCF_027257105.1 of Corynebacterium faecium. Classification (NCBI taxonomy): domain Bacteria; kingdom Bacillati; phylum Actinomycetota; class Actinomycetes; order Mycobacteriales; family Corynebacteriaceae; genus Corynebacterium; species Corynebacterium faecium. Next base: position 197,555 of record NZ_JAPYJX010000005.1, read on the forward strand.
CATTAAGTTCCCGCACATCGTGGACATCATCACCGAGGTCCTCAACGGCGCCGGCGATTTCGCGGAGGCGCCTGCCGACGTCAACGCGGTCCTGCGCACCGAGTCCCGCGCCCGCGAGCGCGCGCAGGCTGTTGTCGAGCGCATCGCCAGCGCGTAGCGCACTAGGGGTTTTGTGGGTGCGCTAGGCATTCTGGCGTTCGCGCTTGCGATCGCCGCGTCCATTGCGCTGCACGAGGCCGGGCACATGTTCACTGCCCGCGCCTTCGGCATGCGCGTGCGGCGCTACTTCATTGGTTTCGGGCCGACGGTGTGGTCGACCACGAAGGGCCACACCGAGTACGGCCTCGCCGCGCTGCCGTTCGGCGGGTTCTGCGATATTGCGGGCATGACCGCGATGGATCCCCTCACGCCCGAGGAGGAGCCACACGCGATGGTGAACAAGCCGGCGTGGCAGCGAATCGCGGTCCTCGCCGGCGGCATTGCGATGAACCTGCTCATCGGCGTGGTGATCATCTACTTTGTCGCCATCTTTTCCGGCATCCCGAACCCGGACGCGGACTTCACTCCGCGCGTGGGCAAGACGGTGTGCGTCGCAGACCAGGTGGACGCGGAGACGCTGGGGGAGTGCTCCGGCGCGGGCCCGGCGGGCGAGGCCGGTGTCCAGGTCGGCGACACGCTGGTGGCACTTAACGGGCAGGAGATTGAGCAGTTCGGGCAGTTGCGCGATGCCGTCGCGAAGCAGCCCGGCGAAACGGTGACCCTCGAGGTGCTGCGCGGCGGCGAAACCGTCACCCTCGACGTGCCTGTCGCCGCCGTCGAGCGCATCGATCCCACGACGGGCGAAAAGGTCACCCAGGGCGCGGTGGGCATCGGCCCCGCGCCTGTGACGGACGCGGTGAAGCAGTACGGTCCTGCAGAGGCCGTGCCCGCGACCTTCCGGTTCACCGGCAAGATGCTGCGCGCGACTGTGGACGGCATCGCGTCGTTCCCCTCGAAGATCCCGGGCGTTGTTGCCTCCATCTTCGGCGCGGAGCGCGACATCGAAGGCCCGGTCAGTGTCATCGGCGCCTCGCGCACCGGCGGCGAGCTGGTGGAGCAGGACATGTGGTCCGCGTTCTGGATGATGCTGGCCAGCCTGAACTTCTTCCTCGCCCTGTTCAACCTTGTGCCGCTGCCGCCGCTGGACGGCGGGCACATTGCGGTGGTGCTGTACGAAAAGATTCGCGATGCTTTACGACGTCTCCGTGGCCTCGGCCCGGGCGCTCCCGCGAACTACGAAAAGCTCATGCCCTTGACGTACGCCATGGCTGCGCTGCTGCTCGGCGTCGGTGTGTTGGTGATGGCCGCGGACGTGGTCAACCCCGTCCGAATTTTTGGCTGACGGTGCTAGAGTTAGCCACCATGAACACCCCCATCGGATTAGGTATGCCCGAAGGCCCGGCACCGACTTTGGCTCCGCGCCGCAAGACCCGTCAGCTGATGGTGGGAGATGTCGGCGTCGGCTCTGATCACCCGATCTCCGTGCAGTCCATGACCACCACGAAGACGCACGACATCAACGCCACGCTGCAGCAGATTGCGCAGCTGACCACCGCCGGCTGCGACATTGTGCGCGTGGCCTGCCCGAAGACCGTGGACGCGGAGGCGCTGCCGGCGATTGCGGCGAAGTCGCCGATCCCGGTGATCGCGGACATCCACTTCCAACCGAAGTACATTTTCGCGGCCATCGACGCCGGCTGCGCGGCCGTGCGCGTGAACCCCGGCAACATCAAGGAATTCGACGGCCGCGTCAAGGAGGTCGCCAAGGCAGCGGGCGACGCGGGCATCCCGATCCGCATCGGCGTCAACGGCGGCTCCCTGGACAAGCGCCTGCTGGAGAAGTACGGCAAGGCCACCCCGGAGGCGCTGGTGGAGTCCGCGATCTACGAGGCGGGCCTGTTCGAAGAGTACGGCTACGGCGACATCGCCATTTCCGTGAAGCACTCCGACCCGGTGCTGATGGTGGAGGCCTACCGCCAGCTCGCGGAGAAGACCGACTACCCGCTGCACCTCGGCGTGACCGAGGCCGGCCCGAAGTTCATGGGCACCATCAAGTCCTCCGTGGCCTTCGGCGCACTGCTGTCGCAGGGCATCGGCGACACCATCCGCGTGTCCCTGTCCGCGGACCCGGTGGAGGAGATCAAGGTCGGCGACCAGATCCTGCAGTCGATGAACCTGCGCCCGCGCAAGCTGGAGATCGTCTCCTGCCCGTCCTGCGGCCGCGCACAGGTAGACGTGTACAAGCTCGCCGAGGAAGTCACCGCCGGCCTTGACGGCATGGAGTTCCCGCTGCGTGTGGCCGTGATGGGCTGCGTTGTCAACGGCCCGGGCGAGGCGCGCGACGCAGACCTCGGTGTGGCGTCCGGCAACGGCAAGGGCCAGATCTTTGTCAAGGGCGAGGTTGTGGAGACCGTGCCGGAGTCCAAGATCGTGGAGACGCTGATCGATTACGCGCAGCGCATCGCCGAGGAGGAGGGCCTCGAGGAGGTCGAGGGCGCCAAGGCCGAGGTCAAGGTCACCCGCTAGTATGCTGCGTCGCCGTGTCGCGGGGATTGCGGTGGTGGCGCTGGCGGCGTCGATAAGCAGTTGCACCCCGCGCCCCAACGACGCCGAACCCGCCGCATCGGACTTTCTGAGCGCGCTGGAGAAGCGCGAGGTGAACTCTGCGCTTATCGACGACGCCTCCGCCGCCGAAACCTCCCTCAACGAGACGTGGGGTGGGCTGCAGGCGGAGGGTCTAAGCGCATCGCTTATCGACGTCAATCAGGACGACAACCTGGCCACCGCCACGTATGAGCTGCGCTGGGACCTGCCGCGCGAGCGGGATCTGACGTACCAGGCGCAGATGACGCTGACGCAAAGCGGCAATACGTGGAACGTGCGCTGGCAGCCGTCCGTTCTGCATCCGCGGCTGGGCGCGAACCAGCACCTGGAGCTGCGCTCGGTGGCGCCGTCGCAGGCAAGCGTGGTCTCTTCCGACGGGGTGGAGCTGCTCAAGCCCGGCACCGCGTACCGCGTGCTCGTGGACACGGACGAGGTGCGCAGCGCAAGCTCGACGGCCGCGGGTATCAGCGCGGCGCTGGCGAAGGCGCACGAGGTGGATCGCGGCGTGCCGCTGCGCGACGCGGAGGACCTTGCCAAGCAGCTGCAGGACGCCTCCGGCACCTACTCCGTCGCCGTGGTGCCCGCACCTGCGCGCGATGCGTTTGAGACGGCGCTGGCCGGCGAGCCCGGCGTGCGGCTGAACGAAGAGGCCTCGATGGTCAACGCGCAGCCGGACTTCGCCCCCGACATCATGGCGCGCGTGGGCGAGCTGGTGCGCGACGATCTGCAGGGCGATTCCGGGTGGAGCGTCGACGTGGTCAACGAAAACGGCGCCTCCTACGAGGAAATCAAGCGCGAGGACGCCGCCCCGGCTCCGGCGGTGCACATCAGCCTGGACCACCGGGTTCAACGAGCTGCGGAGATGGCCTTAGAGCCGGTTGCGGGACAGCAGGCCATGATTGTGGCCATTCGGCCCTCAACGGGCGGTATTTTGGCGATTGCGCAGACGCCTGCCGCCGACAAAGGCGGCAACCTGGCCACGATGGGCCAGTACCCGCCGGGATCGACGTTTAAGATCCTCACCGCGTTCGCTGGCCTGACCAAGCAAGGGCTCATCCCCGGCTCGCCTGTGCCGTGCCCCGGCACGATGAACCTCTTCGGGCGCACCGTGACCAACTACGCAGGCTTCGGCCTGGGCACCGTGCCGCTGGAGACCGCGTTCGCCCGTTCCTGCAACACCACCTTCGCGGATATTTCCACGAAGCTGGCGCCGGGGGAGTTGAAGACCATCGGCAAGCAGTTCGGCTTGGGCATCGACATGGAGATCCCCGGGGTGGAGACCATCACCGGCTCCATCCCCAACGGCGAGGAGCCGCTGGACCGCACCGAGGCCGGCTACGGCCAGGGCCTGGATCTGGCCAGCCCGTTCGGCATGGCGCTTGTCTCCGCAGCGGCCGCTCGCGGATCGTTGCCCGTGCCGTACCTGGTGGAGGGCGAGGAGACGAAGTTGAGTGAGGATGCGGCCCCTATGGACCCCCAGGCGGTGGACGAACTACGCCAGATGATGGCCGCCGTGACCGGCCCGGGCGGCACCGCGAGTGCGTTTACCGCGGGTGGGGACATCCGCGGCAAGACCGGCGAAGCCGAGATAAACGGCGGCTCCCATTCGTGGTTCACCGGCTACCGCGCGGACGACGACATCGCCTTCGCCACCCTGGTAGTCCTCGGCGGAGGTTCTGAGGCCGCAGTGGCGCTTTCGGACCGAATGCTGCTGAACCTGGACGCGCCCGCTCAGTAGGCCGCCCAGAGGGCTGCGCGGGCCTGTTTGACCGCGGGTCTACCATTGGGGACATGAATAACCGAGGCCTACTTACCCCAGGAAAACCCACCCCAGAGCGCAAGGTGCCAAAGTCCATTGAGCGCCCCGAGTACGCGTGGAAGGACGAGGTCCAGGAGAACGTCGGCGAGCCGATCGTCCAGACCCGCGAGACTATCGAGGCGATGCGCGAAGCCTCCAAGATCGCGGCGAACGCGCTGGCGCTTGCCGGTGCCGCAGTGGCCCCGGGCAAGACCACCGACGAGATCGACGGTATCGTCCACGACTACCTGGTGGAGCACGGCGCCTACCCGTCGACGCTGGGCTACCGCGGGTACCCGAAGTCCTCCTGTATCTCCCTGAACGAAATTGTCTGCCATGGCATCCCGGACACCACGGTGATCCAGGAGGGCGACATCGTCAACATCGACGTCACCGCCTACAAGAACGGCGTGCACGGCGACACCAACGCCACCTTCTTCGCCGGTGAGGTAGCCCAGGAGCACAAAGACTTGGTGGACCGCACCTACCAGGCGATGATGCGCGGCATTAAGGCTGCGAAACCGGGCCGCCAGATCAACGTGATCGGGCGCGTGATCGAGTCCTACGCCAAGCGTTTCGGCTACAACGTGGTCACCGACTTCACCGGCCACGGCGTGGGCACAACCTTCCACAACGGCCTTGTGGTGCTCCACTACGACTCCGACGCCTACACGGACGTCCTCGAGCCCGGCATGACGCTGACCATCGAGCCGATGATCAATCTCGGCGAGCTGCCGTACCGCGTGTGGGACGACGGCTGGACGGTGCAGAACGTCGACGGCGAATACACCGCCCAGTTCGAGCACACCATCGTGATCACTGACGACGGCAACGAGATCCTCACCATTCCGGACGCGGATGCCGCCGCCGGGCAGCACATGCTGGGGGAGTAGAACCGCGTAACACATAGATGGCCCGTTGGAGAATGTTGCTCCAACGGGCCATCAATGTGTTCCAGAAATGGAAAAACCCGCTGCAAATTGCAGCGGGTTTTGTTTACGCCCTAGAGGCGAACTTCAACTTAGAAGTTGAAGTTCGGCAGCTGGATCCAGCCGTTGTAGGAAGCGTAGTTGACGCCAGCGATGACCAGGCCGACGAGGGCGCCGATGCCAGCGACGATGGTGCCGTCAACCCAGAGACGTGCCCACTGCGGCATGTTCTCGACGTTGGTCTCCTTGCCAGCAGCGTCGCGGATGTCGAAGCGGGTCTGTGCGTCTTCCTTGGTGACGTAGTGGGAAGAGCCAGCGCCGCTGAAGACACCCTTGGTGCCGTCGGAGATGACCTCGCCGAAGGTCTTGTCGTCCTTCTGCTTGGTGCCCTGGAATGCCACGGAAGACTGGTTGCCGGTGTGCGTTACCACGCGGTCGGAAGCGTCAGCAGCGTCGGTGGTCTCTGCCAGTGCGATGGAGGTGCCGGTAGCGGCGAGGGTGATTGCGGTCGCGGTTGCGACAGCAGCGTTGCGGAAGTTACGCATTGCAATCCTTCTTTCAGGTGTGATGGGGGATTTGGTCGCGGAAAACCGCAATTAGACGTGGAACGGGCCGTGAACGACGAAGTTGTACGCCGGGCCAACGATCAGGCCAACAAGAGCGGACACAGCGGTGAAGATGGAGAGGGCCTGGAAGAGCTTAGCCCATACCGGCTGCTGTTCGTAGGTCTCGGTCTCGCCTTCTGCATCGCCCTTGGAGGAGCCGAACAGGGCCGGACCGTAAGCGGTCTTGTCACCCTCGAGCTTGTTGCCGGCCTTGGAGGACAGGCCGGAATCGCCGGCGGTCTTGTCGCCCTTGCCGTTGTCCGGGTTGACGGACACATTGGCGACCGGAGTTGCCGGTGCCTCAGTGCCTTCGGTTGCTGCAGTTGCGACTGCGGTGGAGCCGAATGCCACAGCGACGGCGGTTGCGCCGGCGAGGGCTGCCTTACGGAAATTACGCATGAAACGAAATCCTTCTCTGATAGTTCTTGCACGACGTCCGGGTGGAATTCAAAGAATCCCAGGGGCATTGAGCTCCTAGGACCGATAGCAAGCCCGGTGGGCTCGGTCCCGGTGTCTGCACCGACAATAGCCGAACACTTCCAGTGGTATGCAAGTTGACGCTTAAAAATTTTCAAAAGTTCAACCAAAGGTTGGAAAGCTTGGCGTTCGCTGAAAATATTGGGGCAAACCAAATATCTCTCACGTGCTCTTTTCGGCAACTGTGTCGAAATGATCGTGTCTTTTTACCTAGTCCCCCGAAAGAGGGGGTGAAGTAGGGGTTTAGACTTCTTTGAACGTCAGGTCGAGGCCGAGGATCGCGTTTTCAGTCACTTCTGCCAGGGACGGGTGGATCCAATACTGAGACCGCGGAAAGTCCCGCAGATCCAGTCCGTATGCGAGCACTGTGATCATTTGCTGGATCAGCGTGGAGGCCTGCGGGCCCATGTAGTGCGCGCCCAAAAGCTGGCCGGATTCACGGTCCGCCACCAGCTTCACCACACCGGTGGAGTCTTCAAGACCCCAGCCGTAGGCCACGTCGCCGTAGTTCTGCACCTTCACGGTGACGTCGAAGCCGGCGTCCACAGCTTCCTGTTCGGTCATTCCCACCGTCGCGATCTGCGGGTGGGTGAAGATCGCCGACGGGACGTGCTCGTGCGGCATCGGCACCAACGCGGAGTCGTCGTTACCCGCCCAAGCCTGCAGCACGTTGTGCGTCACGGCGCGTTGTTCCGCGTTCGCGACGTGCTTGAGTTGGTACGGGGAAGACAGGTCGCCGAGCGACCACACGCCGTCGGCAGAGGTGCGACCGAACTCGTCGACGGCGACGCGGCCGTCTTCGTGCGTTTCGATCCCAGCGGCGGCGACATCGAGTGTGTCGCTGTTGGGGATGCGGCCCGTGGCGATGAGGAGGGCTTCGGAACTGACCGTGTTGCCGTCGTCAAGCGTGAGCGTGACGCCCTCGCTGTCCTCGGAAGCGGAAGCGACCGTGCGCCCCATGTGAACGGTGTAACGCTCGGCGGCGAGCTTGTTGAACGGCTCCGCGAGGTCCGGATCCAGGTGCCGCAGCAGCTGCGAGCGGCTGATGATGGTCACCTCGGTGCCCAGGGCGTCAAAGACGTGCGCGAACTCCATGGCGATGAACCCGCCGCCGACGATGGTCAGCGACTTCGGCTGGCGCTCAAGGCGCATAATGTCCTCGTTGGTGTGGAACGTGACGTCGTGCGCCCACTCCGGAATGAACGGGCGGGCGCCGGCGGCGAGGATGATCGTGTCGGCGGTGATGAGCTCCTCGCTCCCGCCGCGGCCGGTCTTCAGTGTCTTCTGCCCGACGAAGGACGCCTCCACGTCGTAGACGGTGACGTTGGGGCAGCCGTTGCGGCGGTAGTCCTCGCCGCCTTTGGCGATCAAGTCGATGCGGTTGTCAAAGACGCGCTCGACGATCCCGGGCCAGTCCGCGCCCTTGTACTCGAGGTCGATGCCGAGCTTTCCGGCCTCGCGCGCAGCGTACGCCTGCTCCGCGGCAAGCACGTACATCTTCGTGGGGATGCAGCCGACGTTGAGGCACGTACCCCCGAACGCGCCCTTCTCCACAATCGCGACGTTCTTGTCGTCGAAGTCCGGAGTGAGGATGGAGTTGCCCGATCCCGTTCCCACAATGATCAGGTCGTAGCGTGTGGCGTCCTGGAAATCGCTTCCGTGAGCGGGCATGGTTCTCTCCTCTATATATATGTCTGTTTTGCGTATCGACGTTACTGGGCGAAATGTTGGCCGTCTAACCACTGGAAAACAGCCTTGAACGCAGCCTCGCGGGCGTGGCGTCCGGATAGGAACACGTCGTGGCGTGCGCCGTCGATGACCTGCACGTCTGAGGTATCGGACAGCGTCGGCGCCCAGCGCTGAATCTGGTCGACGTCGAGCACAGTGTCGGCCGTGTCGGCGGCGGGGGAGTACTCCTCGCCGAGATACGAATGCGACGAGCACAACGTCAGCGTCGGCACACCAGTATCAACGCGTCCGGAGTGGATCTGTTCCTGCCCCTGGATCACCGCGCGGAGCCAGCCCAGGTACTTGCGGTGGCCGTCAATCGGCTTCCACTCAGTGTTGAAGTCCCACTCGCCGTGGAAGTCCCGGTGGATTGACTTGCCGTAGGTGCCCTCCCCGCGCTGCAACAGCGGCAGCGACGGGAAGATCGTGCCGAAGAAGTTCAGCAGCGGCTTGAGCGCTGCCACCTGCCACTTCGGAAACTGCATGTCCAGCCACGGGCTGTTGAGGACCACCCCGGCGAGCTTTGCATGCTCCGCGGGCTTCTCGCGGCGCAGGTGGTCTGCCCACAGCGGCACGATCAGCCCGCCGGTGGAATGCGCCAGCACCACCACCGAACCGTGTTCCGCGGCGAGGATCTCCAGCGCCTGGGTGAGCTCGGGGAAGTACCGGCTCATCGACAGCGTGAAGTGCGCGCGCTGCCCCTTCCTCAGCGCGCGCCCGCAGCGCCGCAGGTCCAGAGCGTAAAACGGGTACCCGTGCCGCGCAAACTCGTCGGCGACGTGGGTCTGGAAAAAGTAGTCGGACATGCCGTGCACCCACAGCACCGCGGGCTTTTGCGAGCTTTTGCTTTGCGACGCGCGCTTGTCCCGCACCAGCACCGCATCCACGCGGGTTCGACTATCCGGGTCCTTTCCCTGGGGGAGTACTACCTGCTCGAATCCGTCGCCGAGCGGGTCAGGTTGCCAATCAAGCTGATGCGCGGTGTAACTCATGCGGCCGATGATACTTTTCTGCGGACGGTGGGCACCTGTGGTCGTCGACAAGCCTTTGCACCTTGGCGGCGAGGGGGACGTAATATGGTCACCACTCCCAAAAGTCGATAAACATCAAAGGATGACTACGCATGTCTGACAACGGTGGTAAGAAGTACGCGGACGAGGTGGACATCCTGCACGTCGGCGCCGGCATCATGAGCGCGACACTGTGCTCGATGCTGCACGAGCTGGAACCCGACTGGTCCCAGATGATCTTCGAGCGGCTCGACGGTCCTGCCGAGGAGTCCTCCTACCCGTTCAACAACGCCGGCACCGGCCACTCCGCACTGTGCGAGCTGAACTACACGCCCGAGAAAAAGGGACGCATTGATGTCTCCAAGGCGATGAACATCAACGAGAAGTTCCAGCTGTCGCGCCAGTTCTGGTCCTACCAGGTGGAAAACGACGTACTGACGGATCCGCGCGCCTTCATCAACCCCGTGCCGCACGTGTCCTTCGCACAGGGCGAAGACCAGATCAACTACCTGCGCAAGCGCTACGACAAACTCTCCGCAAACCACATGTTCCCCAACATGCAGTTCGCGGACGACCGTGAGACCTTCGCAGAGAAGCTGCCGCTGATGTCCCAGGGCCGCGACTTCGACGCCGAGCCGGTGGCCATCTCCTGGACCAACGTGGGCACCGACATCAACTACGGCTCCCTGACCGGGCAGTTCCTCGACGCCGCGAAGCGCAACGGCACCGAGATCCGCTACGGCCGCGAAGTGACCAACATCAAGCGCGAAGGCAACTTCTGGAAGGTCACGGTCAAAAACGTCCACACCGGCGACAAGCAGGTCGTACGCGCCCGCTTCGTCTTCGTCGGCGCCGGCGGCTACGCGCTGGACCTGCTGCGCAAGGCGGGCGTGCCCGAGGTGCACGGCTACGCCGGCTTCCCGATCTCCGGCATGTGGCTCAAGACCGACAACCAGGAACTGGTGCAGCAGCACAAGGCCAAGGTTTACGGCAAGGCCAAGGTCGGCGCCCCGCCGATGTCCGTGCCGCACCTGGACCTGCGCGTGGTCGACGGCAAGGAATCCCTCCTGTTCGGCCCCTACGGCGGCTGGAGTCCGAAGTTCCTCAAGGAAGGCTCCTACCTGGACCTGTTCGAGTCCATCCGCCCGGACAACATCCCGTCCTACCTCGGCGTGGCCGCCACCAACATCGGCCTGGTGAAGTACCTGGTGCAGGAAGTCTTCCGCGACTTCGACGGCAAGGTGGACATGCTGCACGAGTACTACCCGGCAGCAGACGGCAAGGACTGGGAGGTCGTAGTCGCCGGCCAGCGCGTGCAGGTGATCAAGCCGGCCGCCGCCCCGCGCTTCGGCACCCTGGAGTTCGGCACCGCCCTGGTGAACGACCAGAACGGCACCATCGCCGGCGTGCTTGGTGCATCCCCGGGTGCGTCCATCACCCCGGCCGCCATGATCGAGCTTCTCGAGCGCTGCTTCGGCGAGCACATGATCGACTGGGGCGACAAGCTCCACGAAATGTTCCCCACCTACGGCAAGTCCCTCAAGCGCGACGAGGCCGCTTACGACGAGCAGTGGGCGTGGACCCAGAAGACGCTGGGGCTGGACACGGACGAAAACACCCTGTAGCAGCGTTTACGTCCCGCAGAAGGTGACGTAGGGCAGCTGCCCCTCAGGCCGGGCCATCCATTCGGGCCCGGCCTTTTCGTTGTACGGGTCGCTCACCGCGGCGAGCAGCTCGTTGTACGCGGTGTAGTCGCCGCGGAGCTCGGCGGCGTCGATAGCCTCCTGCAGCATCTGGTTGCGGGGGATGAAAATGGGCCCTGGCGCACCGTTGATGCCGTGCTCGCGGTTGTAGGTGGTGATGTCGGCGGCCGCGTTGAGCCCGTCGTGGTCGCCTCCGATCCACTTCGCCCACGCCTCGTCCCAGGCTGGTTGGACGGTTTTGACGTACTCGTCGACCTTCTTCGCGCCGAGCAGCGGATAGAGCGCCTCCGCTAGCCGCGCCATGTTCCACGCGATGATGTTGGGCTGGTTGCCAAAGGCGTAGCGTCGCTGGCGGTCGATAGAGGAGAAGCTCGCGGTGCCGTCGAAACGTTCGGTGAACGCGCACGGACCGTAGTCGATGGTCTCGCCCGACAGTGCCACGTTGTCGGTGTTCATCACCCCGTGGACAAACCCCAGGCGCATCCAGTGCGCCACCAGGTCGAACTGGCGGCGGGTGACGGTGCGCAGCATCTCCTCGGCATCTGCGAAGCCGGCGGCGGCGACGACCTTCTGCGTCAGCTCCTCCGACTGTGTCGCCGCGTACTGCACCGTGCCCACGCGCAGGTGGCTCTTCGCCACGCGCACCACGATCCCGCCGGGGACCGCGCCGTTTTGGCGGATCACGGTGCCGCCGGTGGACAGCACCGCAAGCGAGCGGGTGGTAGGCACGCCGACCGCATGCATGAACGTGGAGACGAGGTGCTCGCGCAGCATCGGCCCGATCGCCCCCACCCCGTCCGTGCCCGGGCGCGAAAACGCGGTCAAGCCTGAGCCCTTGAGCTGGATCTCATGCCCGGCGGTGTCGCCGAGCAGCAGGGCGCGGCCGTCGCCAAGCAATGGCACGAACTGGCCGAACTGGTGCGCCGCGTACGCCATGGCGTGGCCGCCGTGGGAGCCGGAGAGGAACTTGAGGCCGTCATCAGACTTGAGCCACGCAACATCGAGGCCGAGCTCCTTTGCAAGCGGCTCATTGAGCGCGACAAGCTGCGGGTTCTCAAACTCCGTGCCGGGCTCCGCGTGCGCGAGCTCCGGCAGGGTGTCTGCGAGCGTGTGGGCGAGCTGGGGTTGATTCATGGCTCCACCCTAAACTGATTGGCTATGACTACCGGCCACATCACACTCGTAGGCGGCGGCCCAGGCGCGTGGGACCTGCTGACCATCCGCGGACTGCGCGCCCTCGAGGCTGCCGACGTCATCCTCGCCGACCACCTCGGCCCCTCCGCCGAGCTGGAGGGCTTTCTGGACCTGACCGGCAAAGAGGTCGTGGACGTGGCGAAGCTGCCGTACGCGAGGCAGGTGGCGCAGGAGCGGATCAACGAGATGCTCGTGGAGTTTGGGCGCGCCGGCAAGCACGTGGTCCGGCTCAAAGGCGGCGACCCGTACGTGTTCGGCCGCGGCTTCGAGGAGCTGCAGGCGTGCGCGGCTGCCGGGCTGGAGTGCTCGGTGGTGCCGGGCGTGACCTCGGCGGTGTCCGTGCCGGCCGCCGCTTCGGTGCCGGTGACGCAGCGCGGGGTGACGCACGCGTTCACGGTGGTCTCCGGGCACCTGCCGCCCGGCCACGAGAAGTCGCTGGTGGACTGGGGTGCCCTCGCTCGCGTCGGTGGCACGATCGTGGTGGTGATGGGCGTGCGCAACGTGCGCGCGATCACGGCGGCGCTGGTGGAGGCCGGGTTGTCCGGGGACACGCCCGCCGCCGTGATCCAGGAGGGCGAGACGGACGCGCAGCGCGTGTACTTCGCCACCGCGGCGACCTTGGCCGACGTGATGGAGGCCGAAGGCGTCGCGGCGCCGGCCGTGTACGTGGTGGGGGAGGTCGCAGGCCTTGCGCACGCTGGATAGCTTGATCTGGGATGTCGCCTTCGGCGCGGCTGACAGTGGTCAAAGGACAGTGCTCATCTGCCACGACCCGACCCTGGACCTGACCCGCGCGGCGGTCGCGACGGGCGCGCCCGTGCTGTTCTGCGACTCGGACTACACGCGCAGCCAGCAGGCCCGGTCGCTCGGCGCCGAGGTGGCCGGGGACGTGCGCCTGGACGAGTACCTCGCCGGCGCGACCGGGGCTGCCGTTGCGGTCGGAGAGATGCCGAAGTCCCTGGCGCGGCTGGATTACCTGGCGCGTTCTATCGCGGGCGCAGGCTTCGACGAAGTGCGCCTCGTGCTCGGCGCGAACAATAAACACCTCGCACGCAGCATGAACGCGACGTTGGGGGAGTCGTTCGAAGAAGTTGCCGCCTCGCTCGGCCGCGGCAAGTTTCGCTGCCTGGTCGCCTCCGGCCCCCGCGAGGTGTCGTATGAGCCATTGCTTTACGACGGCCTCGTCGCCGTCGGCGGAGTTTTCTCCGGCGCAAAACCGGACCGGGGCGGGGAGCTGCTTCGCTCCTGCCTGCCCGCCGAGCCCGGCCGGCTTCTCGACCTGGGCTGCGGCAACGGCTCCGTCACCCGGGGCTTGGGCGGCGTCGCCACGGACGCGGACGCCGATGCGGTGCTCTCCGCCCGCGCCATCGGGCTGGAGGCGACGTGGGATGACGCCGGCTCCCGATTGCCGGACGCGTCCTTCGACACAATCGCGCTGAACCCGCCGTTCCACGACGGCACCACCGTCGACGCCACGTTAGTGCAGCACCTCCTCGACGCCTCCGTGCGTTTGCTCGCCCCCGGCGGGGCGCTGTACCTGGTGCACAACTCGCACTTGCGCTACCGCGGCGAGGTGGAGCGTCGCTTCGCGTCCGTGGAGCAGGTCGCGCGCGATAGGACCTTCACGGTGCTCCGCGCCAGCTCGTAAATGTGGTACCGTTTTGTGGTACCACATAAAGGAGGGGCAAATGTCCATCAGTGCATCGGAAGCTCGCCGGACCTTATATCCGCTCATCGAGCGTGTGAACAACGACCGCGACGCGGTTGAAATTGTGTCGCGCAATGGCAATGCCGTGCTCATGGCAGCAGAAGATTATGAGTCATGGGTAGAGACCGCTTACCTGTTTAAATCGCGGGAGAACAGGCGCAGGTTGACTCGGTCCTATGAGGATGCCCTCAACGGCAAGTTCGTTGAGCATGATCTCGATCTGGATGAGTAATGCGCCTCGTTTGGACTGCCGATGCGTGGAGCGACTACCTCTATTGGCAAACCACTGATAGGAAGATGCTGAAGCGCGTGAATCAGCTTCTCCGTGATACGCTGCGAGATCCTTTCGAAGGGATTGGTAAGCCTGAACCGTTGAAATATGGAGCGGATGGTGCCTGGTCAAGGCGTATTACCCAAGAACACCGGTTGGTTTACATGCTCGCAGATGGCGATCTGGTAATCCTGCAGGTCCGCTATCACTACTAGCCCAGAAGAGCAGGCAGCGCGTTGGCGGCGGTGTCCTCGATGACCACGTCGGCCAGGTGCGACAGGTCGGTGCGCATGGGGGTGACCTCGATGATGGGGATCTCGCGGGCGTGCGCCATCAGCGGCAGGCCGGCGGCGGGGTAGACCACCCCGGAGGTGCCCACGATCACCAGCGCGTCAGCGGTGCGCATGCGGCGCTCCGCTTCCCTCCACTCGGCTTCAGGCAACGCCTCGCCGAACCAGACCACGCCGGGGCGCACTGGGCCTCCGCATTCCGGGCAAGCCGGGGGAGTAATTGCTGTCACGGGTTCTTTGGGGAGATCGATGGGCTGGGCGAAGTTCTCGTCGCAAAGCGAACAGCGAAAGTCGAACAGCGAACCGTGCAGGTGGACGACCCCCTTGCTGCCTGCGCGCTCGTGGAGGTTGTCGATGTTTTGGGTGGTTACCGTGGTCTTCGGCGACTTGGCGACGGCGGCGTGGCCCGCGTTCGGCTCCGCCTGCTGCGCGAGGTGGGCGCGCCAGAGGTACCAGGCGAACATGGTGTCCGGGTCGTCGCGCTACGCGTCGATGGACGCCATGTCCTGCGGGTCCACGTTCTCCCACAGGCCGGTCTGGGCGTCGCGGTAAGTGGCGATGCCGCTGTCGGCGCTCATGCCGGCGCCGGTGAAGACCTCGATGTGGGAGGCGTCGGCGATAAGGGCGCGGGCGGTGTCGATGGTGGTAGAGGCTGTCATGAGTGCGACGGTACCTGCGTGAGATGGGAGATGAAGCGTCTTAGCTGATCCGCTGAGGCCGTCCGCGGTCGAGCAGGTACTGGCCCAGATACGGCTGAGCGAACTCGATGAGGCCCCAGCCCGCGGGGGTGATCAGGTCGCGTTCGATCAGGCGGGCACGAATGTCGGAAAGCGAAGTGGCTGGTCGGCCGAGGGCCTCCGCTAGTGCCGAAGTGGCGATCTCGGTTGAGCCGGTCTCGTCCTCGATCTTGGCCATCGCCCGCAGGTACTCCATCTGCCGGGGTGGGAGATCTCTGAGCGCTGGCTGGAGGACTTGGACGCCCAGGCGTTCAAGCGTGCGCGGAATCGCCGCTGAAACCGCGTGGGCATCGATGCTGTCGAGCCCGAGTTCGTCCGCGGCCTCCCAAGACAAGAAGCCGAGCAGCTGCACGAGGTAGGGGTAGCCCTTGCTGAACTCCGCTGCCCGCTGCGCGTCGTTGAAAGTCCTGCCGCCGTCGCGGGCCGTCTCAGTAAGCGCAACGTTTGCGTCCTCCAGCGTGAGCGGGCCGAGTTCGTAGTGGCGGGCGCGGCGGAGAAACGTCGCGCCGGGCAGATCGAGCAGAGTATTGATCCCGTGGGTCAGGCCGGCCATCGCGACGGCGACGGGGAGATCGTCACGAACCAGATCTTGGTACGCCACCGCGACCTGTGTGAGGTCTTCCGGTGAGGCGTCCTGCACCTCATCGATGGTGATGAGCACTCCAGTGCCGCGGAGAAGGGAGATGAGCTCCCGGAGCTGCGTGGTCAGTCTCGGCACGGGATCACGTGACTCCACCTCTGTGCGCACCGACCCGATGCCGGCAACGGAAACGCCGGTAATCTGGCGTCGTTGCGGAGGGGACAGCCGGTTAATCGCTTCGGGGATAGCGGACTGGATGAGCGATTCTGCGATCTTCTCCCGTGCCGAAGCGCGGAGCACGATCCAGCCGTGGCGAGCTGCGATATCTTTGAGCTCGGTAAGGAGCACTGTCTTGCCGATACCCCTTGACCCCGAGATGAGTATCGACCGGTCTGGGTTACCGGCCGAACCCGAAATGGCTCTCTCGAAATTGGTCAGCACGGTCGCGCGACCCGCCCAAACAAGCGGGCTTGCACCGAAGGTCGGGCGAAAAGGATTGTTCATGCTGGTCAGCATAGCGCAACCGATAAACCGATAAATTCCACTCGGCCGATAAACCGATAAACCGATAAATTACTAGACCGCAAAAGAGAGCGCCACGCACACTACGGGGATCAAAGCTATGCCGACCACCACCCGCCGCAAGTAGCGCTTGCCCGGCGCGTGGGCGGTGTTCACCGCGATCTTGCCCGGGTTCGACGGCAGCGCCGCGGCGACCATAGGGTCGTTCGGCGCCGAATAGGTGCCCATGCCGCCCTGGTAGCGCAACTGCTCGTTGCGGGCCTGTTCGTCCGCGTCCGGTTCGATCCCGTCCTTTTTTGAGGTCACGCGCATGCCGATCACCACCACATAGATGATGAAGCCGATCCAGAGCACAATCTCCAGCCAGAACGGCAGACTCACGTCCGGCACGACCATGGCAATGTTCATCACCGCGAACAGTGTGGCCATCGCGAGGATTATTTTGGAGACGACGTCTACGGAGGCGTCGCAAAGCTTCTCGACGCGCCGGGCCGCCGTCTCCGAAAACGGCAGCGCGCCCTCGGCGGGGACCTCGACGGTGTGGCGGGCAAGCGATCTCGGCGGCAGAAACAGCGGCAGGATCAGCGTTACCGCGATGCCGATGATCATCACCAGGGTTGTGCTGAGCAGCGTCTTCGGTGCGAAGCCGTCCGCCTCGCCGGTGGGGCCGATGTGCACCGTCACAGGGTCGGGGATGGCGTCCCAACGCAGCAGGATGTAGGCGAACCCGGCGGCGTAGATCAGCGCGGCCAGGGCGTAGCGACGGTAGTGGGCGGGCATGGAGCTCAACCTACACACGCATTGTGAGCAGCGTGCCGTCGACCGCAACGTCGAACCCGGCGGCGGAAGCGATGTCGGCGACGTCGTCGGCGGACGTGGCGTCGTGAGGCGCCAGCGCGCGGGCCAGCTCACCCTTGTACTGCTTGTTGAAGTGGCTGACCACCTTGCCGGTGTCGGCCTGCTCCACGCGCACGGTCACCGACCCCGGCACCGGCCCGAGCTGCTGGTAGGCGCCGGAGCGCATGTCCACCACGAACCCCTGCTCACCAAGCACATCCGTGACCGAGGTGCCCCACCACGCCTTCATGGTCTTCCCGCCGACCTTGGAGCCGCCGGAAACGCGGTAGCGGGGGATCAGATCGCCTGCGCGCGCCACCCCGAACAGCGCGGAGCCCACGGCCAGGCGGGACAGAGCCTCATCGGGCAGGGACAGAGCGTCGAGGGCGTCGTACAGCACGCCCGTGTAGCGCTGGATCGCCGGCATCACCGGAGCCGTGCGCAACTCTCGGTTCTCCTCGGCCTCCGCGCGCTTGCCGGCGGGGATTTTCAGCTCACGCATTTGGGCGTCCACGTCGGTGGCCGTGAGGATGTCGATAAGCAAAGCGCGCACCGGATCGAGCGAGGGAAACGACAGCTGCATGGCGGCGTTGGTGTCGCCGCGGGCTTTGGTCTCAGAAGGCGGGAGCACGATCAGCATGCGCAAAACCCTAGCGGTAAACTGCCAAACCATGATTACACGCCTGTCCACGCTGTTCCTGCGCACACTGCGCGAAGATCCCGCCGATGCCGAGGTGCCCAGCCACAAGCTGCTGGTGCGCGCAGGCTATGTGCGCCGCGCCGCGCCGGGCGTGTACTCCTGGCTGCCGCTGGGCCTGCGCGCGCTGCGCAAGATCGAAGGCGTGGTGCGCGAAGAGATGGACGCCATGGGCGGCCAGGAACTGCTCTTCCCGGCGCTGCTGCCGCGCGAGCCGTACGAGGCCACCAACCGCTGGGCGGAGTACGGCGACGACCTGTTCCGCCTGAAGGACCGCAAGGGCGCGGACATGCTGCTTGGCCCCACGCACGAGGAGATGTTCACCACCGCGGTGAAGGACCTGTACTCCTCCTACAAGGACTTCCCGGTCACGCTGTACCAGATCCAGACCAAGTACCGCGACGAGGCGCGTCCGCGTGCCGGCATTCTGCGCGGGCGCGAGTTTGTGATGAAGGACAGCTACTCCTTCGACATGTCGGATGAGGGGCTGGACCAGTCCTACGCCAACCACCGCGCCGCCTACCAGCGCATCTTCGACCGCGTGGGCCTGCGCTACGAGATCTGCAAGGCCACCTCCGGCGCCATGGGCGGTTCCGCGTCCGAGGAGTTTTTGGCGTACTCCGACAACGGCGAGGACACCTTCGTCGTCTCCACCGCGGGCGATTACGCGGCGAACGTCGAGGCCGTGACCACGGTCGCGCCCGAGCCGCGCTCGATTGAGGGGCTGCCGGAGGCGGTCGAGCACGACACCCCTGCGTCCGAGACCATCGCGGCGCTCGTGGAGTGGGCGCAGGGGGCTGGCGTGCTTATCGACGGCCGCTCCGCCGAAGCCGCCGACACCCTCAAATGCATGATGGTGAAGGTCAACGACCCGCGTCAGGTGGATGAGGACGGCGAGCCGGTCGGCCCGCAGCTGGTCGGCGTGCTCATTCCGGGCGACCGCGAGCTGGACGAGAAACGCCTCGAGGCGTCGCTTGAGCCCGCCACGTTCGAGCTGGCCAGCGACGAGGACTTTGCCAAGAACGACTTTTTGGTCAAGGGCTACGTCGGCCCCCGCGCGCTCGCGGCCAACGGCGTGCGCGTGCTGGCGGACCCCCGCGTGGTGGACGGCACCGCCTGGATCACCGGCGCGGACGCCCCGCAGAAGCACGTGGTGGGCCTGGTCGCCGGCCGCGACTTCACCGTCGACGGCTTCATCGAGGCCGCCGAGATTAAGGCCGGCGACCCGTCGCCGTCCGGCAACGGCACCGTCGAACTCGCTCGCGGCATCGAGCTGGGCCACATCTTCCAGCTCGGCCGCAAGTACACCGAGGCTATGGACGTGCAGATCCTGGACGAAAACGGCAAGCGCGCCGTGCCCACCATGGGCTCCTACGGCATCGGCATCTCCCGCATGCTCGCGGTGATCGCTGAGCAGCGCCACGACGACAAGGGCCTGGTCTGGCCGGTGGAGATCGCCCCGTTCCAGGTGCACGTCGCGGTGGCGAACAAGGACGCCGCCGCCCTCGAGGCGGGCGACCGCATCGCGGCCGAGCTGTCCGACGCCGGGCTCGAAGTGCTTTTCGACGACCGACCAAAGGTCTCCCCGGGCGTGAAGTTCAAGGACGCCGAGCTTTTGGGCATGCCGTTCATCGTCATTCTCGGCCGCGCGTTCGCCGACGGCGTGGTGGAGCTGCGGATCCGCGGCGGCGAGACACTGGAGGTCCCGGCCGACGAGATCGTGGCAAAGGTGCAGGAGCTCGTCGCCGAGCGCCTCGGCTAGACCCGCTGGGCGTGGGCGGCCAGCCTGATGGCGTCTCCGCGCCAGGTCGCCGATTCCGCGTGCGCGGCGGCGTAGCGCCACTGCGCGACTAGGTCGCTCTGCATGGTTTTGACCAGCTGGGCGGCCTCTTCTGTGTTTGCGGGCTCGCTGTAGCCCTCGGCGAACTCGTAGCCGGCGGCGGGGACCAGGGACTCGCCGTCGGCGATGTCCAGCACGCGAGTCAGTGCCGCGGTGCGCTCGTGGGATGCCTCGCGCAGCTCGCCGACGCGTTCACGCAGGTCGGCATCGGCGTAGGCGAGCGCGAGGCCAAGCCCGTAGTAGACGGCGTTTTCCCGCGCGAGCATGTCGCGTGCCGCTTCAGTGTCTGCGGCGTCCGACACTGTCTCGGTGACGGGCTCGAGGTTGACGGGGGAGAGCGTGAGTGCGTCGATAGCCTGGGCGACGATGAGGTCCACGGACTCTTCCGGCACCTTGTCGGCGGCGGCGACGGTGTGCTCGAGCACCGCAGACGCATTACCTTCGGCGGGCAGGTCGGTGTCGCCGTAGCTGACGTCGCACGAGGCGGGCGTTTGCCCTTGCGCGTCCAGGCCGCACAAACGAAGCGCTTCCTCTTTCAGCTCCTCGCTCTGCTTCTGGCGCATCTCGCGCCACTGTTCCCGCGCGGGGTCCCCGAAAACCCAGTCGGCGGAGGCCTGCTTGGCCAGCGCCATGATCTCGCCGTTCGCGCGTGGACCCACGACGTCCATCACGGTGCAGCTGGTGAGCAAAAGCGCGGCGGCGGGCAGCAGGAGGAGTTTCTTCACGCGCTGCACGTTACACGCTAGGTTGGTCGGCATGGCTTTTCCCACGAACGAGGTAATCGAGCGCATGGTTGAACCGGTTGCGCGCACCTACGGCATGGACATTGAGAAGATCCGCACGGTCAAGGCGGGCAAGAAGTCGCAGGTGGTCATCGCTCTGGATTCGGACGATCATCCGACACTCGATGACCTCGAGGAGGTGTCCAAGGAGCTCTCGACGCTTTTCGACGACGCCGAGGAACGTGGTGAGGTCAGCTTCGGCGCGGGCTACACCCTGGAGCTGACCACTCCGGGCGTGGACCTGCCGTTGACCGAGGCGCGGCACTTCCGCCGCAACCGCGGACGCAAGGTCAAGGTGGGCGGGGAGCAGTGGCGCGTAGGCCCGCTCGACGCGGAGGAGACTCAGGTGGCGCTGGTGCGTGCGACGAAAAAGGGGGAGGAGGTTCGCGTTTCGCCAGTTTCTGAATTGTCGGGCGCAGTGGTAGAAATTGAATTCAATGCCCCGCCGGCAGCCGAAACGGAGCTGGCGGATCGGGCGTTTGAAGAGCTTGAGGCCGCTGCGGCGGAAGGAAAGGAACACAAGTGAATATCGACTTGAACGCGCTGAAGGCGATCGAGGAACAGCAGGGGATCGCCATGGAGGATTTGCTGGCGACCATCGCGAATGCACTGCTGTTTTCCTACCGCGAGTTCAAGGAGGGGGATGCCGGGGCGAACGGGGATGACAAGTCCAAGGCGCGCGTCGACATCGACACTGAAACCGGCGACGTCGCCGTCATCGTCAGCGAGCTGGATGCCGAAGGGGAGGTCGTCTCCGAGCATGACGACACCCCGGTGAACTTCTCCCGCATCGGCTCCGTCGCTGTGCGCGACGCCATCAAGGGCCGCCTGCGCCAGGCGGAAGCCGGCCGTGTCTACGACGAGTACTCCGGTTTCGAGGGCCAGGTGGTCTCCGGCATCGTGCAGCGCGACGCGCAGGCGGAGGCCCGCGGTCTGAACATCGTCCAGCTGGGCACCGAGGCAGACCCGCAGGACGGCATCCTGCTGCCGGCGGAGAAGATTCCGGGCGAAAAGCTCAAGCACGGCGACCGCATCAAGGCCTACGTCGTGGGCGTGAACAAGGGCGACAAGCGCGTGCAGGTGAACCTGTCGCGCACCCACCCGGAGCTGGTGCGCGGCCTGTTCGCGCTCGAGGTGCCGGAGGTTGCGGACGGTTCCGTGGAGATCGTCGGCATCGCGCGAGAGGCAGGCCACCGCTCCAAGGTGGCGGTGCGGGCCTCCGTCAAGGGCGTCAACGCCAAGGGCGCCTGCATCGGCCCGCGCGGCGCGCGCGTCACCAACATCATGTCCGAGCTCGGCGGCGAGAAGATCGACATCATCGACTGGGACGAGGATCCCGCGAAGTATGTGGGCAACTCCCTCGCTCCGTCGAAGGTGGTCGCAGTGGAGGTGCTGGACCTGGAGGCCCAGTCGGCCCGCGTGACGGTGCCGGACTACCAGCTGTCGCTGGCCATCGGCAAGGAAGGCCAGAACGCCCGGCTCGCGGCTCGTCTGACGGGCTGGAAGATCGACATCCGCTCCGACGCTGACGCGGCCGAGTAAATAACACCGCTGTAACCAGGAAACCCGCTGGAAATATAGATCCAGCGGGTTTTGGCGTACAGTGTTATACGGCTTTTGTGTCCGCACGTTCAGGTGCGGCGACGATAAACGCGAGAAAGGAAGGGACGCGGATGGGTGTTGCCCGCAAGCAGCCGATCCGCACCCGAACCTGCATCGCCACCCGCACCGCGCAGCCGGATACCCAGCTGCTGCGGGTCGTCGCCGATCCGGACGTGCCAGGGCGTGTGCTCGCGGACCCGGGCAGGAAACTTCCTGGCCGGGGAGCGTGGATCACGCCCTCCATGGATGCGGTCGAGCTGGCGGAACAACGCCGTGCCTTCGGGCGGGCGCTCCGTCTGTCCACTGCGGTGGACCTAGGTCATGTACGTACGTACCTTGCGTCGTCGCAAAGCAACTGCGACGAAGTAAAAGACCCAGACGAAAAAGGAAAGACTGAACACTGATGAGTACGCAACCATGAAGCAGCATCAGCGATGAATGTCACTGACCACGTCTAGGGGCAGGTAGCCGGAAGGGCACTGCTCCTAGCAACAACGAAGAGGAGATACGTGTCCGGAAAGCTACGCGTTCACGAGTTGGCTAAACAGCTCGGCGTAACAAGTAAGGAACTGCTCGCCACGCTCAAGGAGCAGGGCGAGTTTGTGAAGACGGCGTCGTCGACCATCGAGCCGCCCGTCGTGAAGAAGATGAAGGCGCACTACGCCAAGCAGGCCGGCGGCGACGATGCTGCCGACGACAAGAAGGCCGAGGCTGCGCCGAAGAAGCCGCCGCTGAAGAAGCCGGGCCAGAATCGCGCGAAGGCTGCGGCGCCGAAGCCTGCCTCCCCGAAGCCGGCGGGCGAGA
Organism: Corynebacterium faecium; assembly: GCF_027257105.1. Lineage (NCBI taxonomy): Bacteria > Bacillati > Actinomycetota > Actinomycetes > Mycobacteriales > Corynebacteriaceae > Corynebacterium > Corynebacterium faecium. The sequence continues at coordinate 220,312 of NZ_JAPYJX010000005.1, forward strand.
AGCCGGCCAAGCCGGCGGAGAGCAAGCCGGCTACGGCGAAGCCGGTTCCGGGCGCCCCGAAGCCGGGCGCAGCGAAGCCAGCGGGCGGCGAGCCGGCACCGAAGCCGGGCGCAGCAAAGCCCGGTGCGCCGAAGCCGGGCGCAGCAAAACCCGGTGCACCGAAGCCGGGCGCCGCCAAGCCTGGTGCACCGAAGCCGGGCGCAGCAAAGCCCGGTGCCGCGAAGCCCGGTGCCGCGAAGCCGGGCGCGCCGAAGCCGGCAGCGAAGGGCGGCGCTCCGACGCCGGGCGCGATGCCGCGTCCGGTGCCGAAGCCGGGCCGTCCGCGTGTGGCAAACAACCCGTTCTCTTCCAACACCGGCGGTGGCCAGCGTCCGCCGCGTCCGGGTGGCGGGCGTTCGGGTGGCGGCCGTCCCGGCCAGGGTGGTCCGCGTCCCGGCGGCGCTCGTCAGGGCGGCGGCTCCCGTCCGTCCCCGGCTGATATGCCGGCAGGTCCGTCCCCGACACAGATGCCGTCCAAGGCGGCCGCTCCAGGCGGTCGCGGCCGTGGTGGCGGCGGTGGCCGTGGCCGTGGTGGCGGACCGGGCGGTCCCCGCTTCGGCGGACCGGGCGGCGGCGGTTTCCGCGGTCGCGGCGGACGCCGCGGCGGCACCGCTGGTGCATTTGGCCGTCCCGGTGGCGCACCGGGCAAGCGCCGCAAGTCCAAGGGCCAGAAGAGGGCCGAGTACGAGGAGATGCACAAGCCGAACGTCATCGGTGGCGTTCGTCTGCCTGACGGCGGCGGCAAGACCGTCCGCCTGCGTCAGGGCGCGACCCTGTCGGACTTGGCGGAGAAGATCAACACCGACGCGTCCTCGCTCGTGCAGGCGCTGTTTAACCTCGGTGAGATGGTGACGGCAACGCAGTCTGTCTCCGAGGACACGCTGCAGCTGCTCGGCGCCGAGATCAACTACGAGGTGCAGATCGTTTCGCCGGAGGACGAGGACCGCGAGCTGCTCGAGTCCTTCGACCTGCAGTTCGGCGAGGACGAAGGCGGCGAAGAGGCGCTCGAGCAGCGCCCGCCAGTGGTCTCCGTCATGGGCCACGTCGACCACGGTAAGACCCGTCTTTTGGACTCGATCCGCAACGCCAATGTGGGCCGCGGCGAGGCCGGCGGTATTACCCAGGGCATCGGCGCGTACCAGACCGAGGTCACCCTCGAGGACCAGCCGCGCAAGATCACGTTCCTGGACACCCCGGGCCACGAGGCGTTCACCGCCATGCGTGCCCGCGGTGCGAAGTCCACCGACCTGGCCATCCTGGTCGTGGCGGCGGACGACGGCGTGATGCCGCAGACCGTCGAGGCGATCAACCACGCCAAGGCGGCGGACCTGCCGATCGTGGTTGCCGTGAACAAGGTGGATAAGCCGGAGGCGCAGCCGGACAAGATCCGCGGCCAGCTCACCGAGTACGGCCTCGTGCCGGAGGAGTACGGCGGCGACACCATGTTCATCGACATCTCCGCGAAGCAGGGCACCGGCATCGACGACCTGCTGGAGGCCGTCCTGCTCACCGCCGACGCGGCGCTGGAGCTGACAGCGAACCCGGACATGGACGCCCAGGGTGTGGCCATCGAGTCCCACCTGGACCGCGGACGCGGCCCGGTGTCCACCGTCATCGTGCAACGCGGCACGCTGCGCGTCGGCGACTCCATCGTCGTCGGCGGCAACTTCGGCCGCGTGCGCCGCATGGTCGACGAGTGGGGCAACGACGTCGAAGAGGCGGGCCCGTCCCGCCCGGTGCAGGTCCAGGGCCTCAACGGTGTCCCGGGCCCGGGCGACAACCTGCTCGTGGTGGACGACGACCGCGTGGCGCGCCAGATTGCGGCGCAGCGCGACGCCCGCCACCGTGCGGCGATCCAGGCGCGCAGCAAGAAGCGCGTCTCCCTGGAGAACCTGGATCAGGCGCTCAAGGAGACGAGCCAGCTCAACCTCATCCTCAAGGGCGACAACGCCGGTTCGGTGGAGGCCCTGGAAGAGGCGCTACTCAAGATCGAGATCGACGACGAGGTCGAGGTCAACATCATCGACCGCGGCGTCGGCGCCGTGACCCAGACCAACGTCTCCCTCGCGGCGGCATCGGACGCTGTCATCATCGGCTTCAACGTCCGCGCCGACGGCAAGGCCACCGAGGAAGCCAACGCCGAGGGCGTGGAGATCCGCTACTACTCGGTGATCTACCAGGCCATCGAGGACGTGGAGAACGCGCTCAAGGGCATGCTCAAGCCCATCTACGAGGAGCGCGATCTGGGCGAGGCGGAGATCCGCCAGATCTTCAAGGCCTCCTCCGTCGGCCTCATCGCCGGCTGCATGGTCACCGAGGGCAAGGTCAAGCGCGGCGCGAAGCTGCGCCTGGTCCGCGACGGCAACGTCATCACCCCGGACGCGACCATCGAGTCGCTGCGCCGCGAGAAGGACGACGCCAACGAGGTGGCCAAGGGCTACGAGTGCGGCATGGTGCTGTCCTACCCGGACATCCAGGTGGGCGACATCATCCAGACCTACGAGATGGTCGAGGTGCCGCGCGACTAGCACTGCCGCGTGACAACCGTCGCAAAGCAATTGCTTTACGACGCCAACCCCCGCTCCGCGCGAACCCGCGCAGGGCGGGGGTTACACTATTGAAAGTTTCGGACAAAGGAGTTGAGCATGGCTGACAACCCACGCGCGCAGCGCCTGGCAAAGCAGATTCAGACGATCGTCGCTTCCGCCATCGAGCGAGAGGTGAAAGATCCCCGCTTGGAGCTGGTCACCGTCACCGACACCCGCGTCACCGGCGACCTGCATGACGCGACCATCTACTACACGGTGCGCGGCCGCGACATCAACGACGAGCCCGATTACGACCAGGCGGCAGAGGCGCTGCACCGCGCCCGCGGTCAGATCCGCAAGATCGTGGGCGACCAGCTCAGCGTGCGTTTCACCCCGACGATCGCCTTTGAGCGCGACACCGTCCCGGAGTCTTCCGCGCACATGGAGGAGCTGCTGAACCGGGCCCGCGCCCGCGACGAGGAGCTGGCGAAGCTGCGCGCGAACGCGAAGCCGGCGGGTGAGAGCGACCCCTACAAGCGCACAGGTGACGATGTCTAAGCAGGCACCGGTATACATTCCGGAGGCGGCGGCGCAGTTTGAGGCCGCCGCCTCCCGTGTGCGCGCGGCCGAGAAGATCTCGGTGGTCGCGCATATCAAGCCGGACGCGGACGCGATCGGCTCCGCGTGCGCGCTGGCGTTCGGGCTGGAGAAGCTGGGCAAGGACGTGCAGGTCTACATCGGCCAGCCTCTGCCGCACTCGGCGAACATGCGCACCATCCCGGGCGTGGGCCGCATCCACTATGGGGCACCGCTGCCTGACGACGGGCTCGTGGTCACCGTGGACTGCGCCTCTGCCGACCGCACCGGCTCACTCATGCCGGCGATTTTGGAGGACCCCTCGCGGGTCATCGTGATCGACCACCACAACACCAACCCCGGCTTCGGCGGGATGAACCTGATTGTGGAGAGCGAATCCACCACCGTGATGGTCCGCGAGCTGCTGGGCTGCCTCGGCGTGGACTTGGACCCAGACATTGCCTACTGCCTGTACGCCGGCCTGGTCACGGACACGGGCAGCTTCCGCTGGGGCACGCCCCGCATGCACGTCTTCGCCGCGGAGCTGATGGAGTACGGGCTGAACACCCGCCAGATTGCCCTCGACCTGATGGACACGATGGGCCCTGTGGACTTGCAGCTGATGGGCGAGGTGCTGGCCAAGACCCAGATCGTGCCCACGAAGGGTCTGTCCGTGGCGGTGCTGACGATTCCAGTCGGCATCCACTCGCGCATGAGCCAGACGGCGGTGGAATCGATCATCGACTACTCCCGCTCGCTGGAAGGCACCGATGTCGGCGTTGTGCTCAAGGAGCAGACGCCGAAGTACTGGGCGATGTCGCTGCGCTCGGTGGTGGTGGATGTCTCCGCCGTCGCGCAACAGCTGGGCGGCGGCGGCCACTGGGCCGCGGCCGGCTACTCCGCCACCGGCACCCGCAACGAGGTCATACGCCAGCTTCTCGACGCGTTCCCGGAGCCCGATGACTAACTCGCAACCAGCAACACAACGTTCAATGGGCCGCGAGATCCTCATGCTCGCCCTCCCCGCGCTCGGCGTCCTGGCCGCCAACCCGCTGTACCTGCTTCTGGACACCGCGGTGGTGGGCCGGCTGGGCACCGCCGAGCTCGCCGCGCTCGCGGCGGGGGCGGCGATTCAGTCCACGGTGACCACCCAGCTGACGTTTTTGTCCTACGGCACCACGGCGCGCAGCTCGCGCTTCTTCGGCGCCGGCCGGCGAGACAAGGCTGTCGCAGAGGGGGTGCAGGCCACGTGGGTGGCCTTGGGCGTCGGCACGCTGCTGGCGCTCATTGTGGGGCTGTTCGCGCAGCCTCTCGCCCAAGCGCTCGCCAGCGATTACGACACGAGTCTGCGGGCGGCCCAGTGGATGCGCGTGGCTGTTTTTGCGGTGCCGATGACACTGATGATCATGGCCGGAAACGGCTGGATGCGCGGCGTGCAAAACACCAAGCTGCCGTTTTACCTCACCCTGTGCGGGCTGGTCCCCGGCGCGATTTTGCTGCCGATCCTGGTGGGGCGCTACGGGCTGATCGGCTCGGCGGTGTCCAACGTGATCGGCATGGGCATCACCGCAACGCTGTTCGTGGCGGTGCTGGTGCGTGAAAACGGCAGGTACGGCGGCAGCTGGGCGCCGCGCTGGGGCGTGATCAAACGCCAGCTCGTACTGGGCCGCGACCTGATTTTGCGCTCGCTGTCCTTCCAGGTCTCGCTCCTCGCGGCCGCGTCGGTGGCCGGCCGGATCGGGGTGGTGGCGCTGGCGGCGCACCAGCTCATGCTGCAGCTGTGGAATTTCCTCACGCTCGTGCTGGACTCGCTGGCGATTGCGGCGCAGACATTGACCGGTTCCGCGCTGGGCCGCGGGGGAGCGAAGGAGGCCCGCGCCGTGGGGGTGCAGGCGCTGAAGTACTCCATGATCTTCGCGGTGGCGCTGTCCGCCGTGTTCGCGGTGTTCGCTGTGCCGATTCAGAGCATCTTCACGTCGGACTCGGATGTCGTCGATACGCTGCGGGTTCCCTGGTTCCTGCTCATCGGGATGATCCTGGTGGGCGGGGCGGTCTTCGCCCTCGACGGCGTGCTGCTCGGCGCCGCCGACGCAGCGTTTCTGCGCAACCTCACGCTGTTCTCGCTATTGGGGGTGGCGCTGCCGATCATCCTGGCCTCCGGGGCGTTCGGCTGGGGGCTTACCGGCATCTGGGTCGGGCAACTGGGCCAGGTTGTGGCGCGGTTGATTGGCGTGGCGTGGAGATTCCGCTCAATGCGGTGGGCCGTGTCTGGCGTGGATGGTAAGAATGGGGAATGACCACCACGCTCTGGGCCGTCAGCGACCTGCACGCGGCGGTGAAGCGCAACGGCCCGAAAATCGATGCCATCCAGCCGGTCGACCCGTCGGACTGGCTCATTGTCGCGGGTGACGTAGCCGAGCGCCCGGAGCTGATCGTCCAGGTGATGGAAGATCTTGCCAACCGCTTCGACACGGTGGTGTGGGTGCCCGGCAACCACGAGCTGTTCTGCCGTTCCGCGGACAGGCACCGCGGGCGCGAGAAGTACACGATGCTGGTGCAGGCCATGCGTTCGATCGGCGTGATCACCCCGGAGGACCGCTACCCGGTCTTCGGCGGAGTGACCATCTGCCCGCTGTTCACCCTCTACGACTACTCGTTCCGCGCCCGCGACCTGACCGTGGAGGAGGCGCTCGCCGCGGCCCACGAGAACAACGTGGTGATGACCGACGAGGTCGCCATCGCCCCCTTTGTGGACATCCGCGCCTGGTGCTGGGACCGCCTGGCCTACACCACCAAACGGCTGTCCCGCATCAATGGCCCGACGATCCTGATCAACCACTGGCCCTTGGTGCAGGAACCGGTGCAGCGCATGCAGTGGTCCGACATCGCCCTGTGGTGCGGCACCCGGCACACGCGAACCTGGGCCCAGCGCTACAACGCGCAAGCGGTCGTGTACGGTCACCTGCACATGCCGGGGGTGACAACTGTCGACGGAATCGAGCACATCGAAGCGTCTCTCGGCTATCCGCGCGAATGGGAGCGTCACCCGTCCGCGCAGCCGTTCCCGTACCCGGTCATGGAGGTTGAGCAGTGATGCAAGACGTTGCGCTGTTCCCTGCCGAGGCACGCTGCGTGTTCTACCTGACCGACGACGCATCCGACGCCGTGGACCTGACCCGCTACGAGCACCTGCACCCCGACGAGCGCAACGAGGTCAGCGCCGCCGTGGACCTGCGCAAAGGCGAGTTCGGCGACGCCCGCTGGTGCGCCCACCAGGCCCTGCGCGAGCTCGGCGTCGAATCGGCCGGGGCGATCCTGCGGGGGGAGCGGGGCATGCCGCTGTGGCCGGAGGGTTTCACCGGCTCGCTCACGCATACTGACGGGCTGCGCGCCGCCGTGGCCGCCTCCACCCGGCACGTGCACTCAATGGGCTTGGACGCGGAACCCGCCGAGCCGCTCCCGGACGGTGTGCTGCGTTCCATCGCCAGTTCCACCGAAATCGCGATGGTGCAGCGGCTGCAGGCCGACGGCTACCCGTGGGCGGACCGCCTCCTGTTTTGCGCGAAGGAAGCCACCTACAAGTGCTGGTACCCGATGACCCGGCGCTGGCTGGACTTTGACGAAGCCGAAATCGAGCTGCGCACCGACGGGTCCTTCACCTCCCAGCTGTTGGCCCGCCCCGCACCCGTGCCGCTGTTTGAGGGCCGCTGGGTCGAGCGCTGCGGCTACGTGGTCACGGCCACCTACGTGCGGTAGCGCGGGCGCGGCGACGGCGACCGCAGCCCAACCAACACCGTCTACAACGTCGACGGGCGCGCCACGAACACCGTGGCCAGCCGCTTGCCTTTCTCCTTCACCAGCGCTACCGCGCGCCCGTCCGGGCCCACCGCCGCGTGGACGCCTTCCAGCCCGCGCGGCTCCAGCCATTTGCCCATGGCCAGGGCGTCGTATTCCTCGGCAGTCACGTCGAGCACCGGCCACGCCCGCGTCAAGGCCTCGTCCAGGCTCAGGGACAGCTCGGCGGAGTCCTCGAGCTGTTCGAGGGTGCGTGCGTCGGTGAGGGAGAAGGAGCCGACGCGTGAGCGTCGTAAGGCAATCAAATGCCCCCCGACACCGAGGGCGGCGCCGAGGTCGCGCCCGAGCGAGCGGATGTAGGTGCCGGAGGAACAGTGCACGCGCGCGTCGACGTCCACGAACTCGCTGGCGCGGCGGATCTCGCCCAACTCAAACGCGTGGATGGTCACCTCGCGGGCGGGGATGTCCACCTCCTCGCCGGCGCGCACCAGCTCGTGCGCGCGCCGCCCGCCGATCTTGATCGCGGAGACCTTCGACGGCACCTGCATGATCGTGCCGGTCAGCTTCGCCACCTCGGCGCGGATCGCCTCGTCGGTCACACCTGAGGCATCATGCTTGTCGACGATCTCGCCCTCGGCATCATCCGTTGTCGTCGACGCGCCCAGTCGGATGGTGGTTTCGTACACCTTGTTCTCGGCCACCAGGTGGGCCAGCAGCTTCGTGCCGCGCTCGATGCCCGCCACCAGCACGCCGGTTGCCATGGGGTCGAGCGTGCCCGCGTGGCCGACCTTGCGAGTGCCGAAGAGGCGGCGCAGGCGTGCGACAACGTCGTGGCTGGTCATGCCGGCGGGCTTGTCCACGACGACGATTCCGGAGGTTGCGAGGGGATCGTTCATGCTTCCGAAGTATGCCGTACGCTAAGTCCCCGTGGATATTCTGCGCGGGCTTTCGAGCGTGCCGGATTCCTTCGCGGAAACCGGCACGGTGGTCACTATTGGTGTGTTCGACGGGGTGCACCGGGGCCACCAGCTGCTCATTTCCAAAGCGGTGGGGACCGCTCGCGAGCTCGGCGTGCCGTGCGTTGTGATGACCTTCGACCCGCACCCCGTGACCATTTTCGCCCCGGAACACGCGCCGCGGGCGCTGATGCCTCTCGACGAGCGCGCACGCCATATCGCCGAGCTTGGCGTGGATGCGCTGTTGGTCATTGACTTCCGCGAAGAACTCGCTGGCCTGACGCCCGCGGAGTACATGGACGACGTGCTGGTTTCCGCCCTGGGTGCGAAGCACGTGCTGGTGGGGGAGAACTTCACCTTCGGCCGCGACGCCGCCGGCACCGCGACCGACATGGCGCAGCTGGGGGAGCAGGCGGGCGTGGACGTGACCATCGTCAAGCTGCTGGGCGAGGGCGAGGTGCGGATTTGCTCCACCGCCATCCGCGACCACCTCTCCGGCGGCGACGTCGCCTTGGCCACCGACTTTATGGGCCGGCCGTTTTCCGTCATCGCGCCGATTGAGCGCGGTGCGGGCCGCGGCGGCAAGGAGCTGGGCTACCCGACGGCGAACCAGTACGCCTCCGACACCTCGGCGGTGCCCGCGGACGGCGTGTATGCGGGGTGGCTGACCATCATCGACGACGGCGAGATCGAAGGCGACATGCAACCCGGCGTGCGCTACCCGGCGGCCATTTCCGTGGGCACCAACCCCACGTTCGGCGACGCGCGGCGCAGCGTGGAGTCCTTCGTGCTGGACCGCGACGCGGACCTGTACGGCCGGATGGCGCGTGTGGAGTTCGTGGGCAAAGTGCGCGACATGGTGAAGTTCAACTCGGTGGACGAGTTGCTGGATAACATGGCCCGTGACGTGGAAACGACCCGCGAGATCTTAGGAGTGGCGTAAATGGCCCGAAAGCTCATTCTGGACGTGGACACCGGCATCGACGACGCGTTGGCTATCGCGTACGCGCTTGCCTCGCCGGAGTTGGACCTCATCGGGGTGACGTGCACGTACGGCAATGTCGAAGTTGATCAGGCGGTGCGAAACTCGCTGGCCATCCTGGAACTGTTCGGTAGGACGGACGTTCCGGTGTTCGCCGGGCCGCAGCGCGACGGCTTCGAGGTCATGGAGATTTCCCAGTTCATCCACGGAGTCAACGGCATCGGGGAGGCGAAGCTTTACGACGCCTCACGTGCCGCCGAGCAGCAATCCGCCGTCGATTTCATGGTGCAGTCTGTGCACCGGTACGGCGACGACCTGGTTATCGTCCCCGTCGGGCCGCTCACGACGGTGGCTGCCGCGGCTGAGGCCGACGAAACCTTCGCCTCGCGCGCGCACATTGTGTGCATGGGCGGCGCGCTGACAGTGCCGGGCAACGTCACCCCGTGCGCGGAGGCGAACATCAACCAGGACCCGGAGGCGGCCGACTTTGTGTTCCGCCAGGGCGAGGACATCACCATGATCGGCCTGGATGTCACCCTGCAAACGTTGCTGACCACGGTGGAGACCAAGCAGTGGGGAGATCTGGGCACTGCCGGGGGAGACTTCCTCGCCACGGCTACTAACTACTACATCAAGGCCTACGAGACCACGGCACCGCACCTCGGCGGATGCGGTCTCCACGACCCGCTGGCTGTCGCGGTGGCCGCGGATCCTTCCCTGGTGGACACGCTGGCGATCAATTTGAAGGTGGACACGGATGGCGAGACGCGCGGGCGCACCATCGGCGACGAGACGTGCCTGAACGACCCGGTGAAGTCTGCCCGCGTGGCCGTGGGGGTGGACGTGGATCGCTTCTTGGAGGAGTTCATGCGCAGGTTGACCGGTTTGGCCCGCGAGACCCCGGTCGTGTAACCTCTCCCAAGGTCTTGCGCCAATCGACTGTGGTTCGCGGCAGTTGCGGCGCAGTGAAGACTTTTTCCGTAGAACGCGAACTGAAACAACCAAGGAGTACCTCATGGCGCTGTCCACTGAGAAGAAGGCTGAGATCCTCAAGGCTTACGGCCTGCACGAGACCGACACCGGTTCCCCGGAGGCCCAGGTTGCGCTGCTGACCGAGCGCATCAACAACCTGACCGAGCACCTCAAGGACCACCAGCACGACCACCACTCCCGTCGTGGCCTGCTGCTGCTCGTCGGCCGTCGTCGCGGTCTGCTGAAGTACCTGCGCGAGAACAACGTCGAGCGCTACCGTGACCTGATTGGTCGTCTGGGTCTGCGCCGCTAAGCGTCGTTAAGCCGCCGCAAAGCTTCGGCTCAAAAAAGAACGCCTCACCTGCGTGGTGGGGCGTTTTTTGTTATCATCATTGGCCGTTGCATGAGAAACACGACAAGGCGGCACCGATGATCGCCACGAACCTTCAAGGAGAGGGATCCTTTTGAGCAACTTCAAGCCAAAGAATGCTTTCGACGTCCACGTGGACGAGGAATTTGGCATCACCGAGGCAGTAGCCACCCTGGACAACGGCGACTTCGGTTCGCGCACCATCCGCTTTGAGACGGGCCAGCTGGCGCGCCAGGCGGACGGCTCCGTGACCACCTACCTCGACGACGAGACGATGATGCTGGCCACCACGACCGCATCCAACCAGCCGCGCGAGGGCTTCGACTTCTTCCCGCTGACCGTAGACGTGGAAGAGCGCATGTACGCAGCCGGCAAGATCCCGGGCTCCTTCTTCCGCCGTGAGGGTCGCCCCTCCACGCAGGCGATCCTGGCGTGCCGCCTGATCGACCGCCCGCTGCGCCCGACCTTTGTCAAGGGCCTGCGCAACGAGGTGCAGGTGGTCATCACCGTGCTTTCGCAGCACCCGGAGGAGTACTACGACGTCGTGGCCATCAACGGCGCGTCCGCAGCGACCCAGCTGTCTGGCCTGCCGGTTTCCGGTCCGGTCGGCGGCGTGCGCATGGCGCTGCTGGCGGACGACAAGCACCCGGAGGGCCAGTGGGTGGCCTTCCCGAACCACGAGCAGCACGAGCGTTGCCTGTTCGAGATGGTTGTGGCTGGCCGCATGGTCGAGCGCAAGCGCGGCCGCAAAACCGAGGAAGACGTCGCCATCATGATGGTGGAGGCTGGCGCCGGCGTGAACGTGGTTAAGCAGATCGAGGCCGGCTACCCGGCGCCTACCGAAGCCACCGTCGCCGAGGGCATCGAGGCCGCCAAGCCATTCATTGAGACGCTGTGCCGCGCCCAGCGCGGCCTTGCCGACGAGATGGCCAAGGAGACCAAGGAGTTCCAGCTCTTCCCGGCGTACTCCGACAAGGCCTTCAACGCCGTGGAGAAGAAGGCGTCCAAGAAGCTGGGCAAGCTGCTCACCATCAAGGGCAAGGCTGAGCGCGACGAGGCCACCAACGAGTACATGGAAGACATCGAGGCAAGCCTTCTCGACGACTTCGACATCGACGACGATGACCGCGAGGAGTACGCGGCGGCGTCGAAGGAGATCCGCGCGGCCTACAACGCGCTGATGAAGCAGATCGTGCGCGAGAAAATCCTCACCGAGGGCTTCCGCATCGACGGCCGCGGCGTGACCGACATCCGCGACCTTGAGGTCGAGGTCCAGCTCATCCCGCGCGCCCACGGCTCCGCACTGTTCGAGCGCGGCGAGACTCAGATTCTCGGCGTGACCACCCTGGACATGCTGAAGATGGAGCAGCACCTGGATTCTTTGCACCCGGAGGATTCCAAGCGCTACATCCACCACTACAACTTCCCGCCGTACTCCACCGGCGAGACCGGCCGCGTCGGTTCCCCGAAGCGCCGCGAGATTGGCCACGGTGCCCTCGCCGAGCGCGCGCTTTTGCCGGTGATCCCGTCGCGCGAGGACTTCCCGTACACCATCCGCCAGGTTTCCGAGGCGCTGGGTTCCAACGGCTCGACTTCCATGGGTTCGGTGTGCGCCTCCACGCTGTCGCTGTACAACGCGGGCGTGCCGCTGGCCGCCCCGGTGGCTGGCATCGCCATGGGCCTGGTCTCCGGCGAGGTCAACGGCGAGACCGAGTACGTCGCGCTGACCGACATCCTGGGCGCGGAGGACGCGTTCGGCGACATGGACTTCAAGGTCGCCGGCACCCGCGAGTTCATCACTGCGCTGCAGCTGGACACCAAGCTCGACGGCATCCCGTCGAAGGTGCTGGCTGACGCGCTGAACCAGGCGCACGACGCCCGCGACGCCATCCTGGACACCATGGCCGAGGTCATCGAGGGCCCGGACGAGATGAGCGGGCTCGCCCCGAAGATCACCACCGTGAAGGTTCCAGTGGCCAAGATCGGCGAGGTCATCGGCCCGAAGGGCAAGACCATCAACCAGATCACCGAGGACACCGGCGCGGAGATCTCCATCGAGGACGACGGCACGGTGTTCGTCTCCGCCGCTTCCGGCGAGGCAGCGGACGCCGCGATTGAGAAGATCAACGCGATTGCCAATCCGCAGATGCCGAAGGTGGGCGAGCGCTACCTGGGCACCGTGGTCAAGACCGTGGCGTTCGGTGCGTTCGTGTCCATCATGCCGGGCACCGACGGCCTGATTCACATCTCCAACCTGGGCGGTAACACCCGCGTGGAAAACGTCGAGGACGTCATCAACGTCGGCGACAAGGTCGAGGTGGAGATCCGCGACATCGACAACCGCGGCAAGATCTCGTTGGTTCCGGTCGAGGACGGCGAGTAAACCGGCAGGTAATCGTCGAAAAGCGGGCGCTCTCGTGGTGAGGGCGCCCGCTTTCTTGCTTCTCGACGTTTCACGTCACGGCAAGAACCGCAACTTCTTGCCCAGATCCAGCGCAGTGGTCATGAGCTCGCCGTAGTACTTGCGCGGCATCTGCTTCGGGCCACGCATGGACATAATCCGCTGCTGTGAGATGTTTTTGACCTCGGTGTACTTGGTCAGGCCCTCGGGGCCGTGGCGGCGGGCCACGCCCGACTCCTTCACGCCGCCGAGCGGGGTGGACACGGATGCCCAGGTGGCCGCGTAGCCGTCGTTGATGGTCACGCCGCCGGCCTGCACCTGCTCGGCGATCTCCCAGGCTGTGTCGGGAGCGCCGAACACGGAGGCGTTGAGGCCGTAGCTGGTGTTGTTGGCTAGGCGGATCGCCTCGTCGGTGTCCGCCACCCGCTGGACGTAGACGACCGGGCCGAAGACCTCCTGGGTGAGCAGGTCGGCGCCTTCGGGCACGTCTGTGAGCACCGTCGGCTCGAAGAAGAACGGCCCAAGGTCCGGTCGGGGTGTGCCGCCGGTGACGACGGTCGCGCCCTTGGCCACGGCGTCATCGACGAACCGTTGCACGGTGTCCAACTGGTTCTGGTTGATCAGCGAGCCCATCTGGTAGTTCCAGTTCAAGCCCGAACCCAGTTTGATGCGTTTGGTGGCCTCGCGGAACGCGCCGATGAAGCGGTCGAAGACCTCGTCGGGCACGTAGATGCGCTCGATGGAGACGCACAGTTGGCCGGAGTTGGAGAAGCAGGCGGTGGCGATGGTGTCGATGTGGGCCTCGATGTCCGCATCCGGCGCGATGATCATCGGGTTCTTGCCGCCGAGCTCGGCGGAGTAGCCAACGAGGCGTTCGCCGACAACCTTGCCCAAAAGCTTGCCGGTGGCGGTGGAGCCGGTGAACATGAGGTAGTCGCACTGCTGGGCGATCGCCTGGCCCACCTCGCGGCCGGTGCCTGTGACAATCTGGAACACGTCGTGAGGAAGGCCGGCGTTGAGTAGGAGGTTCAGCGAGATGATGTTGGAAAACGGGGTGTTCAGGTCCGGCTTGGCAATCACGGCATTGCCCGCGACGAGCGCCGCGAGCGCATCTGAGATGCCGAGCGCGAGCGGGTAATTCCACGGGCTGATCTGCCCGACGATACCCTTCGGCACCCGCTGCTCGACGGTTTTTGTGATGAGGGGAAATGCGCCCGCTCGCGCCTTCATCTCCAGCTCATCGGCGGCGATGTTGGCGTAGTAGCGGGCGTTGTTCATCACGTCCAGCACTTCGTCGTACGCCGCGGTGCGGTCCTTGCCGGTTTCAAGCTGGACGATGTCCGCGAGAAGCTCACGGTTTTCTTTGACTAGGTCGTGGAAGCGTTCCAGCAAAGCGGCGCGGTACTTCACCGGCTTTGCGGCCCACAACGGCTGCGCGCGGCGAGCAAGCTTGAATGCCTCGTCCACGTCGGCGGCGGTGCCGACACCGACCCAGCCAAGCTCCCCGTCGAAGAACGGGGAGGTGACCGACTTACGCTCGCCTGTGTACAGGGAGCCGGTCGTCGCGTTGGTGGTGAACTTCTGCAGCCGGTCGAGGAAGTCCGCGGGGAGCGGTTGTTCTTTCAGGCGGGTGATAGCCATGAGGTCTCCGTAACAATGGTTGAACGAGAAGAACACCCCAGCACCGGAGGCACCTGCGAAGTGGAGGGACAGGGCCTGGGGTCCTGGGGCGGATGAGAACGGTTAGAAGGGGCAACCGGCGGCGCGGCGACCGTCTGCGTCGCCGTCCTGAGCGCCGGTCTTGGGTTCGTCCTTGGGCGCGGTGTCCGCGTCGTTGTCGCCCTGGCCGTGGTACGCGTCGGCAAGCTTCGGTTCCTTGTACTTGCCTTCGATCATCCCTGCCTTGATCATCATGGAGCGACCCGGCTCCATGTAGCGCTTGTCTTCCGGCAGGATGGTGAACAGCTTCTTCACCGCCTTGGCGATGCGGTCGAACCGGCGCTGGTCTTTCTTGGTCCATGGCAGGTCCAGGATCTCGCGCTGTCTATCGCTCAGCGTGCCGTAGGTCAGCCAGATGACGCTGTTCATGAGTGGCTTCCAAATGACCTTCCACACAGCCTCAGGCACGCCGTCCGGAGCCTTGACCGGCTCCACGCGGGCGGTGCGCAAGGCGAAGTCGACCGTTTCGTTGCGCTCGAGGACCTTTTCCTCCATCTCCTCGAAGTACTTGATGTAGCCGTCGAGAGTGTCGATCACCGGGCGCTCGGACATGCCGTACATGTCCCACCACGTCACGCCCTCCTGGATGATCTGCTCCTTCTCCGCGCGGGTGAAGGGGGTGCCGAAGAGCTCCTGCGCCCAAATGACGCGCCAGACGAAGGTGGCGTGCGCCCACCAGTACACGTCCGGGTTCAGCGAGTGGTAACGCTCGCCGTTGCGGAGCTTGCCCTTGATGGTGTGGTGGTAATCGCGGATCATCTTGGCGCGGGTTCCGTCATCGTAGATGGAGTAAATGATCTGCGGGGTGGAGCGCTCAAGGCGCGCAAAGGGCTCTTCGAAGAACTTGGAGTGATCCAGCAGCGACTGGCCGATTGCCGGGTGCATGTTCTGCAACACGCCGGTGTAGCCGCGCAGGAGCTGCAGACGCTGGTCCGAGCCCCACTTCCAAAGCAAGGAATCCGGGCCGAGCGGCGCTCGCTTCAGTTCCCGCTTTGCGCGCTCCGGCTTTTCCAGATTGTCCGGCTGCGCGAAGCGGGTGTCCTCTGCGGATTCGTTCGTGCGGGCGTCTGCTCCATCAGGTGCAAGTGCGTGAGACATCAGCGATCTTCCTTTTCTCTGTGGGCTGCTAGGGACAAGTTCGCGTGTGTTTGTGAAGTGTAATACACACAAATAGTCACTGCGAAGTGGGTCACGGGTAACGGTCAAAAAATGGGTGGCGCGGATGTGTTAAACCCCTTACAGGCGATGTGTTACGGTGTTCCAGATCATAAATGCTTACCGTGATGGCAGCCGTCGGCAGACCGGCGGTTTGGCGTCCGGCCACGGACGGAAGGAAACGCCATGGGAAGGATCAACAAGGCGAAAGCTGGTGCAGCTCTTCTCGCTGGGCTCATCGGCTTTGGCGCCACCGGCGTTGCTGTTGCGCAGGGCGGACTGACTGCGAACCTCGCATTGTCGGGAACTTTTTTCAAAATCAGTATGACCCACCTTGATGGGGAAGGGCTGAGCATTTTTACCGACGGGGAACAGATGGCCAACGAGTCGCTCCCCGTCGCGCGCCTGAAGTTTGAGCACGCGTACGCCTCTAACCTCTGTCTTTCCGCGGCTCTTCCCGACGTTCCGGTGGTGGGCGAGAGCACGTTCACGCTGAAGGCGCTCGGCGACAACAGCGTCGAGGTCCGCGACCTCGTCGTCGGCGCGACCGACATCAAGGGCGCACTCGACCTCACGGATGCCTCGGTAGGCGCCGATGCGAATCAGTTCAACTCCATGGCGCCGCAGGGCACATGGGGTCTGCATGCAAATAAGGTCACGCTGAGTGCGGACGACATTCGCGCCACCTCCGTCGGTGCGAAGAAGCTCATCGCCTCCGGCGTGGTGGTCGACGTAGCGCGGGGAATGGCCGATGGCTGCACGAGCTAACACCGAACCGGAGGACGACGACTTCTTCTTCGACGACGGCGACTCCGAAGACGCGCAGCAAAGCGCTGCCGACGAGGAGAAGAAGGGGCGGGGAGCGAAGCGCCGCGACGGTGGACACCGTGCCGAGCAAACTCCCGCACGAGAACGGTTCAAAGCATGGCGGAAACAGCGGCCGTTTCTTCCGGGCCTGCTGGTAATTCTCTCCGGCGTAGTGATGCTCGCACCGGCCTACTTCACTATCCGCGTGTCCGACTTGCTGGTGATGATTGCAACCATCTCGGGCGTATCCACGTTGCTCATCGGTGCCGCGCTGATCATGTTCGGCATTGGGATGTGGCTGCAGCCGTTTGCTGCGCCCTATCTGGGTGTGATGAGCATTTTGGTGGCCATTGTCGCGCTGCCAACGTCGAATATAGGCGGGTTCCTCGTCGGCTCTCTGCTTGGCATTGTGGGCGGAGCCCTCGGTCTCGCCTGGGAGGACCGGGATCCGAAACCGGGTGGCAAGCACACTCGAAGCAAAAAGCGGGAGCAGGCGCCACCGGCTGCAGACGAAGGAGAGTCCTCCCGCCGCGGAGGATCCACCAAGATCGATCTGTCTTTACTGCGCAACGCCAAATCCGTCGCCATCGTGCTTGCGGGCGCGGGCCTGCTTGTGGTGAATCTTGGAGAAGAGCCTGCGGTCAACGCCCAAGAGCCGGCGCCGCAGCAGCCGCAGATCCCGGCGCTGCCACAGTTGCCGCCCGCGCCTACACTGCCTCAGCTGCCAAGCGTGCCCAATCCGTTGGATATTCAGGTGCCGCCGGCACCGCAGCTGCCCTCGGCGCAGGCACCCCAACCCGAGGAGTCGCGGGATCTACTGACGTACCCGGAACTCGAGCCGACGCGCACGATCGCGCCGCAGAACCTCAGCACCGTGACCGCAGACAATGTGGCGATCACCGGCAACGTGCGAGCCACGATGGGCATGGTCACAATCGGCGACGTGCCGACGCGGACGCTGATCCTGACAGGGGACAAGCTCACCGCGCGCAACCTCTCGCTGGAAGTGCCAGGTTTCGCAGCCCGCGGAATCCTCACCACCGGCCAAGTTGAGACACAGGTCTCCGACGGGCCCGTGACCGTCGTTGCCACCGGGCTGACCGCAACCCCTGTCGTAGCAGGAGTGCCCACGGTCCCGGTGACAGTAGACCTCCGCGGCTCCCTCGGCGACGTACTCGCTCAGTTGGGTGTGCCGGATGCCCGCCCGGTGCCGAACGTCCCTGTGCCGAATTTTGTGATGGACCGAATCGCCCTCGGCAACGTGTCCATGCAGATGGTCAGCCTCGACGGGCTGCACCTGCATGCGCCCGCGGTGCAGCTGAAGGTTCCGAAGTAGACAGAGAAAAGAAAAACACGGGGCCGTCGGTGCGTACCGACGGCCCCGTGCTTCGCGCCTTTTATCTGGTCTCCGCCTCGGCGCGCTCGAAGGCGCGGGAGGCGATCGCCACCATGCGCGCCTTGCGCGGCAGCACCGAGAACACGGCGCGCGTGGCACGGGAGAAGACGTTGAGCTTGCGCTGGTCGGACTTGGTCCACTCAAGGCCGAGGGAGTTGCGGACCTTCTCCGGCAGCAAACCGATGGAGACCCACAGCAGAAGCTTTGACGCGTACGGCGCGATCGGCTTCCACGCCCAGCGCGGCACCGACGGGTCCGGCGGATCCAGCGTCAGGCCGTTCATGATGCGGGAGCGGTCGATGGTCTCGCTCGGGCCCAGCTTGTCGTACATGGCATCCATGTAGTCGACGTATTCGTCGTAGGACTTCGGGGCGTTCTCCGGCTCGGCCACGCCGTAGTAGCTGTACCAGGTGCGCGACTCCTGGAAGAGCTGCTCGCGCTCGGCATGCGTCATGTCGGGCATGAAGTTGCCGGCCAGGAGATAGGGCATGGCGGTAAAGGTCGCGTGCGCCCAGTAGTAGACCTCCGGGTTCAGCGAGTGGTAGCGCGAGCCGTCCGGGTGAGTGCCCTTGATGTCCTTATGGAAGTCGCGGATCATCGCGCCGACCTCCGGGCCCTCGTACACCGTGCGGATAATCGGGAACGCGGAGCGGACCAGGCGGGCGACCTCGTTGTCGAAAACGTTGGACTGCTGCACAAGCGAACGGCTGATGTCGCGCTGCGCGATCTGCAGCACGCCGGCGCTCAGGGCCACGAACAGGGAGCGCCAGTCGCCGAAGCGCTGCCACAAAATAGAATCCGGGCCGAGCTCGGGCAGGCCGCTGGCGTCTACTGCGGCACCGTGGGAGTCGAACTCGGCTGGGGTCGTGCTGGCGGAGGGTTTCAAGGTGGTCATCGTGTCTCCTAAAAAGCTATCGTTCGCCGCTGCCTAGCTTGCAGCTTCGCTTCGGGCGCGGCGGGATGCGGCCTGGTAGTTCTCGGCGCGGGTAAATGCGTGGACGTCCGGATCGAATTCGACAAGGGCTGCCTTCAGCCCGCGGACGGTGCCGGGTTGCACGCGCCACTTGTCCGGCTTGACGGTCAGGGCGCCGGGGCCGCGGATCTCCAGCTGGCGCACGTACCTGCGCGCGTAGTCGCCGCGCGCCTCAAAGACGGCCCAGGACTTCTGGTCGAATTTCGGGTCCGGGGTGTGGTAGTCCACGAACAGCGCGTTGGGCAGGCCGACGACGTCCACGCCGTTGTGGAGGTACAGCTCGTCCGCGCTGATGTTTGCCCGGCCCGGGATACCGATCCACGGGGAGGGCTCGCCGGTCGCGCGGATCAGCACGTCGAAAAGCTCAGTGCGCGTCTCGCCGCCGCGGGTGTAACTGACTTCCCACTGTCCTTCCTCGGCGTTCCATTCGGCGCCCGTGACCTCGGCACCACCTCTGAAGGTCGCGCCGCTCGCATCGACGGCGGCCTCGAGGTGCGCGATGAGCGAGCGCGGGGTGCCGTCCGTCGTTGTGAGCTTCAAGTACGGGGTGCGGAAGTGTTGCCGCCTGGACACGGTGGGTGCGTCCGGGGCGGTCAGGTGGCCGCCGATGTACTCCTGGCGGTCGAACAGTGTGGTGTCGAAGCCGGAAAACGCGCACTCCGCCGCGGCGGTGCAACCAGAGATTCCGGCGCCGACAACCGCCACCGTGGGGCGGCGATAGGGGTCAAACATCACAAAACCTTTCACACAGATTCTCCGGCGCCACTTTTAGGCGTCAGTGTGCTCCCGTTCACTTTAGACGATGTTTAGGCGCGGGATCGCATAAAAGGCTGGGAATGTTTAACTACGGAATGTCTCCTGATCGCCGCCCCTGCCAGGCTCATCCACTGGCCGCTCGCCGTGACCGAACAGTTCATTCCGCCTCTTGTAGGCGTACAGCCCGGCTAGGGGTGAAAACCCCATGAGGAAACCCCACCGGCGCTTGGAGTCTTCCTCCATGTCGCTTTCGTAGATCTCCTTTGAGGTATTGCCCAAGGCAACGATGCCGCCGATGGCGAGCAGTGCCACGAACCCGAGTCCGAGCCAGGAAATCAGACTCATTGTTGCCTCCTACTTCTGAAAGTCCACGACCACGCGGGTCGGGTTCTCCAACAGGTACAGGTTGTACGGGCGCTGGGCATCAAGGCCGACGATGTACTGGGCATCCGCCTCGAAGATTCCGCCGTCGGCGATCTCCTGGATGCCCCCGGCCGCCACGCCGGCGGGGTCAGCCTTGGCCAAGTCGGCCTCGCTCAAGCCCATCGACCACGGCACGCCCTGGATGATCAGCTCGAAGTACGCGTTGCCAGCCGGCACGAGCGGCTGCCCGGAGGCCTGCTGGCGCGGGTCTGCGGTGTAGCCGGCCAACACGTTCGGCGTGCCGGAGCCGGACAGCTCCACCACGACGCGGTCGACGCCCTCGTGAGAGCCCGCCCGGACGTCTTCGATCTGCAGCTCCCGGTTGCCCGGGTGCTGCAGGTGGGTGTCCTCCAGGGTGAACGGGGAGGCGGACGGGCCGCCCGCCGGGGCCGCCGCCGCGGAGACGTCCCTCGTGTCGGCCTCCTCCGGTTGTTCCGCGGACGTGGAAGTAGATGCCGGCGTTGCAGCACTTTCGGCGGCGCTCGTCGCCATAGCCGACTCTGAGGTTGGCTCAGACGACGAACCGGTGTCACCCGTTTCAGAGCCGCAGCCCGCAACGGTCAAAGCGGTCACTGCGAGCGCTGCGAAGACGGCTCGGCTGCGGCGGGGGCGGAAGCTGCGGCTGTGGAGAGTCATAAGCCCCACCCTAGCGGGGCTACCATGGCCGGCGGAGACAAATAGAAAGGACACCCATGATCAAAGTTGGAGTGCTCGGAGCGGCCGGCAGGGTCGGCTCCGCCGTTGTTGCCGGTGTGGAAAAGGCGGATGACCTGCAGCTCGCCGCAGAGGTAAACAGCGGCGACTCGCTGCAGGTGCTGGTGGAAGAAGGCGTGGACGTCATCGTCGACTTCACCACCCCGAACGCGGTGATGGACAACCTGGAGTTCTGCATCAATAACGGCATCCACTGCGTAGTGGGCACCACCGGCTTCGACGACGAGCGCTACCAGAAGGTGCGCGACTGGTGCGCGGCGAACGAGGGGGTGGGCGTGCTCATCGCCCCGAACTTCGCCATCTCCGCCGTGCTCACCATGGCGTTCGCCCGCCAGGCCGCGCCGTTCTTCGAGTCCGCGGAAGTGGTGGAGTTCCACCACCCGAACAAGCTGGACGCGCCTTCCGGCACGGCGGTCAAGACCGCGCAGGGGATCGCGGATGCGCGCAAGGAAGCCGGCCTGGCCGACATGCCGGATGCCACCGAGCAGGCGCTCGACGGCTCGCGCGGCGCGAACGTCGACGGCGTGCCGGTGCACGCGGTGCGCATGCAGGGCATGGTCGCGCACGAGGAGGTCATTTTCGGCACCACCGAGCAGTCCCTGACCATCCGCCAGGATTCCTACGGCCGCGAATCCTTCGTTCCCGGTGTGCTCACCGGCGTGCGCGAGGTGGCGAACCGCCCGGGCCTGACCATCGGACTCGACGCCTACCTCGGTCTGTAAATGCAGGTAGAACTTGTCGCGGCAACCGCAATGCGGATCCCGGTTGCAGAAGGTGTCACCCAAGGTGAGGGGGCGGTGGCATTCGCCATGCTTAGCGACGTCCCGTCGGCCTCCCTCCTGCGCCGCAACGCCGACGATCTCGCCGATTCGCGCGCGGGCATGCTGGAACACGCCAGCGCCACCCTGCATGTGCGGGGTGTCTCGCGCGACGCGGCCGCCGCGATCCGGGGCCACGGGCTAGCCGTGAGCGAGCGCGCGACCGACGGGGCAGTGGTGCCGGCGGCCATCGCCGCCGACGAGGAACTCACGCGGTTGTTTGACGCTGCCGTGGAAGAGGCGGAGTTCGTTCGGGGCGAGCTGTTGCGCGCCCTGGATGATGCGATGGCTGACGAGCCGAATGCGCTTGTGCGCCGCAAGCGGGCGCGCGAAGCCGCCGATGCCCTCGTGCCCGCCGCGGCCGAAACTGAACTGGTCGCCACCGGCACCTACCGGGCGTGGCGCGAATTCATCGCAGCGCATAACGGCAGGTTCGAGCACGAAGAAATCCGTCAGCTTGCCGGTGCGGTCCTCGAGGTCATGCAGCGCGAGGCGCCGCTGCTTTTCGGCGATTTGGCCGAAGGGGAACGTCGATAAGCAATTGCTCGTAAGGGGCAGGTATCCTACTGGGCCATGGGCACATCTCTCAAAGCTGATCTGGGAGCCGACATCTTCGGCTCCGTCTGCGTAGCAATGGTCACGCCGTTTGATTCCGATGGCGAACTCGACCTTGCGGCAGGCCGCGATCTCGCTGCCCACTTGGTAGAACAAGGAATCGACGCACTAGTGCTCGCAGGCACGACGGGCGAATCCCCGACAACCACCGACGAAGAAAAGGTCGCGTTCTTAAAAGCAGTGCGCGAAGAGGTAGGGGGCAAAGCCCACATCATCGCAGGCGCGGGGTCCAACGACACCCGCCACGCGGTGGCAATGGCGAAAGCGGCCGCTAAGGCCGGCGCTGACGGCCTTCTGGTGGTCACGCCGTACTACTCCAAACCGTCCCAGGCAGGCGTAGAAGCGCACTTCCGCGCAGTTGCGGCAGCGACCGACCTTCCGGTCTGCCTGTACGACATCCCCGGCCGCTCCGGCATCCCGATCGACTCCGACACCATCCGCAGGCTTGCGGAAGTGGACACGATCAAGGCAATGAAGGACGCGAAAGGCGACATGCTCGCAGCGTCCACCCTGATTCAGGAGACCGGGCTGGCGTGGTACTCGGGCGACGACCCTTTGAACCTCCCGTGGCTCGCTGTCGGCGCGACCGGAATGATCTCCGTGGTTGGGCATGCCGCACCGAAGGCGCTGCGTGAACTAGTGACTGCATACGAGAACGGCGATCTCGCCCGCGCACGGGAAATCAACGCCAACACACTCAACGTGCTCGCGCGCCAACAGGGCGCGCTGGGCGGCGTGACATTTGCAAAGGCAGCTCTGCGACTGCAGGGCATCGAAGTAGGAGACCCCCGCCTGCCGGTCGCTGCGGCGACGGACGAGCAGGTCGAGCGGCTCCGCGAAGAAATGACACAGGCTGGAGTCCTATAAACATGAATGAACCCCGCAACCGCGCACGCAAGGTGACGCGCAAGGCCGGGCCGCCGGAAGCAACCGAACAGCAGCCGGTTTTCCAGGCGCCGAGCGACACCCCTGCGAACGGCGGCGGCAACGACGCGCAAGCTGAGCGCGACGGTGGCAACAACGGCAACAACGGCAACAACAACCGCGACGACAACGGTGGCCGCAACGGCGGCAACAACCGCGGCGGCCGCGACGGCGGAAACAGCGACAACGGCGGAAACGGCGGCAACAACCGTGGCGGCAGCAGCCGCAACCGCCGTCGCCGTGGCCGCGGCGGCAACGGCGGCAACGGTGGGGGCCAGGGCGGCGGTCGCCGCAACCCCATGAAATCCATGCAGGGCGCCGATCTGACCAAGCGCCTGCCCGCACCGCCGAAGCCGGCCAAGGACACGCTGCGCATCTACGCGCTCGGCGGCATTTCTGAAATCGGCCGCAACATGACGGTCTTCGAGTACAACGGCCGCCTGCTCATCGTGGACTGCGGCGTGCTGTTCCCGAACTCCGACGAGCCGGGCGTGGACCTGGTGCTGCCGGACTTCGGCCCGATTGAAAACAAGCTGGACAAGATCGACGCGCTCGTGGTCACGCACGGCCACGAGGACCACATCGGCGCGATCCCGTGGCTGCTCAAGCTGCGCAGCGATATCCCGATCTACTCGTCGAAGTTCACCAACGCGCTGATCAAGGCGAAGACGCAGGAGCACCGCCAGCGTCCGAAGCTCAACGACGTGAACAAGGATTCCGAGGTCACCGTCGGCCCGTTCCGTCTGCGCTTCTGGCACGTCAACCACTCCATCCCGGAGTGCCTCGGTGTCTCCATCAAGACTGGCGCAGGCCACGTCGTTATGACCGGCGATGTGAAGGTGGACCAGACGCCGTACGACGGCAAGCCGACGGACATCCCGGCGCTTGCCCGCCTCGGCGACGAGGGCATCGATCTGTTCATGTGCGATTCCACCAACGCCACCATCCCGGGCATCTCCGCCTCGGAGGCCGGCATCGAGGAGACGCTGACCCGTTTGGTGTCGAACGCCCGCCAGCGCGTGGTCATCGCGTCGTTCGCCTCCAACGTTGCGCGCGTGCAGATGGCGATTAACGCCGCCGTGGCTAACAACCGCAAGGTGGCCTTCAACGGCCGCTCCATGCTGCGCAACATGGAGATCGCGGAGAAGATGAACCTGCTCAAGGCACCGAAGGGCACGATCATCCCGATCGAGGAAGCCGCGAAGATGGCACCGCACAAGACGGTGCTGATCACCACCGGCACCCAGGGCGAGCCGATGGCTGCGCTGTCGCGCATGTCCCGCCGCGAGCACCGCCAGATCACCATCCACGACGGCGACACGATCATCCTGTCCTCCTCGCTCATCCCGGGCAACGAGGAAGCGGTGTTCGCGGTGATCAACAACCTCGCGCAGATCGGCGCGAACGTGATCACCAACGCCGAGGCGCACGTCCACGCGTCCGGTCACGGCTACGCCGGCGAGCTGCTCGCGCTGTACAACGCGGCGCGCCCTCGCAACGCGATGCCGGTGCACGGCGAGTGGCGCCACATGCGCGCCAACAAGGAGCTGGCGATCTCCACCGGCGTGAAGCCCAACAACACCGCTCTCGCCCAGAACGGCGTCGTTGTGGACATGCACAAGGGCAACATCAAGGTTGCCGGACAGTACCAGGTGGGCCAGCTCTACGTCGACGGCACCACCATGGGCGACGTGGACCCGGACGTGTTGGCGGACCGCACCTCGCTGGCGTCCGGCGGCGTCGTGTCCATCACCTGCGTGATCGACGACAGCACCGGCCGCCTGCTGGAGGCACCGCAGGTGTCCACGACGGGCTACAGCGACGACGACCGCGACTTCAACAAGAAGGTCGTCGAGGGCGTCGAGGCCGTCATGGGCGATCTGGCAGCCGAGGGCGAGAACGATCCGTTCCGCATGGTGCAGCAGATCCGCCGCAAGGTCTCCCGCGCGATCGAGCAGAATTACAAGCGCCAGCCGGTGATTCTGCCGACCGTGGTGCCGATGTCTTCGGACAACCACGTCGCCACCGAGGACGAGATCGCGTCCACCCGCGAGTCCCGCTAAGCATTTGCTTATCGACGCCCCTTCGGCCCGCCCCGCGGCAGCCGAGGGGGCTAACGCTTTTCGGGGGCCTTTCGATACAACAGTTATGAGATACCTCAACCGCACCACAGCAGCCGTCGTTCTTTCCGCCTCCCTTCTCGCTCCAGCAGCCGCCGCCGATGAGACCAGCTGGACCGGCGGGCACACGCTTCCCCCGGGAACGCAGGTCCCGTTCGAGCCCGGCTACGCCACTGAGTGGCGCAGCTACGACGTGGTGAAGTGGGGCGACCCCAACTTCCGCAACCAGGACGTGCGAGGCGTTCGCGTGATCGGGCAGTTCAACCAGGATTCGATCCTGTGCCTGGAAAACGCGAAGGCCGGGATGTGGGGCTGCTACGTCGACGGCAAGGAGGCGACCGAGCTGAGCTACATGCCCTACGGCAAGGTCGTCACCACCGATCCGATGGTCAACTTCTTCGCGCCGGTGATCCGATTTTTCTTAGGGTTCCAGGCGCGGCTGGGCTTGTCTAACCTGTTGGCAGGGTCCTCCTAGATCTAGGCGGAAACCGTACGGTTTCATAACAACCACGCAACAAAGGCTAGGCATCTCTGTTACGGGTGTGCACAATGTGGCCCATGAAGACCGCAACGAAAACCGCCGCGGCTTTGCTTGCCGCCGCGGTAACCCTCGCACCAACCGCTCACGCACAGGACGACGTCGACTGGACCGGCGGCCGTCCGCTGCCGCCCGGCACCGAGGTGCCGTACGACCCCGGCTACGCATCCGCCTGGAAGCTCTACGACGTGATCCGCTTCGGCGACCCGAACTTCCGCAACATCAAGGTGCAGGGCGTGCGCGTGCTGGGCGCCTTCGAGGGCGACTCGGTCATGTGCCACATGAACGCCAAGGGCGGGCGCAACGAGTGCTTCAAAGACGGCAAGCAGGCGACAAAGCTCGGATGGGGCGTCGGCGGCGAAGTGATTACCTTCGACCCGAAGGTTGAGCAGTTCGCACCGCAGATCAGGAGTTACCACGAGCTGGAGATGAAACTGTCCAGCGACTCTGGGGTGAGCCTTTCCAGCTAGGCTTGGGCGCATGTCTTTTGCGCAGAAAGAACGTGAACGCCTCGCCCAGCTGCTCTTGAAGGTTGGCCCGGATGCGCCGACACTGAACGAGGGCTGGACCACCCAGGACCTCGCAGTCCATCTACTCATCCGCGAGTCCAAGCCGGCAGCCGCCCCCGGCATCTTCGTGAACGCACTCTCAGGTGTCACGGAGAAGGAGACGGCGAAGCACAAGGCCCGCCCGTACGAGGACGTCGTGCGCGAGTGGGCTGCCGGCCCGCCGGTGTGGCTCAAGCCGCTCAACTCCGCTATGAACACGTCCGAGCACTTCATCCACCACGAGGACGTGCGTCGCGGCGGGGGAGTGGTGGAGCCGCGCGAATTCTCCCAAGTCATCAACGAGGAGCTGTTCGCGCTGGCGAAGCGCTTCGGCAAGTTTACGCTGCGTGGCGCTCCCGTGCCTGTGATTCTGACCCCGCCGACCACGCCACCCGCAACCATCGGCGACAAGGCTGGGGTGGCCGAACGCGGCGACAACGTGTTGCGCGTCTCGGGCGATCCTGGCGAGCTGCTGCTGTGGGTTTCCGGCCGCGACGCGGCGCAGGTAGAGCTGACTGGCTCCGTTGACGCATTCGAGGGTTTCGAGATCAAGATGTGACCCTTGACTGACCGTCTCGGGTGTGGCGTAAGGTGTAAATGTGACTTAAGGCGTTAGAGTTACAGCCATGTCTGTCAAAAACACCGCGCCGCGCTCGTCGCGGTCTTCTACGCGCCGTCCTGCCGGCGGCACCCGCCACGGCGGTCCGGTGTCCATGACGCACCCGCCGACATCGTCGAACGTGGCTGCTGAAACCGCCGACGAACGCGTGGGTTCCGCGTATAAAGTTGTCGGCCATTCGCTCGGCGCCGCCGCCCGCGGCGTCGGGTCGTTTTTCCGTCGCGACAAGGACCAGTCCGACTACGACGATGCCGCCGGCCCTAGGCCCCGTCGCAGCCGTGACGATTGGGAGGATGAATGGGAGGACGATCTCGAGATGCCAGAGGAGCGCACTGAAAGCTCCGTTACAGGCGAACGCCGGCGCCGCGAACCGCGGCACGATGGCCACGCCGGTGGCCACAGCACGTTTGAAACCCACGCCGACGCGTGGGGTTTAGTTCTCATTGGCCTGGCCGCCGTCATCGGCGGGTCGGTCTGGTTCGATGTGGCCGGACCGGTGGGTGAGGTCATCTCCACCGGCACCCACTGGCTCATCGGCGCCGGCGCGCTGATCCTGCCGGTCATCCTCGTCGGCATAGCCATTGCACTGATGCTCAATGTGCGCACCTCCGACGCAGTGCGCGCACGAGTGACGCTGGGCTTTTCCATCATCTCTATTGGCATGCTCGGTTTGATCCACGTCTTCGCGGGCAACCCGGCGTCGTGGGAGGAGCGCAAACTCGCCGGCGGCGCGTTCGGCGCCTTCACCGGCGGTGTCCTCGCAGCTGGATTCTCCTCGTTTGTGGCGATCCCGCTGCTTGGTCTGGTGATTCTCTACGGAGCACTCAAGGCCACCGGCATCACCGTGCGCGAGGCCTACGACTACATCAAGGACCTGGTCACCCGCATGCTGTCCAACACGGACACGCCCGACGAAGAAGACCAGGACCCGTACAGCCACGTCGCCGACGACCTGGACGACATCGCGGAGGGCCGCGAACGACGCACTGCGCACGACCGCGCTGCTTCTCGACGTTCACGCGGCCGCGCCGCCGACGCCGAGCGCCCGGCCCGCCCGACGCGTCGCCCGTCGCTGCGACGCCCGACTCCGATGGAGAGCTACCCGGCCGACGGCGACGGCGAGCTGGACCTGTTCGATTTCGCCGACGAGGTTGAAGATAGCTTTGAACAGCCCGCAGCAGAGCCTGCCGATTCCGCCGAGACCGCCGTGGTCCAGCGCCCGGCGCCCAAGCCAGCGGCGCCCAAGCCAGCGGCGCCGAAACCTGCAGCGCCGAAGCCAGCCCAGCGCGACAACGAGACGAAGGTGCTGCAGCGGGAAGAGCCGGAGACGGAACGTCGAGAAGCAACTGCCCCCGACGCCGTAGCTAGCTCGCGCGAGCAGATGGCGAAGGCGATCGCGGCGCGCAGCGGCATCGACGCCTCCAAGATCCCCGCGACTACACCGAAATCCGAGACCGAACAGGCCGCGCCGAAGCAGGTGCGCAAGATCCCGCAGGGCGATTACCACCTGCCGTCGACTGAACTGCTGCTCGCGGGTAACGCGCCGAAGACACGCACCGAGGCCAACGACCGCATGATCGAGGCGATCACCGACGTCTTCGAGGAGTTCAAGGTCAACGCGCAGGTCACCGGCTTCTCCCGCGGCCCGACAGTGACCCGCTACGAGGTGGAGCTTGGGCCCGGTGTGAAGGTCTCCAAGATCACCAACCTGCAGTCCAACCTCGCCTACGCCGTGGCCACCGACAACGTGCGCCTACTCACCCCGATCCCCGGCAAATCCGCCGTCGGCATCGAGGTGCCCAACGCCGACCGCGAGATGGTGCGGCTGCGCGACGTGCTGGACTCGCCGAAAGTCTCCGCGCAGGACGACCCGATGCTCATCGGCCTGGGCAAGGACATCGAGGGCGACTTCATCGCCTCCTCGATCCAGAAGATGCCGCACCTTTTGGTCGCCGGTTCCACCGGCTCCGGTAAGTCCGCGTTTGTGAACTCCATGCTGATCTCGCTGCTCACGCGCGCGACGCCGGAGGAAGTCCGCCTGATTCTGGTGGACCCGAAGATGGTGGAGCTGACCCCGTACGAGGGCATCCCGCACCTGATCACGCCGATCATCACCCAGCCGAAGAAAGCGTCCGCCGCCCTGCAGTGGCTGGTGGAGGAGATGGAGCAGCGCTACATGGACATGAAGTCCGCGCGCGTGCGCCACATCAAGGATTTCAACCGCAAGGTCCGCTCCGGCGAACTGACCGCGCCGCCGGGATCCGAGCGCGAGATGCGCCCGTACCCCTTCATCGTGTGCGTGGTGGACGAGCTGGCCGACCTGATGATGACCGCGCCGAAGGAGATCGAGGAATCCATCGTGCGCATCACCCAGAAGGCGCGTGCGGCGGGCATCCACCTGGTGCTGGCGACCCAGCGACCGTCCGTGGACGTGGTCACCGGCCTGATCAAGACGAACGTGCCGTCGCGCCTCGCCTTTGCGACGTCCTCGCTGACCGACTCCCGCGTGATTTTGGACCAGGGCGGCGCCGAAAAGCTCATCGGCATGGGCGACGGCCTGTTCATCCCGCAGGGTGCCGGCAAGCCGCAGCGCCTCCAGGGCGCGTTCGTCTCCGACGAGGAGATCCAAGCCGTAGTCGAGGCAGCGAAGGCGCAGCAGGACGAGCCCGACTACGTCGAGGGTGTCACCGAGGACAAGCAGGCCGAGGCCAAGGTCATCGACGACGACATCGGCAAGGACATGGACGACCTGCTCGAAGCCGTCGAACTCGTGGTCACCTCCCAGCTCGGCTCCACCTCAATGCTGCAGCGCAAACTGCGCATCGGCTTCGCCAAGGCCGGCCGCCTGATGGACCTCATGGAATCCCGTGGCGTGGTCGGCCCGTCCGAAGGCTCCAAGGCCCGCGACGTGCTGGTCAAGCCCGAGGAGTTGGATACCATCATCTGGATGATCAAGGGCGCAGACCCGGCCGAGGCGCCCAAGGACGTGCAGCTTGACGACGGCGCCGGCGACGCCAACGGTTCAGATTCCGGCGCGGGTGGCTCCGATGCGGGTGGCTCTGGTGCGGACGGCGACGCCGACACCCGGACCGTCACCGCGACGTACAACCCGACCGGAGGAGCGTTCTAGCTGGCGGACGCAGAACCCCGCCGTAGATGCTTACCCCAGGATGCTTACCGGGGCTAGATGCTTACCCCAGGATGCTTATCCATCGAGTGGTGCACCCGCCGAGGCCCTCGATATCTCGAGAAGTAAGCGTTTAGAAGTAAGCATCCTCGGGCAGTAAGCATCCTGGGGTAAGCATCTACGCGGAAGGTGGGGCGGGCCCGGAGCGGTACAGGGCGGTGCGCGGCGGCGGACGCGGCACGCCGCCGCGTGGTGTAGTGTGAAACGCGCTTGGAGGGGAGTACCCCGGAAGTGTCCAGGATCGTCAGCACGGTGCCGTCGTCAGGCGATAGCCCCGGTCCGGACCGCCCACAGTGGTGGGGGAGACCTCCGGTCTTTTACGCAACGCTGACCGGAGGCTTACTTATGCATGTGCCCCTTTACATTTGGCTGATCACCTCGGCGGTGATCCTGGGATTTTTCATCTTCGACTTCGTCTCGCACGTGCGCACCCCGCACGAGCCGACGATGAAGGAGTCGGGCGGCTGGGCGCTGTTCTACATGTCCATGGCGTGTCTGTTCGGCGGGCTGGTCTGGTGGCTGTGGGACTCCGAGCACGCCGTGCAGTTCTTCACCGGCTACATCACCGAGTTGTCGCTGTCGGTGGATAACCTGTTCGTCTTCGCCCTGATCATGGGCTCGTTCAAGATCCCTCGCGCGTACCAGCAGAAGGTGCTGCTCATCGGCATTGTCATGGCGCTGGTGTTCCGCCTCATTTTCATCCTGCTTGGCGCCGTGATCATCGAGGCGTGGTCGGACGTGTTCTACATCTTCGCCGCTTTCCTCATCTACACCGCCATCAAGCTGGTCTACGACGAAGTCACCGACCAGGAGGACCCGGACCCGAACGATATGTTCGTGGTCAAGACGCTGCGCAAGGTCATTCCGGTGACCAAGTCGTACCACTCCGACCGGCTCGTTTCGAGGACTCAGGCCGGCAAGAAGGCTGTCACGCCGCTGTTCGTCGCCCTGCTGTCGATCGGGTTTATCGACGTCATGTTTGCCTTCGACTCCATCCCGGCGATCTACGGCATCACCCAGGAATCCTTCCTCGTGTTCACCGCCAACGCGTTCGCGCTGCTGGGCCTGCGCCAGCTCTACTTCCTGCTCAACGGCCTGCTTGACCGCCTGGTGTACCTGCCATACGGCCTCGCGGTGGTGCTTGGCTTCATCGGCGTGAAGCTGCTGC
Source organism: Corynebacterium faecium (assembly GCF_027257105.1). Classification (NCBI taxonomy): domain Bacteria; kingdom Bacillati; phylum Actinomycetota; class Actinomycetes; order Mycobacteriales; family Corynebacteriaceae; genus Corynebacterium; species Corynebacterium faecium. The sequence continues at coordinate 251,411 of NZ_JAPYJX010000005.1, forward strand.
TGCACGCGCTGCACGAGAACAACCTGTCGTTCATCAACGGCGGCGAGGGGCTCGACGTGCCGGAGGTCGGTACTGTCGCCTCGCTGTTGGTCATCGTCGGCGTGCTCGCGATCACCGCGATTGCCTCGGTGATCAAGGACCGTGCCGACGTCAAGGCGGGCCGCCGGGATCCGGAGGAGAACAACTACCACGTCGACTACGACGACCACGGAAACCGCCGCAAGGTGGACAAGCACGGCCACCACGTGGAATGGATCGACGACCCGGCTACCTCCGGCAAGGGCGATCACACCGCGACAGGTTCGCGCGACACGGACCACCTCGACGTCGCCCGCGGCGGACGCAAGGGCTGACCCGCAAGGGCTAACCAGCGAACCCCTAGCTGAAGATGTTCATCACCGGGTTCCACTCCCGGATCTCGCGGGCGGCCAGGGCGCCGGCGACGGTGTAGGGGTCTTCGTCCAACACTGCCGCGGCGTCGGCCTCCGTGGCCGAGTCCGGCAGCTGCAGGACGATCAGGGCCTGCTCGGCGCCCGCGAGCGGCCCGGAGCCGACGATGCGGCCCAGCGACAGCTGGGAGGCGATGAATTCGCGGTGGGCGGGACGTGTGTCGTCGACAAGCGATTGCTCACCGTAGGTGTACGTGGCTGCGAAATACTTCATGTAGGGCAGTCTAAGAGCGCACCGTCGCATGGGTATGGTGGAGGCTGTGATGCAACCCGACAAGCAGTCGAATTGGAACCTCCCGAACATTTTGACCTCGATGAGGATCCTGTTCATTCCCGTTTTTGCCTGGCTGGTGCTGTCTGAGCGCTGGTGGTGGGCGTTCGGGTTGTTCGTCGCGCTCATGATCACCGACAAGCTCGACGGCGACATCGCGCGCGCCCGCGGGCTGGTCACGGACTTCGGTAAAATCGCCGACCCGATCGCGGATAAGGCGCTAATGATTACCGCGCTGGTCACCCTGAATATCGCCAGCACGCTGCCGGTGTGGGTGACGGTGGTCATTGTGGTTCGTGAGCTGGGCATTACGGTCTGGCGCATGGTGATGCTGCGCCGCGGGAAGGTTGTGCCGGCGTCGAAGGGCGGCAAGCTTAAAACGGCGCTGCAAAGCCTCGCTGTGGGGCTGTATCTGTGCCCGCTGCCTGCGTGGATGGACACCCCGACGTTCGTGGTGATGCTGCTGGCGGTCGCGGTCACTGTGGTCACGGGCGTGCAGTACTTGGTTGATGCAGGGAAGGTGAACAAGTGACTACTGCGCAATTGCTTATCGACGAGCTCCGCGCCCGCCACCAGACCATCGCCTTCTGCGAATCGCTCACTGCCGGTCTCGCTTCAGCGACGTTGGCTGATGTGCCCGGTGCCTCGGATGCGTTGGTCGGCGGGCTGGTCACGTACTCGCCGGAGCTGAAGACATCGCTTGCGGACGTGCCAGCGGACCTGATTGAGCGCGAGGGCGTGGTCTCCGCGGCCGTCGCGCGCGAGATGGCGCGAGGGACGCGTCGCGTGTGCGGGGCCGACTGGGCAGTGGCACTGACCGGCGTGGCGGGCCCCGATGCGCAGGACGGTGTGCCCGCTGGCATGGTGTGGATCGGGCTGGCCGGGCCGAAGTGGACCGCCTCGTCGCAGGCGGCGGAGCTGCTTGAGCCCTCTGTAGGCCAGTACGCGCTCATGCCGGGAGCTGCGGTGCCGGTGCGTGTGCTGTCGGGGCAGCGCAACGAGGTCCGCCGTTTGGCGGTGGAGGCGGCGCTGGTCGGTGCGCTGACGGGCGTGCGGGAACAAAACTAAACGGCGAGTCGTTGGACAGTCTGATGACCACTACTACTTTGCTCTACGACTCCCCGGTCGACCTGCCGGTTGCGCCGTCCGATGCCGCCCGTACTGCGTCCCGCGAGCCGCTGTTCCGTGAGGCACTCGGCATGTCGCTTCGCGCCTTCCGCGCAGACAAGGGTGTGACACTGCGCGCGCTGGCGAAAGAGGCGCGGGTGTCCTCCGGCTACATCTCCGAGCTGGAGCGCGGCCGGAAAGAAGTTTCCTCCGAGCTGTTGGCCTCCCTGTGCGAGGCGTTGGGGACCACAGTTTCCGAGGTGTTGCTTGAGGCTGTGGCGAACATGTCGCTGCACTCATTCACCGAAGAGCTCGAGCGCACCACGCCGGCAGCAGCGGAAGCGTAGCCGGCATTCCGCGACTACAGTGGTTGGCGTTTAACGCAATCTACTGACAGAAAGGTCACGGTGCTTTAGCCATGGCGAATCCCTTTACCAAGTTCTGGAACTACCTGATGGCGCTCTTCGACAACAAGATCGAAGAAAACGCAGACCCCAAGGTCCAGATCGAGCAGGCCATTAACGACGCACAGCGTCAGCACCAGGCACTGTCCCAGCAGGCCGCTGCCGTGATTGGTAACCAGCGCCAGCTGGAGATGCAGCTCAACCGCCGTCTGGAGGACGTCGAGAAGCTGCAGGCGAACGCGCGCCAGGCGCTCCAGCTCGCCGACAAGGCACGCGGTGAGGGCAACGCGCAGAAGGCGCAGGAGTACGAGAATGCCGCAGAGGCCTTCGCTGCACAGCTGGTGACCGCTGAAGCCGGTGTTGAGGACACTAAGCAGCTGCACGATCAGGCGCTGCAGCAGGCAGCACAGGCCAAACAGGCCGTCGAACGCAACGCCGCGCACCTGCAGCAGCAGGTCGCGGAGCGCTCCAAGCTGCTGTCCCAGCTGGAGCAGGCGAAGATGCAGGAGAAGGTGTCGGAGACCATGCAGTCCATGAACTCCATTACCGCCTCCGGCCCGAACCTGGACCAGGTTCGCGACAAGATCGAGCGCCGCTACGCCAACGCACTGGGTGCCGCCGAGCTGGCGCAGAACTCCATTGAGGGACGCATGGCTGAGGTCGAGCAGGCCGGTATCCAGATGGCGGGCCACGGCCGCCTGGAGCAGCTGCGCGCTGAGATGGCAGGGGAGCTGACCTCTGGGAACAAGCAGGCCATCGAGCAGGGTAACTCGCAGCAGACTGGTTCCGCCGCGCCGACCGGTGCTGACGTCGCCGACGACGCGGTTGCTCAGCGCATGCGTGAGCTGCGCGGCGACGCTTAGATACCAGCTAGTTTTTGTGGCCCCGGGATGTTTCCCGGGGTTTATTTAATTGTTCAAGTTTTATTCACTTGGACGTTCGAGCAAATTCACGCAAACATACTACTTTTCCAAACGTTTTCCAAGTTTGTTATGAGACTTTCCCAAGGAGGAAGCTCCCGTGAGAAGTAGTTCCCGTGCGCGTCAATTTGCTGTGCCATTTACCGTGATGCTCGTGTCTGGTTTTGCGTCGGTGCCCGTGGCAGCGGCAGCAGCGTCGACTGACATCGTCATCAATGAGGTGGTCACCAACTCTGACCCGATCGGCGACTGGGTGGAGCTGGCCAATCCAACCGACAACGACATTGACATTTCGGGCTGGACCGCCATTGACAGTGGGAAGAGCAGCAAGCCGATCACATTCCCAAAGAACACCGTCATTCCGGCGCGCGGGTACTACGCTTTCTACACCGATGGCACGGGCGTCACTCCAGATGGATCTAAAGGGTTCGGCCTTGGTGGCGACGATCAGATCACCATCAAGGATGAGAAGGGCAACCAGATCGACGAAAAGAAGTGGTCGTCTCACGGCATGAGGGATGGTGTTCACACCTCACGAGGCTTGGTGCCGGACATGACTGGAAAATGGCAGATCACGGACGGGCCGACTCGTGAAAGCGCTAACGCCAAGTCCGATTTTGACAAGGTCTTTATCAATGAGATCACGACGGACGGCGTCGATTTCATCGAGTTGGTGAATAACGGCGACAAGGCGGTAAATATCGGCGGTTGGGTGGTCGTCGATAGTGGCGATGGCAAGGGCAACACTTACATCACCTTTGCACCGAATACGATCATTCCCGCAGGCGGTTATTACGTTTTGACTCCGGACGGGAAAGAGGGCGGCGTAGTCCCAGATGGCACTGATGGGTTCGGGCTCAGCGCTAAGGACAGCCTGACTCTCAAGACGGCTGCAGGAGAGCTAGTTGATGAGTTCGGCTGGACGGAAAGCCCGGTGTGCGAGGGGGCGGCGACGTCGTGGTCCCGCTACTCGGAAGCCAACAACGACTTCAAGATGTCCTCGGCGAAGTCCAAGGGTGACGCCAATGCCGCTCCCTGCGGGGTGGAGGACGAGGAGCCGAACCCGTCGGAGGTGCCGTCGTCGACAAGCCAAAAGCCTTCGAACACTGGCAAGATCAGGATCAATGAGATCCAGACCAAGGGCGACTTTGTTGCTGATTGGGTGGAGTTGTACAACGCGGGCGATACGCCGGTGGACATCTCGGGCTGGAAGTTTGCAGACGACAAACAGGGGCGCACACCGATTGTGTTCCCGAAGAATACGGTGATCCAACCGGGCGGGTACTACTCGTTCTACACCGAAGTCGATACTCCCGACGGTTCGAAGGGGTTCGGGCTTGGTGAGGCTGACAGTGCGCGTCTGTACAGGCCAGACGACAACAAGCCATTCGACGAAGTGAGCTGGACGTCGCACACTCGCTTCTCCTGGGGGCGCACCCCAGATGGCGAGGGTGATCTCGTCGCTCTTGCGAAAGTAACAAAGGACGGAAAGAACGCTGAGGAACTCGTATGGCCGGAGGGTGAACCGTGGCCGGATGAGGTCAACTCAATCAATACGGTCGGCGGATTCGCGGGCGAGAACTTCTCGGGCGTAGATTTCGACGGCAACGGTAACGCCTGGATTGTGAACAACAACCCGGGGCGCCTGTTTGAGCTGGAGTACGACGAGGACAAGAAGATCTACAGCAAGAAGAACGAATGGACTCTCACCTATGAAAATGGTGCAGGGAATCCGGACGCGGAAGGCGTGACCGTAGGTAAGGACGGCAAGATCTACATTGCCACCGAGCGTGACGGTTCTGGCCCCTCCCGCCCGTCCATCCTCGAGTTTGACCCTTCCCGGGGCAAGGTGACTGGCGAGTGGAACCTCAATTCAATCACTGGTGAAGTACCACCGAACTTTGGTTTGGAAGCCATCGCCTACTTGCCGGACCTTGATGTGTACGCGGTGGGTGTGGAGTACACGGGCTTCGTCCACTTTGTTCGCCTGCAGCCTAACGGGGAGTTCGAAGAGGTTGGCAAGTACGAAAACCCTGAGCTGCGCAGCGTCATGGCGTTGGATTACAACGCGAATAGCAAGGAGCTTCGCGTGCTTTGCGACGAAGCCTGCGACGGCCTTTCTGTAGTCGTTTCCTTCGACGGTACAACCGCGCATGAGGTATCTGGGGTTCAAGCACGACCCGTCCTCATGGAAAACTTTGCAAATGAGGGCTATGGCACGTACGAGAAGATTGGGGAGTGCACTGTCGATGGGCAGCGTACCGTGGTTACCCGTTTCTTGTGGTCTGATGATGCTCCAAATGATCCGAACAACGGCCTGGCGTTGCGCGCTGCAGAAGCAGAGCGGACGGAGTCTTGTACGCCCGCAGAACAGCCGACCCCAACGGTGACTTCGGGCAACACCACTACGAGCGCTGCTCCGACAACCGTCACGGTCCCGGCGGTCACCGAGACTGTGACTCCGACCGTGACTACTACTGACACCGCGGTGACAACCACGGTGAGTACCGAACCTACGACCGTCACTGAGACGCCGACGATCACATCCACGGTGACCACGACTCCGACGAAGACGGCTGCGGCGGTGACTGCGACGCAGACGGAGACGGCTGCGACGAAGACCGTGGTGCCCACGGAGACGACGAAGGTCACCGAAACGCCGGTGACCACTGCTGCGGCGGTGACTGCGACGCAGACGGAGACGGCTGCGACGAAGACCGTGGTGCCCACGGAGACGACGAAGGTCACCGAAACGCCGGTGACCACTGCTGCGGCGGTGACTGCGACGCAGACGGAGACGGCTGCGACGAAGACCGTGGTGCCCACGGAGACGACGAAGGTCACCGAAACGCCGGTGACCACTGCTGCGGCGGTGACTGCGACGCAGACGGAGACGGCTGCGACGAAGACCGTGGTGCCCACGGAGACGACGAAGGTCACCGAAACGCCGGTGACCACTGCTGCGGCGGTGACTGCGACGCAGACG
>NZ_JAPYJX010000006.1:0-225282 GCF_027257105.1 Corynebacterium faecium
GCCACACCGAGGATTGAACGCTCGAGACCCAGATATATGCCCCGGAAGCATATACTTTCCTGAAACCTACAGGTCAATCCCTAAAAATCCGCGATTCTGGACACACTTTTTGACCCTTAACCCGGAATAGCGACCGCCCCGTTCAACGTTCTTACCGTTGTTCAGAGACAACGATGTAAGGAGTAATGCGTTGACTACAGCCAAGCAATGGGTTCTCGCTTCTCGCCCGGAGGGCGCGCCGACCGCCGAGAACTTCCGCATGGAAGAGGTGGAGCTGCCAGAGCTTTCTGAGGGCCAGATCCTGGTCGAGAACACCTTCGCCAGCGTGGACCCGTACATGCGCGGGCGGATGAACGACGTGAAGTCCTACATCGAGCCGTTCCAGATCGATGAGCCGCTGACCGGCACTGCGGTCGGCACGGTCACGGAGTCCCGCTCGGACAAGTTCAAGGCGGGCGACACGGTCAGGCACTTCGCCGGGTGGCGCACCCACGCCATCCTGAGGGAGGACGAGGTGGAGCAGATTGACGCCTCCATCGCCCCGGCAGAGGCGTACTTGGGCATTCTCGGGCTGACGGGTCTCACCGCCTACGTCGGGCTTACAGCCGTCGGCGAGATGAAGGAGGGCGACGTCGTGTTCATCTCGGGTGCGGCTGGCGCTGTGGGGTCGGCGGCGGGGCAGATCGCCAAGCATCTCGGCGCGTCGAAGGTGATCGGGTCTGCTGGTTCCGCCGAGAAGATCGACTACATCACCGGGATCGGCTTCGACGAAGCCTTCAATTACAAGGACGGCGACGTCAACGGCCAGCTCGCCAAGGCGGCGCCGGAGGGCATCGACGTCTATTTCGACAACGTCGGCGGGGACCACCTCGAGGCCGCAATCCAGAACGCGAACACGTTCGGACGCATTGCCATGTGCGGTGCGATCGCCCAGTACAACGACACTGAGCCGGCACCCGGGCCGCGGAACCTGGGACTGTCCATCGGCAAGTGCCTCACCCTCCGCGGGTTCGTGGTGGGCAAGTACTCGCACCTGGCCAAGGAGTTCCAGGAGAAAATCGCGCCGCTCGTGGTCGATGGCTCAATCAAGTACGAATCCACGGTGCGCGAGGGCATCGACAACATGCCGGCCGCGTTCCTCGAGCTGTTCGAGGGCGGCAACACCGGCAAGATGATCGTCAAGTTTTAGGAGGACACAATGACCAAGGTACTCATGATCGTTTCGGCGGCGGATCACTGGACGCTTAACGACGGCACACTGCACCCCACCGGCTTCTGGGCCGAAGAACTGGTGACCCCGTACTCGGTCTTTACCGACGCTGGCTGGGACGTCGATGTGGCGACACCCGGCGGCAAGGCGCCAGTCGTCGATAAGGCGAGCCTCGACGAGAGCGCGGGCGACGCCGACACTCTGGCCGCGGTGAAGGCGAAGCTCGATGAGCTTGCGCCTGTTCTGGCGGAGCCGCTCAACCTCGCGGACGTCAAGGCCGCGGATTACGACCTTGTCTTCTACCCCGGCGGGCACGGCCCGATGGAAGACCTCGCAGTGGACGAGACTTCCGGGCACATCCTTACCGAGCGCATGGCGGACAACGCGCCTGTGGCTTTGCTTTGCCACGCGCCGGCCGCGGTCCTCGCAACGGAGAACGCCCCGGGCGGCTCCCCGTTTGCCGGCCGGAAGATGACCGGGTTCTCGAACGACGAAGAGAGCGCGGCGGGTCTCGCCGACAAGGCGCCGTGGTTGCTTGAGAGCCGGCTTGTCGCCCTCGGCGCCGAGTACGACAAGGCGCCGGATCCGTGGGCGTCCCACGTCATCGTCGACGGCAACCTCTACACCGGGCAGAACCCGTCCTCGTCCAAGGAGCTCGCGGAGCGCCTGGTAAAGGACCTCGCCTAGGGCTCACTTCAACGCCGCTGGGGCCTGGCTGGCAACAACCCGCGCCACCGCCAGGTCCTCCCACGGCATCCCGACGGTCTTAAACACCACCCGCCGCGCCGGACCCAGCGCCACCTCCCCGCGCACAACCTCAGCCATCGTCACCACGTCGTCCCACGCAAGAGCCCCCTTCTCCACCGCGATCGCCACATCGCCAGCCTCCCGCCGCGCAGCCCCCACATCCTCCACAATCACCTGCGCACCACGCAGCACATCCTCATGCAACTCCCGCGTATCCACGGTGTGCGCCCCCACAGCAAGCACGGTCGCATCAGGGCGCAACTGCCTATCGACGACCACAGGTTCCCCCGCAGAAGTCGCCACCACAACCAACCCGGCACGCCCCAACACCTCATCAGCCGCAGCACTCCCCGACTCCACCCACGGGTACGGCAAATCCGCCGGCTCACTCCGCGAAATGAACGTCAACGACACCTCCCGCACCCCTGCAAGCACGTCCTCAACCGTGCGCGCGTGCGCCCGCCCCTGCACACCCGCACCCACAATCACACACTCCAGCGGCTCGCTCGACGCCCGCAACCGGTCCAGCACTCCCGCCACTGCGACCGCAGGCGTGCGGATCTCCGTCAGCGCCGCAGCATCCATCACGACCTCCGGGGTGAGCGTCTCCCCGCCCATGAGCAGGTAGGACCCCTGCACCAGCGGCACGTCAATCTCGGAGCCCGCCGGCTGAATCCCCAACACCTTCACCCCGACCGCCCCATCAAGTGCAGACGGCAACAGGTGCATCTCCCCGTGCGGCAGCGCCACCTTCTGACGGTGCGGGTCGGTGGCGGGGTCGAACCCGCCCTTCAGTACCTCCCGCAACGTATCAACCGCCGCACGTGGAGCGACCGCGGACAAAACCTCGCCAGAAGATAGGTAACGCATGGCGCCAGTTTAGGCTGACACCAGCGGAGCTATTTGCGACCCGGCTCGTTACGGAAGTACTCCACTGTGCGCGCCACGCCCTCATCCAAGGACACCAGAGGAGTCCACCCCAGCACTCGCTCTGCCTTCTCATAGCTCAGCGACGAACGAGCGACATCGCCCAGACGAGCGGGCTCATTGTTTGGCGTATCCGGCGCGCCGACAGCCTTCGCCACCGCGGTATGAAGCGCCCTGTCAGTCGTCTCCACACCCGTGCCGATGTTGAAACGTTCACCGTCACCTGCCTCCGCGGAAGCGAGGTAAAACGCGCGTGCGACATCTCCCACGTACACGTAGTCGCGGGTATTCGTGCCGCCATCGAACACACAGGTCGGGTTACCGTCCAGCAGGTTGCGGGAGAAGATAGCCACCACGCCGGCCTCTCCAAACGGGTTCTGGCGCGGACCATAAACGTTCGCGGGGGCGATGAAGCTCGTCTCTAGCCCGTAGAGCTGGCGGTACACATTCAAGTACAGCTCGCCGGCAACCTTCGATGCCGCGTACGGCGACTTCGGGTCAACGTGCAGTTGCTCCGTCGCCGGCAGCAGCTCCGGCTCGCCGTAAATAGAGCCACCGGAAGACGTGTGCACCACTCGACGCACACCTGTACGCCGAGCTGCTTCAGCAAGTCGAATCGTCGCGGTGATGTTCATCTCGGCGTCAAGGAGCGGATCCTCAACCGAGCGACGCACGTCAATCTGGGCTGCCAGGTGGAACACCACCTCAGGTTCGACGCGACGGAAGATCGCTTCGAAATCGGCTTCGCGAATATCTTGCTCGAGGAGCTCAACCGCACCAGATTCAAGGTGGCTAGCGATGTTTTCGGTGCGCCCCGAGCTCAGATTGTCGATCACCGTGACTTGGTGGCCGTCCCCCACCAGCACGTCCACAAGATGAGAGCCGATAAACCCGGCACCGCCGGTGACAACCGCATGCATTGAAAGTCCTCCTGGAGCTGTAAGAGTCTAGCTTGTGCTGAGCTTAGTCCTGCGTCTTTGCGACAACCTCGGGGTGTTCTTCCTCGAAGTCTGCGATGATCTTCTTCACCGCGGTGTACAGCGCCGGGCCATACTTTTCATCCCGCAGACCGAAGTCCACATTCGCCGGGATGTACCCGCCCGGGTTGCCAAGGTCGTGGCGCTTGCCCTCGTGCACCACCACATGCACCGGGTGACCTTCAGAGATCATCAACTCAATCGCATCCGTCAGCTGCAGCTCACCGCCCTTACCCGGCTCAATACGGCGCAGCGCATCAAAAATCCCGCGGTCCAACAAGTACCGGCCGGTGGCCACCAGCGTCGACGGCGCGTCCTCCACAGCAGGTTTTTCCACCATGCCGCGCACCTTGAGCACCTCAACGCCGTCGATCTCAGCCTGGGCATCCTCGACGTCGAACACGCCGTAGTTGAACACCTCCTCACGCGAGACGTTAAACGCGCACAGCACCGAACCACCGAGTCGTTCACGCACCGCGACCATCTTCTCCATCACGCCAGCCGGCAACACCAAATCATCCGGCAGCATCACAGCAACCGCGTCCTCGTCGTCGTCCAACGCTTCCTCCGCACAACCAACCGCGTGCCCCAAACCAAGCGGCTCGTCCTGGGTGACCGCCACAGCCTCAATCAAACCGTTGGCGCGCGCCACCTTGTCCGCCTGGGCCTGCTTGCCACGGGCGACCATCAGCTCCTGCAAGTCCGAAAACTCGCCGAAATGCCGCATGATCTCTTCCTTATTCGGCGCGACCACCACAGCCAAACGCTGCGCCCCACAAGCAGCCGCCTCCTCAGCAATCAGCTCAATGCCCGGAGTATCCACCACCGGCAAAAGCTCCTTCGGCACCGTCTTAGTCGCCGGCAAAAAACGAGTCCCCATACCCGCCGCCGGAACCACAACAGTCTTCACGCAGGAAAGCGTAGTGCTGTGATTTTTCTTATCGCCTGTATTCACGGTTAAACAACCTTCATTTTCAAACCAGTAAGTTCAGTGAAAGCGGTGGAACGCCGTGCTCGCTACGCACCCAGCGTGGCGTAAACAACGGTTCAACGACGCTCAGGCAACAACCGCTAGCTAGGGAAAAGACTAACCATGAAGTTCTTTCGCCCACCGCAGAGCCTCAACGATTGCCCCGTCAAATTCTTGCGGCGTCGGGGGGAAGTGGCCGATTCGCTCCCCGTACTCATGCACGCGAACACGCGCCAGATTATCTCCTTTAGCACAAGCTGCGAGAAAAGGTAGGTAGTGCTGCTCATAGTGCCAGTCGGTTGGGGTTTGACAAAAAAGCACAAAATTTTCGCGCGGAGTGGCATAGCGTTCGAGCGCCGAAACTTTGTCGCCGACTTCGGAAGCCCAATCAATGTCGAACTGGTACTGTGTGGCGGGGACTGGCAATACCTCAGGACGAACTACTTCCAGATACTTTCTTTCAGTCCCATGCCCTCCTTCTTTCCCGTCAACGAGGTACCCTTGCACATACACTGACGGGTTAAAAACAACGGCCACGCTTTCTGGGATAAGAGCCGAAACTTGCAGAGCCGCGAAGCCCCCTCCCGAAGATCCACTTACGATTACCTTATTCGCGCCTGCAGCAATCTTCGCCTTCACGATAAGTGCAGCGATATCAGCCTGAACATCGACTTCCCCCCATCCTGTATACCAAGCGAGCTGCAGGCTATCGTCGAGCCACAATGTAGGGTCGCTGAAGTAAATCGAGCTGGTCCCGAATTTTGAGATGGACTTGAGTCGCTCATACCGCGGAAGTGAAAAACGCTTCCGGTTCAACGCACCATGAAACGATACGATTAAAGTATCTGATTCTTCTTTCAGAAATAGGCAGTCCAACGGCTTACCGTCATAGTCGTATCGGTACTGAGCTGCACCCTCTCTTTGAGAGAATTCGAACTCTTTTAAATTTGGGATGCCGTAGCGAGGAGCATTCAAGCCTCCCTCTCCCAGATCTTCAAACGGAAGTGCGCTGAACATACAATCTTTTCCAATCACTGCTTTGTAGCCTTTTTTGCTTCAGCGAATCGCTTTAATTCGTCCATCCATTTGTCACCTAGCGCATGATCATAATCCTCAGTGAATTTGAAATAGTGACCGTTGAACGGCGAACCAGGGGTCGGGGTAATTTCACCAAGACGGATTCCATTCGGAGTTAGGTAGAGATCTACTCGGCAAAAGGTCGCCCCTACTTTATCGGCAACCATGCTGGCAAACTCAAGCATTCGTTTACGCCACTCAACGGGGACATTTGGGTGGATCATCGGACGCGCATCCTTTTGATTCAACTGGAACATCGCGTTATGGACGGGCACATCGTTGAACTCTGAATCGTAAAAACAGATATCAATAGTGTCGTAGTCCCCACCCTCATTTGCGCGAATATATTCGACAGAGTTGCCGATCATCCAAAACTTGTAATCTGTTACAGGACCACCGGTGCCTCCCAGATCCACCACTCTCTCTTGAGCCATTACTCGATACTTTGGCAAACGGTGGGGCTCATGCTCCTTAATCCAATCAAGATGACGCGTTTGTTCCGCTACTACATCGTGCAAGGATGCGGTTCCACCGTTGTAATGGTCGTAGAACATGCCGTCTTCCTGGCGCTCCAGGACCATAACACCTTTAGAAGAATTAAGATTTGCTGGCTTGATCACAAACTCATTGGGCAATCCGTTGAGGTCAATTTCCGAAGGTTCTGACCAAGTCTGATAGACCTCTGGTCTAGGGATATCATTTTCGATGCAGAACTTTTCCAGCCCCAATTTGTCAACTGCCCAGTAAGGCACCTTAACTGGGACACCATCGACTACAAGCTGGTTACGGCGATAAATCTGAAAAATTTCACTGAATTTTTGACCCACTATGTATATCTCCTCTGTACCGATGCATCCTCAATTAAATGGGGTGCCCTTCCACTTCCTAATCACAATGCAAAGCTGCATGCATTAAGGCGTTTACGGCAGACTGCGAATTACCGTTCTTTGCCACAGAACGAGCAGTTGCGACACATTCATCGTAAGCATCTGAATTAGATATTCGACCCAGGTCCACCCCCACCTCAGTCGGAGTAAATCTGAAAATGCCGTGATCCCCAAAGTTGCTCCAAAGTCCCGCACGCAGATTATTTCCAGTTTGAATGCCAACCGAGGCTCGAGCGCCAGTCCCAAGCAACAGCGAACCAGAAGCGAGCGCCCGCATGCCGGCCATACCGGCAGCCACGGTTAAGTACGCGCGATTCATCATCAGAGGAATCTCTGCAGGTTCAACCCAACCATGCATAGTGTGAGAAACGTTAGGGACAGACATCTCCAACAAGTTGTAACGCTGGTCGAAGTAGTCCCGTAGCGGCCCATCACCACACACGTTAATTTCCCATTGCACGTCAGGGTACAACGCAGCTAGGGAACGCACTGCCTCTTCCACCGAATCAATCTGCACGACTTTGTCCTTGGACAAGCGCGAAGCCGTGACGATGTGCCCCACGCCCCCCTCAATTTTTTCATCGTGACTCATTATGGGCAGATCGAACACTTCATCAGGCGCAGCATTAGGCAAATTGGTCACTTTCCACGGAGCCACACGACCAAATTGCTGAACGAAATGCACCAGGGAAGGGCTCGCAGCTACAAATGCGTCCACCTGGTCCGACCACTCGTACACATAGTCGTGATAGGCGCCGTGCACCATCACGACATGTTCCTTCTTCGCCTGCTCATTCGCCAGCAAGCCGAACTGCCTGCCAGCTGGTGCATGCGAGAAAATGAGATCGAAATCAGCTTCCTCCCCTACCGATCGCGCAACAGATTCCCAACCCTTGCGCCAGTTCACGACACGGAAAGAGGCACCTGTAGCCTCAGCTCTCTCTTTAAAGACCACGCCACTGCCGACAAACGTGACTTCGTGCCCCGCTTGAATTAGCGCCGATGCCGCATCCACGGTCCATTCGTGCACGCCTCCCCATTCGGCAACGGTGCGAACGGGCATGAGAATCCTACGCTTGGCCATCTTGCAACATCCCTTCCATCTCGTGCCCGTCGACGAACAGAAGACGCACACCGATCGCGGCGCACAGCTCCTGCATCATGGCGGTTGAGAACAGGCCTTCCTCAGCGCCGGCTTCCTCGACGATGAGAGTCGAGGATTTCCAATCGCCTGCTAGCAAAAGACCAAGCGCGACCCTAAAGGCGGTCGGGCTCAGCTTTGTCTCGTTGAACGCTGAGACGTTTGACGCGACGACAACCCTATCTACAGAAAAGAGTTTTCCAGTCCATCGTGCACTGTCTAAGTATTGCACAAGAACATTGCGCCCCTTGCCATCTGGTTGAACTGCCACCTTGCCTTCACGGTATTCCCCTACCAGCAGCTGCGTGTGACTCTCCGGCGTCACCGATAACAAGGGGTCCACAGTGAGTTGAGGTGAATGCTCCGCGAGAACACGCCGTAGCGTGCGATCGAACTGCGTAGTCGAAGGAGGGGTAGTCAGCACGCCGTTACCCTCAGAAATTTGAAACAGAATCATCGCGGCCAAAAGAGCGTTCGCTGACTGTGTCTCGAGAAGCGTGACGTCCGCTAGAAATTCACGAGGAAAGCTAACAATGTCGCCTGTGGATTCAGTCTCCTGGCGAAGCGAAAATTTTCCGTTCGGTTTGTTCTCAAAAACAATGCGCATATCTACTCCCCGGCCAAACCGGAATCGTCTTCCGAATCAACCACTGCAGCGTGGAATTGCTCCAGTCGCAGTGCTGGAACGAATACGTGTGGATCTTCGTCCATCAATAGCACGTCGGCACTATCGCAACGTTCAGTCAACGTATCCATAGCCTGGATGGCGCGGGTCAGTGAAGAGTACCCGAGAAGATACGCAGTCGTGTTGAATCCAAATTGACCGGTGCAGATAACCCTTCGGACGACCTGTGGGTTCCCCTCGACCAAATCGCCCTCAGACCCCTTCAAACCGTCTTCAAAGAAGACCAGCACAAAATGCAGCCTCGATTCTTCAGTGATGTTGATCCTCGCAACCGTCACGTCGATACGTTTCATCACCATATCCCGTACGCGTGAGCGGATCGCACCCTCATCGGTGATGGAATTGCCATCGCTCTCGGGAGGCTTTGCTTCGCCGTCATTCCGAAGGTGCGACTTAACGGTGAAATCCGCCACGCCGAGCTGCCGGAACGTGACGAAGTCCTCAAATGTCACATCTTCAATCGAACCTTCTTCCGCCAAGGCCTTCCCGGTCAGAAGGTCACGCTCAGTCAGGATCGTTGAAACTCGATGCGGCGTGTCAGCCACACGAGACTTGTTCACCGTATCGCCGCTGAAGACGATGTCACGCTTTACCAAGTGGTCCGGAAGGTACCCCGAAAACGTGCTGCTAAGGGATTTCGATCCCGGTGTTCTGGGATAAGGAAGATCGCGCCCAAGCTGCACCATAGCTTCAAACCCTCGGGATGATGTTAGAAACCTATTGGCTAGCTTCGAAAGGGTATGACCAGCCTTTTGGTTATCTGTGTCCTGCGCTGTGATCTGGAGGTCATGCACCCTGCGGAGATACATGAATTTCTCTACATGCAGCCAGCGGACTCCTGCGTTCATTAGCCGTGACGCCAATTCGTGGTCGACGGACGAAGTCAGACGCTCGTCGTACTTGAACTTTTGAACCAGCCGAGTTGGCACAGTCCAAGTGCTATGCCCCGGGCCCGCGCCATTGAAGGCGATCATGTTTTCGTTAAAGCCAGTTTTGGTGAGAAAGCCTCGCAGCTCACCTGTGTCATGATCAAAGTTGATCCAGCTACCGTAAGTAGCGTCAACCTCACTGCTCAACGGCCTGAGTCCGTCGAGCAGACGATCCGGAAGCATAATGTCGTCATCGTCGTGCACTGCGGTGTATAGACAACGCGAGTACTCCGCAGCAGTGTTTCTCGCTGCGGCAACCCCACGACTCTCTGTGTGCTCGAAAAACTTGATTCTCGGATCGCCCAAATCTTCTACCGAGCGTTTCACTGCAGCTTGATCCGCCGACCCATCATCTACGACGATGATTTCAAACTCCTGAAAGCTTTGATAGCGAACCGAGTTAATGCTCTCGATCAGCATCGGTCCCCGGTCCTTCGTCGCGATAGCAACTGTGATCAACGGCTTTCGCTGTTCAGCCGGAACCGACCAGGACTCTAAGTTCCTGAAGAGGGTCAAATCCTGAAGGACCGCGCGTTTAATTTCCGTCTCATTGTCGAGCTGTATCGGCGCGTCACCACTTACTGCAACTGGCCCTCCGCCAAGAGACGGAACTTCAACCCCTAAACCACAACGACGTTGCCGCAACAGGAAGTCAAACCCCAGCGCACCACTGACCTCGTCACGTTCGTCGTAGCCACGCATTTCCAGGAAATGATCTCTCCCGACGATGAACGCTGCCCCTAAAGCATCATCACCAATAGGCAGTGTGTTTGAAAGAGCAACAGACTGACCTGTGTGCAATGAATTCGAGACGCGTCTTGCTAGAGAGCGGACGGTTCTCGGCGATCGGAGATCGTACCAGTCATTACCAAACTCACCGGTGATCCAATACGGACCTTCGAGCAACAGGAGTGACTGACCGGTAGCTGAAGCGGCGGATTGGTTGAGCCTCTCCGCATCGTTAAGCGGCTCGGCGAAGTATTCAAACCTAAAAAAATCGTCAGCAAAGGGGAAGATTCGTGAAGGGTCTACATCAGACGCATCAGTTAAGACGAGTCGGCACTCAGACACCCCCGGAATCTGACGGAAGTGGTCAATATAGGGACCCCACGTGTCGCTATCGCCAGGAAGCGAATGCAGAATTACCGAGACACTCATTTACTGCCAATCCTTCTTGTCCACACTTTGTCCTTTTCGGTAGATTTCACGCACACAAAAACACGCTTCTGCATATCTCTCGCTACATCAGTGCTTTTGTTCTTCCAGGGGCGAATCTCCACGCGTGCACTCGCCGCCGGGCGGCTTAGTCGAATTGGTATAACCGCATCGCTTCCAAGCTTGCCCAAGCTCGGCTTGAGGTATCGGTAGTAACCACCAAGGCCCTCAGAATAGGACGCATCAATCGCCGAGCTAGGTAGCTCACAACCCGTATCGTCAAAAAAGCTGAAAGAAACCGCGAAATCGCGATCTCCGAAAGATAACTCCTCATCGAAGATAAGTGTCATCTCGTCGAACTGACTCAGAAAAGCCAGATTAGGTTCTGCGCCAAGCATCTTTCAATAACCTTCTGGTATCGCAAGGTAGGCTACGACCGAATTCGCAGCCAGGTTTCATTGAAAAGGTAGTCTATTAGCAGTTCTTTTGCTGCACTACCCTCCCCCATTCAACGCTCGCTGCACTGAAGCCGACGCTGACAATGGCCAAAGACCGTACTGTTTGCGCACAAGTAATTCCTAATGTCGCCCAAGTTGTAGACTTGATTGCTATGCGGATGACTGTGATTGGCACTGGTTATCTCGGCGCGACGCATGCGGCGTGCATGGCTGAATTGGGCCACGAGGTGCTGGGTGTGGACGTTGACGAATCCAAAATCGAGGCACTGAAAAACTCCAAGGTGCCGTTCTACGAGCCGGGCTTGCCCGAGGTGCTTGAGCGCAACATCGAAGCAGGACGCCTTGGCTTTACGACGAGCTACGCCGAGGCCGCCGCCTTCGCGAACGCCCACTTCATCGGGGTCGGCACCCCGCAGCAGCGCGGTTCCTACGCGGCCGATACCCGCTACGTCGAGGCCGTCATCGACGATCTGGTGCCCCAGCTCGAGGGCGAGCACCTGATCCTGGGCAAGTCCACCGTCCCGGTCGGCACTGCTGCTGCCCTGCAGCAGCGCGCCGACAAGCTCGCTGCCGAGGACGGCAGCAAAGCCAGCGTCGAGATTGCGTGGAACCCGGAGTTCCTCCGCGAGGGCTACGCCGTGAAGGACACCATCGAGCCGGACCGCATCGTGCTAGGCCACCGCGCCGAGAACTCCCGCGCGGAGGAGATCGCCCGCGAGGTCTACGCCACCCCGCTGGAAAACAACACCCCGTTCATCGTGACGGATTTGCAGACCGCGGAGCTGGTGAAGGTCTCCGCCAACGCATTCTTGGCCACGAAGATCTCGTTTATCAACGCCGTGAGTGAGGTGTGCGAGAACGTTGGCGCGGACGTGACCCAGCTGGCGGACGCCATCGGCTACGACGACCGTTTCGGCCGCAAATTCCTCGGCGCGGGTCTCGGTTTCGGCGGCGGGTGCTTGCCCAAGGACATCCGCGCGTTCATGGCGCGCGCCGGCGAGGTCGGCGCCGACCAGGCGCTGACCTTCCTGCGTGAGGTCGACGCGATCAACATGCGCCGCCGCCAGCGCGTGATCGATCTCGCGCGCGAGGAGCTCGGCAGCGTTATCGGCCGCAACATCACCGTGCTCGGTGCCGCGTTCAAGCCGAATTCGGACGACGTGCGCGACTCGCCCGCGCTCGCCGTGGCCGGCCAGCTCTCGCTCGCCGGCGCAAGCGTGCGCGTCTACGACCCGCAGGGCATGGACAACGCCCGCAAGGTGTTCCCCACCCTCGACTACGCCGTCAGCCTCGAAGACGCTCTGCGCGGCGCGGAGCTGGTCATCCTGGCCACCGAGTGGAACGAGTTCGAGCAGATGGACCCGAAGTGGGCGGCAACACTCGTCGCCAAGCAACTGCTTATCGACGGCCGAAACGTCCTCAACGTCAACACCTGGCGCGACGCAGGCTGGTCCGTGCATGCGCTTGGCAGAGGGGTCTAGCATCAACCACTGCCGTTGGCATGTGTTGTGGGGCCAGCGGGGCTCGAACCCGCGACCAGCGGATTATGAGTCCGCGGCTCTAACCGACTGAGCTATAGCCCCAAGCGAATCGCCCCGACAGTATACCCAGGGGTCTCGCTACGCTTGAATTAGACCACCTAGCGGGAAGCTACGGAACCCAGATTGTCCGCAACCCACAGGTAGAAATCGTCCACATAGTGGTACTGCGCGATTCCCCACTGGTGTCCTTCCGTAGTCACACACAGCTCTGCGGGCACCTCAAGCAGAGCTATGCCGGCGTCCTCAGCCGCCGCGTAGTAGCGCTCGTACTGCTCATCCCACCAAGCTCCAGGTTTTCCTCGGGTTTCAGGAACCTGCAGCCCTTCAATCGACTCTGCCGCGAATTTAAACTTCAGCAAAACCGCATTGGTGCTCTCGAGTTTGTCCGCCACCTGTTGAGTTGCTTGTTCAAACAAAGCGAAATGTTCATCCGAACCAAACTCAATCATCGGGCCATGCGGTGTAAGAGGGAGCCAACCAGAGTGATTTAGCTCGTTCAACCACGTGACATAGCCAGCTGGCTGCACGGGGTAGACACCGAGGCGTTCATCCACGAGATCCAGCAATACTACGTCACCAGTCGAAGAAGCAGCTCCACGCAAGGCACGCGATTGATAGTCATACTCCACCATCCGCTGCTGGAATGCGCTCGATAGTTTAGAAGGCTGACTCGGTAAAGCAACCGGCTCAGTCGTGGACGAGATCCATGAACTCCGCGCGTAGTAGCTCTTCAGTTCAAGAGCCGATTCCGCAACCCTTACAACGTCCCGAGAAACGCAGCTTCCGTAAACCGAAACTTCAAGCTTTTTCACTTAAGTCCTCTCTATAGGGCCCTCAACTATTACGCAGATGCGGTGAGTTTTGGTGCCGCAACCCCTGGGAGACCAGCCGCATCTAGGAATTCGTTGAATCGACGAAAATTCTCCGGAACAGTGTCAAGGAACCGATCAAAATCAGCTTCCTCTAAGAGCTCCTCGACCGGTTTCTTCTCCACTTGGTCAATAGAGACCGCCGGCAGAGCAAGCGTTTCAGTCAGCTCGACTGTTCGTTCGTCATGGGTAATCCACACCGCTGGAACCCCGGAAAGCAACGACGCCATATTGACGTGAAACCGCGTACCAATAGTCTGGTCAACCATCTCACGGTTGAAATCAAGCCACGGTTCCATGTGCCTAAAGAGCCGGTATTTGGTGGCGAAGAACTGCCTCAATTCCTTCTTCCTCTGGTCTTCAGAGGTATCGGGGTGAACGAAATCTAGGATTCTCGGAACAGGCTTCTCGCTGTCGCCACGCACGACGTCGACGTAGTACCCATGAATATTTCTATTTTCAGGCTCCACCAGGAAGTAGCCCTTCTCAACTGCTTGTCGAACCAGGCTCTGGTCTGCGGACCTCGCGTAGTTGGTGACGTTAACCGCCGTTGTCGAAGGCGATACTCCCGAGTGAAGGTTCTGCGCGATCCGTTCAAACGCATCCGGCTTGCTGAAATAGCTCGGACAACCGGTAACGAAAACTTGACCCGAAGTATCGCCGACCACCGATTCCATGATACGTTTAGTAAACGGCCCACGCACGGAAACCGCCGCAGCTTTGTCCATGATGGTTTCGAGGCAGTTCTTGCCCTCGGGGGGCAGTGAGTCTGCCGTAATTTCGACGCCAGTTTTGGCCTGAGAACCGAGACCGAATAGCACGATCGGTTTCTCGTACCCCTCCAACGCTCGAGAGAAATAGTCATAACGCTGGCGCATAGTCGGTGAATGATCACCGAGTCTGAAAAAGTTGGCCATCGTAATCACAAGGTGAGAGCAATGTTGGTTTACGAAGTCTCGAAAGCTTCCCGACGGAGTAACTTTGCGCCAGGATGTCTCCAGGGTCGAGACGGTCGTACCAAAAAGATTTCGGGGAGCATTACCGTGAATGATGTTCCCAGAGTTCTCTGCAACCTGCGAAGGAAACTCGGTGGGGAGATCCAAACGAATACCGTTGGTCGCTATCATGGCTTCCATCTAATACTTCCTGCTCTTTAGGCTGTTTAAGTCAACGCGCCGAGTGTTGTAAATGTACGCTGGATCCTTTTCGCCAGCAGGCCTTTCAAACACCCTAAACACTAATTCTCCGGAAGAAATGTTCTTCCAGTTCCAAACGTTCGAGGCTTGGTACCAGTCCATCGAAAACTCCTTGCCGTCCTGATAGACGCGGACCGCCATCACCGAGCCTTCAGCAAGCGGCGAAGTGCTCAACCTGACTCCCTCGTCGTTTGCAGACAGGGCGTAGAAGAATCGATTCTCCGCATCATTTTGAAGTGAGAATGACCGCAGCATCGAAGCGTAAATCATCCCAGTCTCGCCGTGATTCGCATCCAAAACCGGCATTGTGATGGCATCCACACCACCACTCTTCAAAAACTTAATCAGCTCTGGAACGTGGGAATCCTTATGGGGATCATTGTCCCCGACCAATACTCGAACTTTGCCTTGGAACGTTGCCGGATCCAAAGTACGAGGAAAAACATGGTTCAACCAATCAATGTCTTCTTGACTGCGCCGCCCTGCCATATACTCCAAGACTCCGGGGTGCGGCTTCCTCAGAAAATCACCTACAAGAAACTGCGGTGCCGCAACAACAATGTTGCCAAAGCCAAGCTTCAGCCCATGCCACACTGCAGCGGTGCCGCCTTTAGATGAGCCAAAGAAGTAGACCCTGTCTTCGCTCACATTGAGCTGAGACACCTTTGCCTGAATGAATTTCTGGACCGATCTAGCAATCTGGAAATCTCGGTTCTCGCAGAGGTAATACGTTCCTTGCTCGCGAGAATCATCCAATATGAAATATTGTGTACCTTTGAATTCAGCGAGTGATGATTTGTAGTTGAAAGTCAAGTCACCGACAGCTGACATCGCCGAAAAGATGAATGCAACCTCATCTGTGGTGCCCTCGACCTTGAGGTATCGCACAGGTGTAGGAGCATCAAACTGGTCGACCTGCGTAAGAAGCTCGAAAGAACGGTCGTTCACGACAAACTCATTGTCTCGGAACCTAATACTTACTTCTATATCTAGGCTCTCTCCGAGGTGATAGGCAACCCACTCGGACGAGTGTGACTGCTCTTGAGAGAGGCGAGCTGAGCCTACCCCGATCAGTTCCAATTCACCGGCGCGTGCTCCGCCCTCGTCAACGAGGTGTATGAACCGCCCCTGACGCATCTGTTTGAATCCCGGAACAGATATGAGAATTGCAAGGTCGAGCGGCACCGCACTTGAAACAAAAACGTGCTTGAGACTTTTCCGTGCATCCCACTCTGTAATTCCCCCACGCAGTTGACCGTAACTAAACGGCCGGAACTCACCGTAAAGGTTGTCCCACCGCAGATCCTGCGGATCTACCGGTCCTTCTCGGTGCGCATCCTGCTCAATAACGCTATATCCGCCCGTCTCACCGGTACTATCAGCACGGCCAAGTCGCACTCGGACATCCATGGGCGTCAAGTTTGTGGGCTTTTGGTTCACTGCTCTACCTCCACCTGGAGTGACGCGATTCGTAATGGTGTGTGCGGCTTCTTCCATTCCCGGATCTCTATACCGTGGCACTCCAGTCCTGGTGGCAGGTCTACTGCTACACGTCCGCTTCCGCGTCCACGACGAAGTGGCAAGTACTTAAAGAATCCCACATCTGGGTTCGGCGAACGGGAAATGCCTTCAATCTTGGGCAAATCGCCTATATTTCTCGACGCGTCGTTCAAAACGCCGTTCCGCCCTCGCAGATCAAACTTGAGTAGGTAGTGACGATGATCAACGACACTGTCGCACCGATAGCTGTACCTAATCGCGAACTTCCGCGCAGGACTGTCGAAGTCGAACTGCTCAGGCTCCCCGGTGACGGTACGCCCCTTTTTAAACTCCAGTACGCGAGGAAACTTCACCTGAGTTACTTGAGGAAACAACGCCTTGAATTCTGTTTCATCGGCAAAATCATATTCTTTTAATTGATCAAGAACCGTCTGTTCCCGCTCACCCACCGGGACATTCACCAGCGAATCCTGGCCAGCAGAGCGCAGCCACAAAAAGCTTGGTTCACGAGAATCCAAGATAACTGGACTATTTTGATCCACCCGATTGTGCCCACCGCGCAAGCTGGGACCTGAAAATGTCTGATCGGGGTCTTTGCGGTAGATCCCGGTTAACCCAATTGCGATTTTCGGCCAAGTCAGCTGCCGCGGGTTCACCACTACACCGTCGCTGAGTACCGCGGTGTACCCATTAGCGAATGACACCCACATACCCGCAAAAGCAGGATCCAAATATTGGGACATCCTATCGAAGAAATCGCTCGCGAGAAGATCGTCGTCATCTAAGCGGTACGCACCTACAATGTCGCCAATCGCAAGGTTGGAGGGAACCAGCTCCATCCAACTCGACGCTTGCTCTCCCGGTTCTTTTTCATCCAGCACGATAAACGGATGAGCTAGCGCGGCAGACTTCAGTTGATCACGATACTTTTCAGGCAAATTGCTTGAATAGCTAATTATGTGCAGGAGCCTGTGGCGTTCGGCTGCTTGAGCCAACATAGGCAATGAATAGTTGAAGAAGATTTCTGCACGAGGGGCCAACCGCGAATCGCTGTATAGATACTCGGCAAAATCGTCTTCGGTATTGCTATCTGTCTTGGAGCTAGACTTCCAAGCACCAGATCCGGGGTTGTAAATGCTAAATCTTGTTTGGCCGACAAACATGCTAGCTCCTAAGCTTTTCGTAGTAGTGCAGTTTCGAATACTCTCAACAGAGCCGAATTGAATTGGCGCCAGCTTACTAACATGCCTTTCAATTTTACTGGTGCACGGTCAACGGTTCGTCTGCTCCGCCGTAAACAATGCGGAGCAGATGTTTACCAACGACGGCATCAGAATCTGGCTCGGTGAAAAGCGGAACTTCAAATTCAAGCAAGTAGGTTGGCTCAGAAGAGTAGTTCTTCGGTGCCAGGAATCCACGGGACGAACCCTCTCTGTCTGAAACACCTTTGGCCAGATTGACGTTTACGCGGCCGTCATTTGCGGCGATTGTCATCCAGGCGTGGTCTGTGTGAACAGCC
The DNA here is from genome assembly GCF_027257105.1 of Corynebacterium faecium. Lineage (NCBI taxonomy): Bacteria > Bacillati > Actinomycetota > Actinomycetes > Mycobacteriales > Corynebacteriaceae > Corynebacterium > Corynebacterium faecium. The sequence continues at coordinate 17,789 of NZ_JAPYJX010000006.1, forward strand.
ACTACACCACTATCGAGAAAACGAACTTCTGCCTGCGGGTCAAGAAGGAACCTCGAAACTGCACGTCCGGACCCTCTGTCGGCACGAACAAGGTCGCGGAGCATAAAGGATCGCTCTCCTGTCCAGGTTACGCAGCGCTCTACCGCAACATTGCGAAATGCATAGCGCCCTACCGCTTGGAAAGAGTCCGCAGAACCATCCTTTCGCATCTCCATGCTCGCTGAAATCAATCGCGTACCCGATCCGTACGCAACAACCTTCTCCGCTCTCACTGAATCGAAGCTAGGAAAGAATAGGCCCGAGTGACCCAGTTGACCTCGGATACCGACGGCCACGGGATCGTTTCCGTCATACGATTTCAGACCAGCATCTTGAATGAGAGCATCTCCTTTGTGCCAAAGGAAAATGGAGGAATCGTCCAATTGCTTATGAAACACACCTCGGTAGCCACAAACAAACGAGAAGAAGGAGTCCGGGGTAGATCGAATCAAAAGCCCGTTTTCAACTGTGGCCCAAAGACCGGGCAAAGCTTTGAATTGACGCTGCATTGAGACGGAAGCGTCGCCCAATGGGGGAACCGCTCCGTTCGGAAGCAGCATGTGCCGATACGCAGTTGTAGCTCTGGAGTTCATCTCGGCAAACTCAGTATGAGCCGAGCCATAGGCCCATGTTTGAAAATCGGTTATGCCACTGAGCAGTTTCAGGTAGAACCCCTGGTAGATCGGCGTATTTTCATTTGCTACACCGTCTGTGCCCAATACCGAAAAGAGAGACTCCAACAAAAATTCTTCGACTTCATTCCGTCCAGACTCGCTAGACTGACCGGACGGATTCCACGGGACATCCTCAAACATGTAAAAGCTGTGCAGCAGGCTTATCCCCAGCATGATTCCATGGTTATTCGGACGAAGAAGACCTATGGATTGAACGTGGCCATAGATTAGCGCCACCGTTTTCTTCAATTCCGAGTCCATCTCCGCATTGTCGTCAGACTGAGGCCTCTTGAGCAGCCACGCCCTCATTTCACACAGCGTTCTTAATTGAAGGGCGAACTGGTGATCTAGGCTTCCGCTGAATCTCCCATGTGGGTCTTTCAAGTCCTGCGCCAAAATATCGTTTAGTTGTGCGAGGAGAGTCCAAGCGGTTTCATGGTCTCCCTCACCGAGCATCGGAACGATATAGCGCAGCGAATTTGCCCAAAGCCTCGACGAATCACGATCTTGAGGAAAATCGGCATCGTAGTGCAGTTTAGGTGCCTCAATGTCCACATCAATAGCTGCACCGTTCGGCATGGCAATATTCCAGTGCCTGTCGCGTTTTTCAACATGCCAGCGCTGGGGGGATCCGTCAGGGAATTTTTCCCAGTATTCCGATTTATTACTCATCAAGCACCTAGCATTCGATCCTTAAAGTTGATTCGGCCGGAGGCAACGCCCAGATCGAACCTCGACTCGGTACAGCTCGGCCCTGAAGAAAGGAGTTGCGCTGGCCAGCGCATATCTTCAGAAACTCCGTGCCAGCGATACCCTCCGTTTGCTATGCCCTAATAGCCTTCATCATTTCTTCGATTTGCTCCCCGACTTTGTCAGCCGAGTACAGTTCCTTGATCAAAGAAAATGCTTCCGCAGATTCCGCTTCGAGATCGATCTCTCCGTCAATGACGGAAGCGAGAGCTGTCCCCATATCCTCCGGAGTCTCGAAAACCCATTTACGTGGGTACCCCTCCAACGCCCCACGCCAGTTCAGGGTCATTCCCAAACCGCCTGAGCAGAACCCCTCAACCACAGCGACTTGCATCCCCTCGAAATCGCTCATGGAGATCACAGCAGCGTTCTTGCACAGCTCTTCTTTGGTGTCTACCCAGCCGTGGTAGTGAATGGATTCATTGAGACCTAACGAGTCAATTAGCTCATCGCATTCCGCATAATATTCCGCTTCGGCAGGCTTCGAAAGGACCCATTCTAAATCCTCCGGGCGTTTACCATAGACGTGCAATTCGACATTAGGATGCGTCTTTTTCAGCTCTCCGATCATACGGATTGCTTTCTTAAAGCCCTTGAGCCGGGGAACGATTCCCACCATCGCGATTCTCTTTAGGCGATCAGAAGTATAGGCTCCGCGGTCGTATTGATCGACATCCAATGCATTCGGAATCAACCAAAGCTTCTCACGCGGAATATCAAACTTATCGGCGACATCTCCAAGTACGTGCGGCGCAATGGAAACAATCGCACTTACTCGATCTAGGTTGAGTTCCGAACCGTAATCGACGGTTACCTCTGACCTGTGAACTCGGATCACCATCCGCTGATCCCCGCGCAGATGCTTCGAGTACCACACAGACGCCCCTAGCATCCATTCGACCCAAACGAAATCTGCCCATTGCAGGAGCCGCTTTGATTCGTTCTGGTCATGCTGCACATGCCCAGACCATTTATCCACCTTTACCGGATAGTTCTGTCGGAGACCTTCTTCGATAGCCCCCATGAACTTCAAGTCATGCCCAGCAATGAGAACTCGGAGCTTCACCGCTTCACAAAATTGCTCATAGTCGCCGGCCATTACATGGTCGACAATCTCGCGGTAGCGCGGTTGGAAGGGCGCTGCGCGAAGTGTGGCTTTGTGGCGTAGACAAAAATCGCTGAAAAGGGAAAAAGTCTCTGCAGTCAGATCCTCCGAGCCAAACCACACAAACTGACGCAGCGCGTATTGGACAGCAGCGAATCCATGTTCCGCGACGAACGAGATTCCGATCTCCGACAAGTTGCTTTCAACTTCGTTCCATGATTTGACAAAATCTGCGAACTGATCGGAATTGATTTTTTGTGTAACCGACTCCTCGCCCACCGCATTACGAACGTAGGTGCGAGACGGTAGGGCGCGATATCCGATTCTCTGGCAGTTCAGCAAAACCTCGGAGGTGAACTTAATGTCCTCACCGATGCGCCGATTTTCATCAAACCGAATGTCGTTTTCCAGCAAAATCGACCGCTTCATAAAAAAGCTGCAGGTGAGACTCTGATGGCGAGTGATCGCACGAATTCGGTCTTCTGGGGAGCGGAAACCATCCCATTTGGGAATCAAGTCCCCAGTTCTCTCTGTTCCATCGCCCATTCTCACCCGGAGTGACGTTCGTACAGCGTCGTACCGGTAGTTCTTTGCTGTACGAAGCGCATCCTCCACGCCGCGCGGTTCAAGGACGTCATCGGAATCAAGGAAGTAAATCCACTCACCCCTAGCACGCTCGATTGCGAAATTGCGCGGAGCAGCGGCCGACCCCGAGTTCTCTTCTAGCCTAAAAACCTGCCAGTTTTCATTTTTGTCGCACCAATCAGCTAGCTGATTGAAGGTCTCATCCTTAGAGCAGTCGTCGACAAAAACAACCTCACAGTTGACCAGACCGCAGACCTTCTCCAAAGATTTCAGCGTTTCAGACATCTTCGCGATTGAATTGTAGGTCGGAATCGCGATAGTTAGGTCAAAATTCGACATTTTTTACCTCTAAATACCAAGGGTTGGAAGGGTCAGGCCTTTGAGAGCGTCCTTGAAAAATTCGGTCGACACCAGAGAAGAGGACTTCAATACTTCATCCGAAGTCGAGTAACGCTCGCTCACATCATTCGCGAACATAATCTGCCCTTTGAAGTATGCAGTGTGCAGCAAAAGTTCTTCCAGTTCCTCCGAGGAGAAACTTTCTGTATCAGTTCCTCCTACCACGAAATGGCTACTGCTAATAAAGCTTCGTGTGCGGAACTCATCCTGATCCAGGCTTCGTTGATTGATGACCGTCACGTTCGGATGACGCTTTTGAAGAAGCTTGAATTCAAGACTTTGCTCAGCGGACGGTGCCACCACGACAATGAGTTGGTCGTAAGCAGCACTGTTCTGGAAGTGCTCTAAAGTTTCTTCATACTCCCGTAGACTCTCAATTTTCCGAACCAGCGCTGGCTTTTGCATGCGCGACTGGAAATGCACGCCCACAGCCTCGAGTACCTTCTCCGCCCTGTGACGATATGTATTGCGCAGCGCGATGTTCAATGCGCGTCGCTGCAGATCACGGTATTGGCTTTCCGTAAGGTTCGCGAGTGCCTTGGGATCTGTGTCTGCGTAAATCACCGAGTCGCCAAAGAATGCGCGCACTCCTTCGGCTTCGTTCGAGAGGACAACAGTTCCGGATCCGGCGAGTTCGAATGCTCGACGTGCAAACATCGTTTTGGAGTCCGCAACGGTATTGAGCGTGATACCGAACTTGGACTCTCGATACGCTTTGGCCGTCTCTTCATACTTAATGGGTTCGTGGGTATACGCCTCGAACCGAGCAGGATAGCGATAGATCGGATTCGGGCTGGACTTCATTCGATCAAAAATGACCAAGTCTAAGCCAGCATCGAGGGCCTGATCCATGATCTCCGCCTGCGCCGAGCAGCGTTCTGGATACATGCCGTACCAGGTGCCAGCAAAATTCACCGCATTTGTGGCATTGTCCCTACCGAGCGGATTGAAGAGTTTCGGCTGCACGGCAAAGGGAAGCACGTCAACATAGTTGCAACCAGCGTACTTCTTGTAATCTTCAACACATTCCTCGGCGGTCGTGAACACATAATCAAAAAGACCTGCGGTCCGAACAAAATCGTTGATGCGATCGGAAAAGTGCGTTGGATCTTCCTTGTTCCAAAAGACCGTAGGAATCTTGTTCTTATGGCAATAGTCGAGAATTTCAAGGAGTTCTTTGCGGTTCTCCCTCGGCCATCGAATGGACGCATAGATACGCCCTTGCCATGGATGCTCTTCAGGGCTGCCACCTTGCCATGCAGATTCACAGAAGAACACAGCCGGCTTGTGTTTCTCAAAGACCGTACGCCAGTTGGAAGGCGTAAGACGCAGTGTTTGAAACTCAGTTTGGAACGAGTAGTAGGTGAAGTCATCGGCGATCATCGCCACTGGCACTTCATCAGCAAAAGGAACAGGTGCCGCTCTGTAGACTGGGTCGGACTCACCCGGCTGATACGGTGTTCCGCCCGTCCTTGAGTCTACCCAGCTTTTAGCCTCAGCCCCTGTAAGCGCCATCCGAGCTCGCCCCTTGACGGCGGGGGGCAAGACGTTACTCGCAGGAGCGCCTGTGCGCCGGGTCTTCGGATCTGCAGCAGGGAAGCTTTCTACAGTGGCTTTTTGAACGGCTTTTTTAACCGCCTGGGTCGGCTTAGCTTGAATCTGACGCACCGCCCCTTGCAGCGCTTTCAGTTGGGTCTCAATCCCTGCGGCCGCATTCCAGTTACGAGCATCTCGAGCAACCCCCTCGGACACCAAACGCGCCTTACTTACTGCGCGTCCAAGGTGCACGTCGCCAATAAAAGATGATGCTTGGGCTGCCAATACCGCCGTTCCGGTAAGCGCGGCTGTGCTGAGCTTCTTCGTAGACACCCCCGCCGCCGTCGCCGCGAGAACAGAAGACCCTGTGGCTGCTGCCACTCTGATGAGACTGTTTTTAGATGGCCGGATCAATGCCTTGACTTTCACTCCGAGGTCAATCGAACTCCCGTAACCTTACCTTAGGGTCACACACCACACCGTCCTGACCGCTAAACACAAGTTTTAACTTGGTCCCCGCAGGTGTAATATCTACAAATCATTTCGTTGACCCCTGAGGAGCTTGTAATGGATCTGCCCGACCATCCAGATCAAGGCGCGCCAGCTGTGATCTTGATAGACGATGCAGACCTTACCCATACCCATCCTCGCCCCCCGTTGCACCACTACCTCAAAGCGCTTTGGCAGCGACGCTTCTTCATTTGGGAAGATTCAAAGAGCAAATCATTCAATGATGGCCGCGATACCTTCCTGGGTGGGGTGTGGATTTTCCTGAATCCGCTCCTCCAGGTCGCCATCTACGCGTTGGTATTCGGTCTTATTCTTAAGACATCCCGTGGCATGGACAATTTTCTCGGATTCCTTGTCATCGGAGTTATCTTCTTCGGATTCTTCTCCAAGGGCATCAATGGTGGTTCAGCTCTCATACAAAGCCAACGGAGCATGATCACATCATTTCACTTTCCTAAGGCAGCCTTAGTTGTTTCTTCGGTAACTAAGCAGTTTCTAGACAATCTCGTGCCCGCTCTTATGGCAGTAATTTTGGCACTTGCGTTTCAACCAAACGTGCCGCCGAGCTGGACTGTTTTGCTAGTGGTGCCCCTGTATCTCTTGACTCATGTCTTTATCGCCGGTTTTGAGTTTTTCATAGCGCGCGCCACTGCATTCGTTCCTGATCTAAAAGGCCTGGTAAATTTACTGGTTAGAGGGCTCTTCTTCATTTCCGGCGTTTTCTTCACCATTGACCGATTCGATACCGCTCCATCGCTGAGAGCTTTCGTTGAGCTCAATCCCATCTATCAGTTTTTGTCTGCGGTAAGGTCCTGCGTAATCGACGGACAAGCCCCTTCAATAGAAGTTTGGCTGTACCTTTCGCTTTGGTCCCTCCTGACATTTGTGGTCGGGTTCGTTTATTTCTGGAAGGCAGAGGCGAGATATGCAAGCGTCCGCTAATCCCACGGTCGTGGTCAGGAATGTTCGCAAGACCTACGCCATTTATCCTGGTGGATCGAATAGGTCCCTGTTTCGGCGCAAGAAAAGAATTGATGTCGAAGCTCTGAAGGGAATTAGCTTCGTAGCTTCGGAGGGTGAGGCAATCGGTGTACTGGGCAGAAATGGCTCGGGAAAGTCGACACTTCTCTCCATTATTGCGGGAAATGAATCCCCTACTACCGGCGAGGTATTGGTATCTGCTCAGCCAGCGCTTCTTGGGGTTTCCGCCGCACTGCAGGCTCATCTGCCCGGTCGTAGCAATATTCGCCTCGGTCTTCTAGCAATGGGACTAAGCCCCGAGGAGGTTGACGAACTAGAACAACCCGTTGCGGATTGGGCGGATATCGGCGATGCCATTGACCGTCCCCTGAAGACCTACTCTTCCGGTATGCGCGCCAGGCTGCGTTTTGCTATCTCCACGGCTGTGCAAAGAGAGATCTTGCTTGTCGACGAGGCACTTTCGACCGGTGATGCCACCTTCGCCGCGCGTGCGGAAGAACGAATGAATGACTTTCTCAGTCAGTCCGGGACCATCTTCTTGGTGTCACACGGCCCGACAGCAATTAAGAATTATTGTTCTCGTGCCTTGTGGATCCACGACGGAACCTTTATCGCCGACGGACCATCCGACGAAGTAGCAGATGCTTACAGGGCTTGGAGCCATTTTGCTGCGGAAAAGCGTCCTGACAAGATGGACAAGATTATGGACCGAGTTCAGAAAAAGTTCGAGCCGAACACAGAAATCGTTCTGCTATCTGAAAGAACTTAACCGCACAAGTTGCTTGTAAATGTGGCGATAGGTTTCTGACACGAAGCCCCAACTGTGCTGCTCAGCAAAGTCCTCCGTGCTTCGCTGATCGGGCGGGTCGGCAAGCTCTTCTGAAATCGCATCCGCGAGAGCCCCTGAATCGCCCGGAGCAACATAACGTGCGAGGCCCCCTGTTATCTCACGCAGTGGCGGCAAATCGCTTGCAATTACCGGGCAGCCGATAGCCAGCGCCATCACTGGTTTGATCGGTGTTACGGACCTCGTCACATCTGTATCTTTCCGGGGGACGACAAAAAGGTCCAAGGCCGCATACCATTTCCCTATTTCTTCTGCCGGCTTCCGCCCTACAAAAGTCACATTAGAACCTAGACGGAGATCTTTCGCTTTCTTCTCCAGCTCAACGCGTGCTTCACCATCCCCCACAACAACCAGACTCACGTCTGTCGGGAGCTTTTCAAATGCCTCCAGGAGCACGTCAACTCCCTCGTAACCCACCAACGACGAAATGATGCCGACTAGTTTGCGTTCTCGCGGTAGACCGAGCTCTTCACGGATCGAAGTCTTGGAGCGAGTGGCGCTCAGCTTCTGCAGATCTGCCAATTCTCGGTCGTCCACGGCGTTGGGAGCCACAAAAATCTTGTTTTCTTTGATCCCCCTGCGTATCAAACCTTCCTTCTGCACTTTGCTCAGAACGATAACCGCATCTGCGGATTGCATCGCAGCAGTCTCTTGATTGCGAGAATGCAGGTAGAACGCTGAGTTCCTCGCATCCTTCTGGCCTTCTTCCTCCCGCTTGGACAACCACGTGTCTTCTGGCTGGCCTCGCACCTCATAGATCCACGGGATACCCCAATGATCGGCAACCTCGGCAACAACGAGAGCATTGCGAAACGGTGTCGTAGTATGGAGGACGTCAACAGGGGTGTGTGCGATCTGCTCATTCAGCATCTCGACGGCTTTCGACCGGATTCTTGATGGATAGAACGGCATAACTCTCGGAATAAGACGCCGATAGTTTAATCCTTGCGAAGATTCAAGCGGCGACGAGGCAAGTCGACCAACTGAAGCCGGGTATCCCAATCGCGTAACTGGGTATATCTCTAAACCACCACAGTCTAGACTCTTCAGAAGCCCACTGGACCTCACGGTGTAGCCCGATTTGGTATGTGGCTCGCTGTTATTGAGATAGTAAAGAACGCGAATTTCACCATCTGAACCCCGCGGTGAGTATGTCTTTCTAGACCTGTACTGAGGGAAGTCAGCGTCAAACTCTCTGCGTGAATCTTCGTAGTATTTCTTTCGAAGAACACCGACATTAGAGTCGGACGGTGCCGCCCAAAGCAAATCTTCGCGGTTCTGGTTGTCCAAGCCTTTCGAACTCCACGCGACAATGGAGGCGATTCTTCCAGAAAGTGGAATGTTGGACTGACGTATCCGTTCGCTCAAAAGCGACATGAATTGGGCCGGATCAATTGCAACCCTCTGTATCGAGACAGCCACCATCACGCCAATCTGCCGCATTCTGAACCGAAAGTCAGCCACTGCACGTCTCCTTATGGATGCTTCTTTTCCCTGGCTGTTGCGATCGAGTCGATTAACAAGGGCGGCACCACTTCGTTTCTTTCACGCCGCACCCAGCTTGCACCATCCCCGCTGACAATTAGCCGGTCGGGGTTCATAGCTAGGGCACACCACAAATCGGCAAGAGCTGATGGGGACTCAGGCTCGACAACATCTCCGGCACCCAGCCTTTCAATAATCTCGGCGGTCTCTCCAGCTACGACACCTGAAATATGGATGCCCAATTCCATTAGCTCATATGTCTTGGATGGAACGGCGCGAGATAGAGGCTCCCAATCCGTGAGATGAACAAGTGCTGTATCAGCCCACTGATAGCAATCCCCCAATGCGTCAGCGTCCCGACGGTCCTCGATCGAGATATGCGCTCGCGATTCGGCAATCAATCCGGAGAGGGTCTTGCGCGCCACGCCTGCGCCAACCAGGCGAAGGTTGATTTCGATGCCCCGCTCAGCCACCAGGTTAGCTGCAGTGATCGCGTTTCCGAGGTTTTGCGCTCGACCGAGCGTCCCTGCGTACAGAACATTGATGCGCCCCCCTTGAGGCGCACTCCATCCATCACGAACTAATGGAGTTTCGGGTGGGAATACGTTCCTAATCGTTGTTACATCTCGTCGGCCCGAACCAAGCTGCTGCAACAGTTGCTCTCTAAGAAACTCGGAAGTTACAAAGATCCCCTGAGCGCGCTCCAGAACACGATTAATTACATTTCGAGCAAGCCAAAGCATGGCCTGCAGGGGTCCCTGGCTCAGAACCTTTTCATGGAGGGAACGCTTGCCTAGATCACGATTCCAGTTGGTCGCTTCCTCCAAAAGGTCAGGCCAAGCGTCGCGCAAATCTATCAGATAAGGAGCGTCAAAAAGCCTAGCCACCGTTGCAGCCACCGCAGCCGTAGGTAGGGCGGGCACAGTACCTATAACCACGTCAATGTCCCGAAGATCTCGCGACGATCGGATTGCCACCCATATCATTCCGAACGCCACAAACGCCTGATTGAACACCCTCGAAATCAACGACTGACCTTCGGGCAAGAACGCACTGCGATAGATAGACTCGCCTGACGCTCCCTTGCCAAGGAGAGGGGTGAGTGAGTGCTTCCGTCTCGCCCAGTCTCTGAAAGTGACTTTCCTCTGATAGTGGGGTGGCGGCGCAATCACCACAACGTCATGGCCAGCCTCAGTCAGTATTTGGCTCAACCATTGCCAACGGCGTTGCGGCACGCCGTTCTCGGGGAACCAGTACTGCGAAACTATCAGAATCTTCAAGCCAAACTACTTACTTTTCTCTTCCAAAGACGAGTCAACCACTAGTTCCCTATGGTGGTGGACCCGCTCTTGGACCTACCGCCAGAGGCCTCGAGTATCAATTACGGTTTTGCCCTCAAGCAACTTGCGATCGATAGATGCAAACTCTGTGTGATCGACCAGAAGTAGTACAACGCCGGCAGCTGAGATCGCCTCTACCAGGGATTCTTTCTTAACGTTCTCAAGCTCCTTCAGCGAGGCAGGCAGCTCCGCAACGTTCGGCTCGACCACGCGAATGTCCAGGTTAGAGTTGCGGGACCCAAGCTGTTTCACAATGTCCAAGGAAGGCGATTCGCGAAGGTCATCGATATCCCGCTTGAAAGCGATACCCAGCGCCGCGACAACGCCGTGCGACTTGTCCCCGAGAGCTGCCTCAACTTGTTCGAGAACCCAGTCGGGCTTCCCATCATTGATTTCGCGGGCTGCACGAATAATTCTGGCTTCTTCAGGCACCGAGGAAACAATGAACCAGGGGTCGACAGCAATGCAGTGGCCACCAACCCCAGGCCCTGGCTGAAGAATATTTACTCGAGGATGGTGGTTCGCGAGCTCAATAAGCTCCCAGACGTCAATGTCCAAACGATCAGCGATGAGCGACAACTCATTCGCGAAAGCAATATTGACATCGCGGAACGAGTTCTCTGTTAGTTTTGCCATCTCCGCGGTGGTTGCGTCCGTTAACAGCAATTCCGCAGTACAGAAAGTCGAGTAAAGATCTCGGGCAAGCTCAGTAGCTTTAGGGGTCAAACCGCCGATGACCCGGTCATTGTTCTCCATCTCCTCCATAATCTGACCAGGGAGAACTCGCTCTGGGCAATGAGCGACAAAAATGGCGTTTTCATCGCCCTCATCGAGAGAAAGGTCGGGTCGCTTCTCGATGATGTATTCAGCCATGGCTCGAGTTGTGCCCGGAGGAGAGGTAGATTCTAAAACCACGAGAGCACCCGGTCGTAAGTGCTCCGCCATGGCGTCAACCGCTGAATTGATGAATTTGGTGTCAACCTCGTGGTTCTCACCCTTGAACGGCGTAGGCACACAGACGATATAAGCGTCTGCCTCAATTTGGTCGAATCGTGCGGTGAGTAAGCCTTTTTCCACTACGTCGCGAAGCAGCTCATCAAACCCCGGCTCCACGAAGGGGACCTCACCCCGGTTGATGGAATCAACGTAAGCAGGGTTGACATCAATGCCGGTTACTTTAATCCCCTTCGATGCGATGAAAGCTGCGGTTGGTAGCCCGATATAGCCCAAGCCGACTACACAGACATCCTTGAACTGGTGCTGTTGGACAACACTCACAAGTCTTTCCTTTCGTAGAGGTGATTTGAAACCTGTTGTACCCGCTACCGAGTACCGACGTCGATGTTTAGAGACTACCTTGCGCCCCATTGCTGTAGTTAAAACAGGGCGTAAATTAGGCCTTATTGATATCCGGTTCAAATTCGGCGATGCGCTCGCCTACCCCAGTTAGTTCAGCGATTGCCTCAACAGCTCGGTTAGCCGCCTTTCCATCTCCATATGGATTTACAGCGTTTGCCATCGCTGCGTACGCGGCATCCTGGTCGAGTAGATTCTTTGCTTCCGCAACGATGCGATTGCGATCTGTGCCAACGAGCTTCACTGTGCCTGCTACGACTGCTTCGGGCCTTTCAGTATTCTCACGCATCACCAAAACGGGCTTACCGAGCGACGGCGCTTCTTCTTGCACTCCACCCGAGTCAGTCAGGACCAGATAGGCCCGGCTCATTAAAGCCGTGAACTGGTCATACGGCAACGGGTCAGTGATTATGACGTTCGAGAGATTTTCTACTTCAGGAAGCACAGCATCTCGTACCTTCGGATTGAGATGCAGCGGAAGCGCGAAGATGTGATCTGGGTAAGTCTTGGCTAAGTCCTGGACTGCTCCGCCAATTTCCTTCATCGCGTCGAGGTTTTCGCGACGGTGTGTGGTGACAAGGACAACCTTTTCACCGCTGTTCCGGAGCTTTTCAAGTCGTGGATCGTCAAACTCGACGTCCCACTCTGAAGCTGCAAGCAGGGCATCGATGACGGTGTTACCGGTGACCACGATATCCTTGGACCGAAAATTTTCTCGGCGCAGATTTTCCCGCGATTCATCGGTCGGCGATAGGTGAAGACTCGCGATCTGCCCGATGATCTTACGGTTCGCCTCCTCCGGGAACGGAGAGAAGATATTGCCGGTTCGAAGGCCGGCTTCTAGGTGAACAATCTTCACCCCCTTATGAAAGCCGGCCAAGGCAGCCACCATCGCAGTCGAAGTGTCACCCTGGGAGATGATTACGTCAGGCTGTTCCTCTTCGATGATCGGATCGAGGCCCTGGATCGCGCGAGCTACCAGCTCGTTCAGCGTCTGGCCCGGCTTCATCAACGCCATGTCATAATCCGGGGTAATACCGAAACGTTTGTTTACCTGCTCCAGCATCTCCCGGTGCTGGCCGGTCGACACCACCACGGATTCAAAACGATCGTCATTCTGAAGTGTGCTGACAACAGGGGCGACCTTGATCGCTTCTGGGCGAGTGCCGTAGACGGTCATGATTTTCGGCTTACCCGGCATGATTTCCTTATTGGGTCGACAAACACAGGGATACTCACTACAACTTAATACAACTCGCCGAGCTCTGGAGCGTGAGGGCATCAAGCTCCGCAACACTTCTCGCTGTACCCTAGCCACCATGTACCAATACGTTGTCGGGGCCGCCGCCGGGTACGTGCTCGGCACGAAAGCCGGCCGTAAGCGCTACCACCAGATTGTCAACGCTGCGCAGGCAGTGGCTAACTCGCCGGTAACCAAGCAGGTGACCACCTCGGCGCGTCGCGCGATCGCGAACAAGATCGATCCGGAACCGCGCATGCGCGAGGTGAAAGACCTTCGCAAAGGAAAAAAGCTGCGCGGCAAGTCCGCCAAAGAAATCGAGGACACCATCTACGAGCCGGATCAGGACTAGCGTCCCGCGACGCTAGTCCTGGGGCACGTCCGGCTCCTGGACAAGTCCGGTGACAATGCCGTCGAGGATGTCCTTTTCGCTGATGATGAAGCTGGTGGCGCCGGCTTCGCACTCGAAGGCGTCCATGAGCTGCTCGACCACGGTCGAGCCCGAGCCGATGACATCTGCGCGCCCTGGGTGCACCACGGGGTTCTCGCGACGCTGAGCGGCGGTCTTTGAGCGCAGGTCCGCAGTCACCTCACGCAGCCGCTCGAAGGGGATCTCGGACATGTGGATGCGGGTGGGGTCGTAAGACTCCAGCCCCTGCGCCAGTGCCGAGAGCGTGGTGAAGGTGCCGGCACAGCCGACAAAGGTTTTTGCGTCTGCGAATGGCACGGTGGCGGAGGCGGCGGTGACGTTGTCGTCGATAAGCTTTCGCGCCTCGGCGGTCTCCTCCGCCGTGGGCGGGTCGGTGCGCATGATGCGCTCGGTGATGCGCACGCACCCCATTTGGGTGGACACGGCGTGGTCCTCCATGACGAACTCGGTGGAGCCGCCACCGAGATCGATCACGCAGAACGGCCCGCGGGCGGGGTCAATGTCCGCGGTGGCGCCGGCGAACGAGAGCGCTGCCTCCTCCTCACCGGAAATCACCTCCGCGACTGCACCAGGCTGGATCTGGCCGAGCAGGTCGCGGGTCATGGCGAAGAAGTCCTCACGGTTGGCGGCGTCGCGGGTGGCAGAGGTGGCCACCATACGCACACGGGTGACGTGCTCGCGTTGCATCTCTTCGACGTAGTCGGCAAGCGCTGCACGGGTGCGCTCGATGGCCGCAGGCGCGAACTGGCCAGTCTCGTCGACACCTTGCCCAAGACGGACGATCGTGTTGCGGCGGGAGACCTCGCCAGTGTCCGTGTCGTGGATGAGCAGGCGGATGGAGTTTGTGCCGCAGTCCACGGCAGCGACGCGCGTCATGCCAGCCCCTCCCCTGCTTCAGCGAGGGTGATGCCGAGGTCGTCGAGCGTGGGCCAGTCGGCCGGAATCGCGGTTCCGCGAAGATCACCATGCTCGGCGGCGAGAGCGACCGCCTCGGTGCCGAAACGGACGCGCTCCGGACCTTCGGCAAGCGCGTAGGCGATGAGCACGTGGAGGCACTTCACGCGCTCCGGCATCCCACCGCCGGAGAAGTCGGTGCCCAGGTCCTCGATGGCATTACGCTCGGCGAGGAAGTGCTCGTGAGCGGCGAGGTAGTCCGCACGCAGGTCTTCGCCTTCGTCGCTGTCGGCATTGAGGCGGTTTTCCATCCACTTCATCACCTGGGCTACTTCGAGACGGGAGGCCTCGGCGGTCAGGCGCGGGTCGGTGAGGTAGTAGAGAGTGGGAAAAGGGGTGCCGTCGTCGAGCTTGGGCGCGGTTTTCACCACTGCGGGCTGATTGTCCGGGGTGGTGTACGCGATGGCGAGCACGCCGCGCGGGGTGCGGCCGAGCTGCTCGGCGACGATGGCGAGTTGGTCGTCTGATGGCTTCATGCGTCTATTGTCCCATGACATCTCGCCCGTTCGAGCATCATGTAGTTGCTTGCCAAACCAGCTAGAATCCTTGAATGCGTGGCCGACGGTTGACGCTGCTGCCCCACAATCGAGTCGAAGGGCACCATCTTTGGGTTCCACACAAGCCCCACCCGTCGGCCACGCCTTTCGCGTATCAGGGCGCATCCGGAGCATCTAGCGCAGGGGCAGGCGTTTCCGGTGCCGGTGCTTCGGGCGCGCCAGGCTCGGGCGCAGGCCCCTCCGGAGCCGGAACTTCTGGCGCTGGGGCTTCGGGCACGGGGGCGGGTGGAGCGTCGTCGATAGGCGGAAGCTCCTCCCCCGGAACTTCGCGCAGGGAATCCCACATCACCTGCGGCCAGGTGCGGGTGTCGGGGATGTCGTCCTTGCCGGTGGTGATGGCCTCGGGGGCGGTCATGCGGGGGTCGATGATGCGCCAGGCGGTCTCGCCCTCTTCCATGACGCCGAGGCGGCGGCGGGCTTCCTGTTTGAGGAAGGCGTCGTCGTCGTACATGGCGATGTCGTCCTCGAGTGCCTTTTTCTGGGCCTCCAGGCGCGCGATGGATTCGTTGGCGCGGGCGATCTCGGCGCGGCCCTCGTAGAAGTTGCGCAGCGGGGCCGCAATCGCCAGCAGCACGAGGATGAGCACGGCGATGAGGATGACCACGCTGGCCATGTCCTGCTTCGGAAAGGCGATGGCCCTGCCGCGCTGCTTGCGGCGCGCGGCGCGCTCGGCGTTTTCCCGGTCGCGGCTGGCAACGGGGACCGTGCTGGGGCGGCGGGTGCGGGAGCGCTTCGTCATAATCAGCAGATGATACGCCAGAGGTGAGATACGTTCGGGGACCTCACCGACACGACGGCGGCCCCGCGCTGGAAACGGGCGGGGCCGGAGGTGCGTCGATAGGCAGGTGCTTACTTGAAGCGCGGGAACGCGGAGCGGCCCGCGTACTCGGCGGCCGGGCCGAGCTCCTCCTCGATGCGCAGAAGGCGGTTGTACTTGGCCACGCGCTCGGAGCGGGCCGGCGCACCGGTCTTGATCTGGCCGCAGGACAGGGCCACGGCCAGGTCGGCGATGGTGGTGTCCTCGGTCTCGCCGGAGCGGTGCGACATCATGGTGCGGTAGCCGTTGCGGTGGGCCAGCTCCACGGCGTCGAAGGTCTCGGTCAGGGTGCCAATCTGGTTGACTTTGACCAACAGCGCGTTGGCAGCGTTTTTCTCAATGCCCTCGGCCAGGCGCTTCGGGTTGGTGACGAAGAAGTCGTCGCCGACGATCTGCACCTTGTCGCCCAGCTGCTCGGTCAGTGTCACGTAGCCGTCCCAGTCGTTTTCATCCAGCGGATCCTCGATGGAGACGATCGGGTACTGCTCCACCAGCTCGGTGTAGACCTTGGTCATCTCCTCGGCGGAGTGCTTGCCGCCCTCGAAGTTGTAGGCGCCGTCCTCGAAGAACTCGGAGGAGGCGACGTCCAGGGCGAGCGCGACATCGTCGCCGAGCTTGTATCCGGCCTTCTCAATGGCCTCCACGATCAGGTCCAGGGCCTCCTTGGTGGAGCCGACGGACGGGGCGAAGCCGCCCTCGTCGCCAAGGCCCGTGGACAGGTCCTTGGACTTCAGCACGCTCTTGAGCGCGTGGTAGACCTCAGCGCCCATGCGCAGCGCCTCGGTGAACGTCTCCGCGCCGACCGGGGCGATCATGAACTCCTGGACGTCCACACCCGAATCCGCGTGCGCGCCGCCGTTGAGGATGTTCATCATCGGCACCGGCAGCAGGTGCGCGTTCGGGCCGCCGATGTAGCGGTACAGCGGCAGCGCAGCCGAATCCGCCGCGGCCTTGGCCACAGCCATGGACACGCCCAGAAGGGCGTTCGCGCCCAGCTTCTTCTTGTTGTCGGTACCGTCGAGCTCGAGCATAAGCGTATCGACGATCCGCTGGTCGTCCGCCTCAATCCCCGCCAACTCGTCCGCAATGGTCTCGTTGACGTTCTCGACAGCCTTCAGCACACCCTTGCCGGCGTAGCGCTCGTCGCCGTCGCGAAGCTCGTGCGCCTCGTGCTCGCCCGTGGACGCGCCGGACGGCACGCCAGCGCGGCCGTGGGAGCCGTCCGCGAGCAGCGCCTCCACCTCCACAGTCGGGTTGCCGCGGGAATCCAGGATCTCGCGGGCGAAGATGTGCATGATGTCGGCCATGGTGACTCCTTGCGTGGGTCGAGTGCTGTCTTACCGCGTACCAGCTTAGCCCGGGTTTGGCTAGCGGTGTGCCGGCTGGTTCAGCGCGTAGTTCGCCGCGGCGTCGCGGACTCGGGCCACGTAGTCGTTGGACTGGTTGTAGGCGAAAATCGCCTGGCGCCAGCCCTCCTCCGTGGCCAGGTCGCGCGTGGCGCCGCCGGAGTTGCACAGCAGGTTGGCGGCGCCGAGAGCGGCGTCGTCGATCTGCTGCGGGTCCGGGTGGCCGTCGCCGTTGGCGTCGCGTCCGTATCGCGCCCAGGACTCGGGGATGAACTGCATCGGGCCGACGGCGCGGTCGAACTCGGGGTCGTTGTCGAAGGCGCCTTGATCGGTGTCGGTGACGTGGGCGAAGCCGTCGCCGTCGAGCTTCGGGCCGATGATCGGCGGCTCCGGGTAGCCGTCTTGGTTTAACTGGGAGTTGTTGAAGTGGCCCGTGTAGGTGCCGTGGCGCGTTTCCACCCAGCCGATGCCGGCGAGCGTGTTCCACTGCAGGTTGCAGGCCGGCCAGGATTCGTTGGCGATCAGCGCAGCGTTGGCGTAGGCGCGGATGGCTTGGCCGGAGACGTTGGTGGCGTTGCCGATGTCCTGCGACCAGTCAAAGAGCAGGTCGGAGGTGCGGCCGGGGCCGTGGACGTCGATAGGCGGGGGCGCTTGGGCGGCTGGCGGCGGCATGGTGGTGGGCACCGGCTGCAGCGGCTCGTGGCGGTCGGGGGCGGAAAATGCGGCGATGAGCCACGCCACCAGCGCGACCACCATCACCACGGCGGCGGCCGCGACGAGGACACCCGCGCAGCCGCACCCGCGCGCTACTCGCCTGGCTGCTGACATGACCGGAGAGTGTACCGCGCGGGTGGTGGCGAATGGTGAACGCGCCGGTCGCACATACCCGCGTTGGGTTTTGTCACTTTCACCACTTTCGCCACACGTGTCACTTGTTTAACATGTATGATTCTCCGCGACCTAGTTCCTTCCCCGAAAGGACCCCTCCCAATGCGCCGTATCGCAACCCTTGCCGCCGCTGGCCTGATGGCCGCGGCCGCCATCGCCTCCCCCGCCACCGCTCAGGCTCAGACGCAGTCGCTCGAGCTGATCAAGCTTCTCAACGGCAACATCGCCACCGCCAACTGCGACGCCCTGCGCGTCGGCCTGACCTCCACCAACATGGTCGGCCCGGACACCACCCGCTCCCAGCTGGTGTCCAACGTGAACAACGTTGTGGGCAAGGACGCCACCCTGCGCCTCGCCTCCGCCTCCACGGTCGGCGCGCTTGCGGACCGCGCGCTGGAGTGCGGCATCGTCAAGCCGGACCCTGCCACCCCGCTGGACCAGTTCTTCGCCATGAGCTCCCAGATGTCTTCGCAGGCCAACCTGCCGGACATCCGCAACTACATCGGCGCGCTGCGCTAGCGCTTCTCGGCTAGCTCTTCTCGGCGGTTTTGCCTTCCTCCCACAACCGGTCCTGGGTGGCTTTGTCCACGGGGCCGGTTGAGCCGTCGAAAAGGTAGGGCGCGCGGCGGCGCATCTTCTGCACGAACGCGTCGGCCACGTCGCCGAAATCGAATGCTCCAGTCTCCTGCGCGATTTCGGCGTGGAACAGGATTTGGAGGAGGAGGTCGGACAGTTCGGACTTTAGATCGTCGATAGGCAGCTTGCGCTCGATTGCCTGCGCGACCTCCTCCGCCTCCTCCCGCAGAAACGGCAGGAGGCTTTCGTGCGTCATCGCCTGCTCCCACTCGCCGCGGCGGCGCGCGGCGTGCATCGTGCGGGTGGCCTGGAAGACCGGGTCGTCGAGGCTATCGACTTTTTCTGTTGCGGCGCCCTCCTGCTGCCAGCGCAGGACCTCCGGGTCGTCCGGATCGGTGGAAATCAGCCAGCTGTCCATGCCGCCTTCGACGTTGAGGGCCCAGCGGACGTCGACAGGCACCTCAGGTGTGAAGGCGACATCGCCGCTGATGCGGCTGGCGAGGTGGAGGGGGATGAGGGAGGGCCAGCGGGGGTCGAGAAGCAGGACGGTTGCGGTCATGGTGGGCAAGTCTAAGGGCTCTAAGATGGAGCGCATGACTCAGATTGCTGAAGCCCTCGAGACCGTCAAACCCACCGCGCAGGACGCGCTCGGCGACTCCGTGACCTTCTCCCCCATCCGCTGGAAAACCGGGTGGCCGCACCACCTGCGCCGCGTGCCGCCGTTCCGCGACGACGCCACCGCCTCCATCACCCGCTCCGAAGTGTTCGCGTTCGGCGAGGACGTGCGCGAGTCCGGTTTCGCGCGCGAGCAGATCATCGACTTTCTGGGAGCCTGCTTCGCCTACGTTGCCGGCCAGTCCAACCAGGTGATGCAGATGCAGGCGTTCCTGCGGAACAAGGGAAAGGCGTCTCAGCTCCTGGCGGCGGTGCGGAAGCTTGACGGTGTGGGTGCCGTTGACGCTTACGGCGCTCTGGTTGCGACTGGCCTGCCACCGAAGTTCGCGTCCGCCGTGGCGTACTTCCTGGCCGGGGAGCAGAAGTCTGGTGAGGCTTCGAAACCGGTGATCATTTGCTCCAACCGCGCTCGTTTGGCCGGGCTGGCGTCGGAGGGCGACTGGTCTGCTGAGGAGTACGGCGAGTACCTCGAGGCGTTGAAGGCCGCGCGCGACGCTTACGACGCATCGCTGCCGTTGGACGCCGTCGAGTGGGCGCTTCGGGAGTTCGCCCGCCGCTCCGAGTAGGAAGAATGTGTGCGATCCGGCGAGCTCAGGGAAAACCTGAATTCGCCGGGTTTTGTTTTAGTGGTCAGTGGCAGGTAGCACATCACCAACCCCTTCCGTTTAGCCCCCTACACTTGATTAAGTCAATCCCGCTAAACTAGCATCGTGACCAAACGCAAGGACATCCTCAAAGCGATTTCCCACTACGCAAAGACAACCGAGCAGGAACTCACCATCAAAGAAGGCGGAAACCACACACGCATATGGGTCGGTGACCGCTACACGACTGTTCCCCGGCATCGAGAAATTCCCGATCTCGCCGCCCAAAAGATTTACAAGCAGATTGGACTGAAATGACGATGAACTGTTTTACCGCGACTGTCGAACGTGACTCCGGCTGGTGGGTCGGCCAACTCGATCAAGACCCTGGTGTCATTGTCCAAGCGCGTCGCCTTGATCAGATTGAAAACGAGTTCAAAGACGCCCTTGGACTTTTTCCCGAGCTGACCCACGATGCAGAGTCCGCCCAGATCGAACTCGCCATCGGTGGCGAAGCGGAAAAGGCGGCGCTTTCGGCACGAGACGAGCTCGAAGAGCTGCGTCGGCGAGAACACGATCAACTGGGGAAGATCGCCCAGCACGCGAAAGACCTCTCTGAACGCGGTTACAACTACCGTGACATCGCCTACCTCCTGGGCATCAGCTACGGCCGAGTCGGGCAGATTCTCAAACAGCACTCCGCAGCGTAAAGCCAATGATTGACCCGGTTTCGGGGGTTTCGCCCGACCTGCCGCGGCCGCACGCAAACCGGCTACCTACAACCGGCTACCAGCAGTTTTTCTGCATGGTAGCCGGTTGTAGGTAACCGGTTTCCTCATGTGTGCCGGCTCCTTGCGAAGGGCCCACCCAATTTTTCGTCCGGCACCACTCGCACACGGATGGTGTGTTTTTGGAATGTGGCAAATATTTGCCACATTCCAATTTCGGTATAACCGCGCCCCTACCGGTTGCCGCGGAAAGCGCGGTCGTTGAGGTCGCGGCGGGCCTGCTCGAGGGCAACGAGGTCGGAGAAGAGGGCGTTGTAGGCCTCCTCGTCGTCGGAAGGCCGCATGCGCTGGAGCTGCGACTTCAGCTGCGCGATCTGCTGGCCCACGCGGGTTTCCTGCAGGCGCGAGAGCACGGAGTCGGCGTATTCGTACAGGTCGTCGGCGTGGATGGGCTCGACAGCCAGTTCGGAAACGAAGTTGCGGCCGGCGTAGTCGCGCATCTCGCCGGCGACCGCGGCGAGGAAATTCGACGCATCGGGGGCGCCAACGGCGGCGCTCTCGGGGGTGGCGCCCGGCGCGGTGCTGGTGCTCGGCGCGCCCGTGGCGGCTGCGGCAGCCCCGGCGCGGGCGCAGCCGCCGGCGGCGGTGATGGCCTCGCGGACCTGGTGGTACGCGTCGTGGGTGAAGGCGTCCGGGTTGATGCCGTCGAAGTAGTTGCCGGCCGCGGCCGGGTGCTGCAGCGCGAGCTTCAGGGCCTCGCGCTGGGGCCACAGCACTGGGTCGTCGGGGCGCGGCGGGATGAGGATCTCGGACTGCGCGCCGGAGCTGTCGGGGCCGACGGCCGCACCAGCGCTACCGCCGGCACCGCCAGCACCAACGCCGGCCTCGCGCGCCGGATCTTTCGGTGCGCGCTTCTGCTTCTTCGGCTTCTTGGCCTCGGCGCGGACCTGCTCGAGCACCTCGTCCGGGTTCGGCCAGCCGACCCAGCCGGCAAGCCTCCGGGCGTACTCCTGCTGGAGCACTTTGTCGGAGATGGTGGCGACGACGGGGACGGTGCGTCGTAAGGCTTGCACGCGCCCTTCGGCGGAATCCAACGAGTAGTCCTGCAAAAGCGACTCGATGACGAACTCGTACACCGGCACGCGCGAAGCGACGAGGTCGCGCAGGGCACCGTCGCCGCGCGCGAGGCGCAGGTCGCAGGGGTCCATGCCGTCGGGGGCGACCGCGACGAAGGACTGGGCGCCGAACTCGGCATCGGTCTCAAAGGCGCGCATGGCGGCCTTGCGGCCGGCCTCGTCGCCGTCGAAGGTGTAGATCAGCTCGCCGCGGAAGAAGCTGTCGTCGAGCATGAGGCGGCGGATCAGGCTCATGTGGTCGCCGCCGAACGCGGTGCCGCACGTGGCCACCGCGGTGTCCACGCCCGCGGCGTGCATGGCCATCACGTCCGTGTAGCCCTCCACCACCACCGTCTGGTGCTTCTCCGCGATGTTCTTCTTCGCCTTATCGATGCCGAAGAGCACCTTGGACTTGTGGTACAGCAGCGTGTCCTGGGTGTTGATGTATTTGCCCAGGCGGTCGTCCTCGAACAGCTTGCGGGCGCCAAAGCCGATGACGTTGCCGGCGGTGTCCTTGATCGGCCAGATCAAACGGCCGCGGAACTTATCTAACGGGCCGCGTTTGCCCATCGAGGACAGGCCGGCGTCGATAAGCTCTTGCACCTCAAAGCCCTTGCGTAACAGGTGCTTCGTCATCGGGTCCCACGCGTAGGGCGCGTAGCCGCATTCGAAGTCGTAGATGAGCTCGCGGGAGAAACCGCGCTTGAGCAGCATCTCGCGCGCCGGGGCGGCGTCCTCGGTCTCCAGCTGCTCGCGGAAGAACTCGTGCGCCGCCTTGTTCGCCGCCAGCAGGCGTTGGCGCGTGCCGCGGTCCACCTTGCGGGCGCCGGTGGATCCGCCCTGGTAATTGATGTGGTAGCCGATGTGGTCCGCCACCGCCTCCACCGCCTCGGGGAAGCTCAGCTGCTCCATCTCCATGAGGAAGCTGAAGACGTCGCCGCCTTTGCCCGTGGAAAAGCAGTGGTAGTAGCCGTGCGCGGGGCGGACGTGGAAACTCGGGGTGCGCTCGTCCTTGAACGGGCTGAGACCCTTAAGCGAGTCGTGCCCGGCAGGTTTGAGCTGCACGTACTCGCCGACGATCTCGTCGAGCGGCGCGCGCTGACGGATAGCCTCAATATCGCTATCCGGAATTCTGCCCCTAGCCATGGCGCTCACTCTAGCGCGTGGCACGATATTGCCCATGAAGCGCCTATCCGTCCTGCTCGCGTGCCTGTTTTTGAGCAGTTGCCTATCGACGCCACCTCCGGCCGAGCCTGCGTCCGCTTCGGGGTTGCCCGCGTGCGGCTCGCTTCCCGACGAAGCCTGGGACACCGTCGACCTCATCGAAGCCGGCGGCCCCTTCCCCCACCCCGACAACGACGACCGACGCTTCGGCAACTACGAACGCATCCTCCCCGAGCAGCCGCGCAACTACTACCGCGAGTACACCGTAGACACCCCGGGCGTGAACCACCGCGGCGCGCGCCGCATCGTCACCGGCGGCGGGGCGGACGGCCACGTCGACGAGTGGTTCTACACCGCCGACCACTACGAATCCTTCTGCGAAATGGAGGTCAACTAATGCCCGCTGTATTTGTGATGCGCCCGGTGCGCTCGATTGAGGACCTCGGCGCCGCCATCATCGCCGCCGTCTACGGCGCTGGTGCGTCGGAGGCCGCCGCGTCCCCTGCCCCCGCGTCCCCTGCCCCCGCGTCCCCCGACGCCCGACCGGTGCCGCGCAACCTCGACGCGCTGGCCGACCTTTTGCGCGAGGCCCGCGTGAAACGTGTGGTGGTGACGGATTGGGGGATGCCGGAGGCGTCGATAGGCGGGCTGCTCGAAGTCCTCGCCGACGAAGGCGTCGAGCTTTCCCGCTAGACCCCTAGTAAGAAACCCCTATTAAGGCCCAAAATGGCGCATACTCGGGCTTTGTTACTAGGGGTTTGTGGGTGGGAGTGGCTACTTCGTCTCGTTCGGGTGTCTGGTGTGCACGGCCTCGAGGAAGACCGTGCGGTCATCGACGTAGAACCAGATCCGCGCCGAGCCCTTCAGCGTCGGTTTGTGCTGCCACCGCTCGAACGAGCGCCCGCCGCGTTGCACGGTCCCCAGCTCCCCCTTCAGCCGGTAGTTAGTGGAAGTGGTGGACGTCGGGGTCCTGGTGAGGAAATCCCATGCATCGGCCATCGGGTTCCGCATGGTCGCCACCAGGTCACGCCACCCCTTCTTCGCCCCGGACGAGGCGAAGCGGATGTCGTACTCGACCTTCTTTGCGGGGCGTGGGACCAGCTCCCCCTTCCTCCCGGCCGCCATCGTCAGGGCCGCTCCACCGGTTCACTGTCGTCGAGCCAGTCGGTTTCGACGTCCCCGAGACCTGCCGCGATGGCGGTCGCAGTTTCCTTCCAGGCGGTGAACTCTGCGAGGGCGAGGTGCGGTTGTTCGGTGGCGAAGGAGGCGCGTGCTGCGTCGATAAGCTCTTGCGAACATAATTCCCTGTCCGCCTGCGAAAGCGCCATCATCCAGGGGAACGCTCGGGCCATTCGCTCACTGAGGCTGCCGACGCCTTCCGTGGCGACGGTGAGCAGTTGCGCCGCGAGCTCCAGCAGCTGTGCCCGCCCCTGCGCCTCCCGCGCTGACATGAGCACCAACGACTCCCCGTCGCGGCGCGTGACCGTGACCGGGTGCTTCTCCGCTTCGGCGAACACCTCGGCGGACCGCTTGCTCAAGTCGGATGAGCGGCGGGTGTGCGGTGGGGTTCCTGCTGCGAGTGTCATGGCTCTGAGAGTATTCGGAATGTGTTCGGAAGTCGAGGCGTCAGGGTCTGCGTAGCATGTCGACGGCCTCCTGCAGGTCCGACGGCAGCGCCACGGCGCGCCCTGGGCCGGTCGGCGTGTAGCCCTTCGGCTTGACCTGCACGGGCAGCAAGCTCCGGGCACCAGGCCAGGCGTTGCGGATGCGTTGGATCAAGTCGGCTTCGTCGCCCCAGAAGTCCTCGGTGTAGAAGTGCAAGACCTTGTAGCCGCGCTCGGCGAGCCAGTCATCGCGCACACGCTGCTTGCGCAGTACTTCGTGGGGAACGTCTTCGTACTTTTCCCAGCCGTCGACCTCCACGACGAGGTTGTCGCCGATGAGGAAGTCCACCCGGTACCGCCCGATCGCCGCCTGGGTGCGGTACGGCACCCCGTAGGCGTCGAGGATCAGGCGCAGGAGTGACTCATAGGGCGAATCCGAAAGTCTGCTGGCCAGCGGGAGTGCTTTCCGGGCGTTGGCGATGCCTTTCGTGCCGGCCAGCCGGGCGATGGTGGCGCGGAACTGGTACAGCAGTTCCTGATAAAGGTGGTCGCCGTGGCCGGAGAGCACGCTGTCCATCGCAATGACGCCCTCGCGCACGCCGCGTTCACGGGCAATGTCGACGGCGGTGCGGATCGCGTCGGTGTAGCGCACGGGCCCGTCGTGGATGATGTCGGCTTCCGGGATTTTCCGGTGCCGGTACTCGTACCCAGTCCAGCTACCATTGATGGAGGCTGGGCGGCCGTTGGGCACCGCGAGTGTGACGGGTTCGTTGCGTGCGATTGTCCACACGCCGTTAAGTCGCGCTGCCGAGCAGTCGACGAGCACGGCTTTCCTGCTCTGGCACCCCGCTGCGTAGCACCTCAGGAAGGCTTTCTCGTACTCCTTGAGCCTCTTCCACGTCTCGGCGCAGAAGTACATCGACTTGGTCAGCTGCACCAGCTCGCCTTCACTGATGCGCCGGTGCGTCTCAGTGTCTACGGACGACACCCTCCGCACGTCGACCAGCTTTTCCCGCAGCTCTTTCTTGCGCGTGTCTTTCATCAGTCCCCCCTTGACTAGTTACCCCGCTGCGGAGACTACCGCAGGCGCGTTGTTCTTGCCGGGTTTCGGGGCCGGCCGCCGGGGCCGCTCGGTGCCCGGCCCCCTGGCCCGCTGCCCGCAGACCCCTAGGAACAAACCCCTAGTAAGGCCGAAAATCGGGCATTCTCGGGAGGGCTTACTAGGGGTTTGCGGGTTTGGCCGAGATGCAGGGACCGCTGGCGACGCCACAAGCGCAAGCCAAGCGCGCCGAAGAATAGAAACCCCCTGAGAAACACCTAGGAAAGTGCCGTATGCCATAATCCCAAACAATGTGACACAGACCATGTGAAGCACGACACGATCGGAGAAGACCCATGAGCTCACTCATCCTGGTGCTCGTCGGCCTGGCGATGATGGCTGCCGGCTACCTGCTGTACTCCAAATTCCTGGGCAAACGCGTCTACCAGCTCTCGGACGCGTACACCACCCCGGCGCACACGATGGAAGACGGCGTGGATTTCGTCCCCACGAACAAGTACGTCCTGTGGGGCCACCACTTCACGTCCGTGGCGGGCGCGGCACCGATCATCGGCCCGGCCGTTGCGGTGATTTGGGGCTGGATGCCGGCGTTTCTTTGGGTCACGCTCGGCACCGTGTTCTTCGCGGGGATGCATGACTTGGGGGCGCTGTGGGCGTCGCAAAGGCATCGCGGGCAGTCGATCGGCACACTGTCGGGCCGCTACATCGGCGCGCGCGGGCGCAACCTGTTCCTCGTGGTGATCTTCCTGCTGCTGCTCATGGTCAACACGGCGTTCGCGGTGGTCATCTCCAACCTGCTCATCTCCACGCCGACGGCGGTGATCCCGACCTGGGGTGCGATCGTCGTCGCGCTGCTGATCGGCCAGGCCATCTACCGCTTCAACTGGAACCTGCCGCTGGTGTCCGTCGTGGGTGTCGCAGCGCTGTACGGGCTGATGATCCTGGGCGACCAATTCCCGCTCGCCCTGCCGGAGACGATGCTGGGCATCCCGGACCGCGGCTGGTGGATTATCTTCCTGTTCGCCTACGCGTTTGTCGCCTCGCTGCTGCCGGTGTGGGTGCTGCTGCAGCCGCGCGACTACATCAACGGCCTGCAGCTTTTCGTGGGCCTGATCATCCTCTACGGCTCGTTCTTCATCGTGCGGCCGGAGGTTGTGGCGCCCTCGCTTCGCGACGCCGTGCCGTCCGGCACCCCCGGCATCTTCCCGCTGCTGTTTGTCACCATTGCCTGCGGCGCGATCTCGGGCTTCCACGGCGTCGTCGCCTCGGGCACGTCGTCGAAGCAGCTGGACAAAGAGACGGATGCGCGCTTCGTCGGCTACTTCGGCGCGGTCGGCGAAGGCCTGCTCGCACTTGGCACGATCGTGGCCACCACCGCCGGCTTCAAGTCGCTGGCGACGTGGGAGGAGATCTACAACGAGTGGAACGCCGGCGGCGTCGATGCGTTCATCCAAGGCGGCGGCGACCTCATGAACGAAGGCCTGGGCATCCCGACCTCCCTGTCCGCCACCATCCTGGCCACCATGGCCGTGCTGTTCGCCGCCACCACGATGGACTCCGGCATCCGCCTGCAGCGCCTCGTCGTCGCGGAAATGGCGGAGCTGGCCGGCGTGAAGCTCTCCGGCGCGGTGGCCACCATCATCGCGGTGGGCTGCGCGCTGGGCCTGACGTTCTCCATGGGCCTGGACGGCTCCGGCGGCATGCTGATCTGGCCGCTGTTCGGCACCACCAACCAGCTCATGGCGGGCCTGACGCTGTCTGTCGTGGTGATCATTCTGACGCAGCTGCGCCGCCCTACCTGGCCGGTGATGATCCCGCTGGTGTTCGTCACCGCCATGTCGCTGTGGGCGGCGGTGCTGCAGCTGCGCACGTTCCTCGAGGCGGGCAACTGGCTGCTGCTGGTGCTGGACGTGATCATCATCTGCTGCGCCATCTGGGTCATCGTGGAGGCGTTCACGGCGATCTCGAAGGCACGCAAGGAGCCGGCTGTGACCTGGCGTGACGATGAGACGATTCCGGGTGAATTGGCGGATGCGCGAACGTCTTAAAGCATTTGCCCGCGGCCTCGACGAGTTCTACAAAGCCCCGTACCGCCGCGAATTCGCCCGCGCCGCGCGCGAGGAGGACGACCTGTTCACGCTGCTAGTCGCCTCGGAAACGCTGGGCATCCCCAACCCCACAAGCTTCTACACACTCGAACTGATGCCATTGCTTTACGACGAATTCCACGCCTGGCACACCCGCATGGGCATGGAGCGATCCCCGCTGGACGGCGTGCGATGCTGCTAGAGGCCGCGCCCGTGATGTTCTTCGGCGGCAAGGGCGGGGTGGGCAAAACCACCGTCTCGGCCGCGGCCGCGGTGCGTCTTGCCGAGGCCGGCCGGCGGGTGCTGCTGGTGTCCACGGACCCGGCGCACAACCTGGGCCACATCTGGGACGCGCAGCTTTCCGACGACCCCACGCCACTCGAGCCCAACCTCGACGTGGTGGAACTCGACCCCGCCGCCACCACCGAGCGGCACCTCGCAGACGTGGAGCGCTCCATGCGCGCGATGATGCCGGAGCGCATGCACCCCGAGATCCGCCGCCACCTGGACCTGGCGCGGCACTCGCCCGGCATGCATGAGGCGGCGATGTTGGAGGCGGTGGCGGAGCTCGTCGATAGGCCTGGCTACGACCACATCATCTTCGACACCGCCCCTTCCGGCCACACCTCCCGCCTGCTCGCGCTGCCGGAGCTGATGGCCGCGTACACCGGCGGGCTGATGCAGCGGCGCGAGCAATCCGACAAGTTCTCCCGCGCCGTACGGGGCCTGGGCGGCACTGTGGATGACCCAGTGGAGCGCCGCAACCAGGAAATCCGCGCCACCTTGCTGCGCCGCCGCCGCAAGTTCGAGCGTCTGCGCGACATCCTCACCGACCCCGCAGCCTGCACGTTCCACATCGTGCTCACCGCGGAGCGCCTCCCGGTCCTTGAGAGCTGCGAGCTTTACGACGACCTCACGTCCAACAGCATCCGCGTCGGCTCGTTGGTGATCAACCGCCGCAGCCCCGCCGATGCCGGCGAGTTCATGGCCCCGCGCCGCGCCGTGGAAAACTCCGCGCTTGAGCTGCTCGACTCGCAGCTTGCCGACGTCCCCCGCGTCGAACTGCCCTGGCTCCCCGGCGAGATCGGCACCCGCGCCGCGCTCGCCGCCATCGCCGAGCGGTTGTAATAAAGAAACCCCTCCACAGCCATGCCGTTAAAACGGGGGACCACTACGGGAGGGGATTACAGCGCCTATCATAGTTGAGCACGTGAGAAATACAACTGCGGGGGATCTCATGCAACAGGTTGCCAAAGTCTGGATTTCAGAGGACAGGCTCAAGCCATATCTATCTGCCACCTACCAAAATGAATCCAAAGCTCTCGCTCTCTACGAGCTGGATCGGCGACTGAGTGCTGCCATCTTCCACGAGATCGCCTACATCGAAGTGGCACTCCGCAACGCGATAGTGGAGTACCTACAGAAGACATACGGCGAAAGCTGGTATGCGGATACGACTGTGGGATTCGATCTGCGAGTTCGAGAAAACCTCATTGAAGCGTGGGAAAGTCTTCCGAGTCGATACACCAAGGATGCAGAACGGAACCGGAAGCTCGGTGGTCGACTGGTCGCTGCCTCAATGTTTCGGACCTGGACCAACATGTTGGACAAAGGGGGTGAAACAGGACTGAAACCACCTTTTGAGACTGCGGACCATGACAAAATCTGGACCCCAAAAGCGCTGGAAGTCACCTTCAGAGGTGCGAAGCCATTGGGAAAGCGCCTACAGGATCCAGAATTTCGTACATACGGGATTACGAGGGAATGGATTTTCAGGAAAATCTCGCCGATTCGTTACATCCGCAACAGAATTGCCCATCACGAATCCATCGCCCCCAATGGGGTACCGGTAACTGGCACAAACCGACGATTGACGCCACGAGAGTGCCACGAGCTGTGCCTCGAAGTCGCAGAGATCATCGACCGCGACCTTGCCGCGTTCCTACGCTCCAACATCCCAGTCGCCGAGATCCTCGACGAGCTGGACGCCTTCAAAGAATCCTTGGATGAATGGCCCTAGAAGTACCCCTCGAAGGCGGCGGCCTTCTTCGCGGTGCGCTCCAGGCGCGACTCGGTCATGGACGCGATCTGGTCCACGATCACCCGCTCGCGCTCCAGGTCCGTCTCGGCGGCGTTGAACCACGCCTGGAACATCGTGTCCAGGCTGCCCGGCGCGCCAGCGCGGAGGTACTCGTAGACGCGGTAGATGCGGTCGCGCTGCCGGTCCTGGCGCGCCTGGTGGGCGGGCTGGTCCATGACGTAGAGCACCGCGACCGTCTTGAGCAGGCGCACCTCGGCCTCCACGTCCGGCGGGACCACGAGGCGCCCGTGCTGCCGGCCCAGGCCGAGGTTCGAAGCGTCCGCGAGGGCACGGTTGCCGTCGTCCTCGCGGGTGGCGCGGGTGACGGCGCCGACGTAGCGGCCCACCAGCTGCGACGTCAACGCTTTCAGCCCCGTCCACGCGCCGAGTGAGTAGTCGAACTCGCTGGCGGCGGCGATGGCGGGTAGGGAGCGTAGTCGGTCGGCGGCGTCGACAAGCGAGTCCGCATCCCCGCCGAACGCGGCCGCGCCCTTCTCGGCCAAAGCTGCCAACTCGACGAAGTCCCACAGCACGCGCAGCGACACGCGACCGGAGACGATGCCGTCCTCGACGTCGTGGACGGAGTAGGCGATGTCGTCGGAGAAGTCCATCACCTGTGCCTCCATCGGCGGCGCGCCGTCGCTGTGCCCGAGACGCACCCACTCCAACACCGACGCGTCCTCGTCGTAGGCCGAGTACTTCCGGTTCACAGAACCGTCCGCGTTCGTGCGCGTCAGCGGGTACTTCACAGCCGCGTCCAACGATGCGCGGGTGAGGTTGAGGCCGAAGGACGTGGCGTCGATAAGCACTTTGGGCTCCAGGCGCGCAAGGATCCGCAACGTTTGCGCGTTGCCCTCGAAGCCGCACGGCGCGACCTCGTCGAGCGCGACCTCGCCGTTGTGGCCGTACGGCGGGTGCCCGATGTCGTGGGTGAGCCCGGCCATCTCGCACAGGTCGGGGTTGAGGCCCAGGCCCTCGCCGATGCCGCGCGAGATCTGCGCGACCTCCAGCGAGTGCGTCAGGCGCGTGCGCGGGGTGTCGCCGTCGCGCGGTCCGACCACCTGCGTCTTGTCGGCGAGGCGGCGCAGCGCCGCGGAGTGCAGCACGCGGGCGCGGTCGCGGGCGAAATCCCCGCGCGAATCCGGGGCGAGTTGCGCGCCCTTCGGCGCCTCGTCGGCGCGGCGCTGCGTATCGGCGGCGTTGTAAACGTACACGTCGCGCTACCCTAGTCGGCATGACTAGCCGTTACTTGCGCATCCTCGCCGTGTCCGGCGGCCTTTTTGTCGCCGCCGCACCCAGCTTTGCGACGGAAGCTCCGCCCACCCTCGTTCAAGCCCAAGCCACCGCTACGAAGGCATCCCTCGAGCCCGGTCGGCTGACGCAGCCGGTGACCGACGACGCCGCAGTGCTCACCGCAAGCGAGCTGGCCGAGATCGAAGACGCGATCCAAAACGTCAGCAAGACCCAGGGCAAGTCCGTGCGCGTGGTGTTCTTACGTTCATTCGGGCAGTACACCCCGTCGGAGTGGGTGGACAAGGCCGTGACAGCGAACGGCTCCAACACCGCCGTGGTGGCGATCTCGCCGGACGAGCGCCTCTACAACGTCGGCGGCGGCGAAGAGTGGACGCAGTCCGAGATCGACCGCATGAACGACGCCGCCTACGCGCAGCTGTCCGAGATGAACTGGTCTTCCGCCGCGTTGAATGCGGTGAATGCGGTGGCGGGCGGGAGCTCGTCGTCAGGCGATGGCGCAGGTGGGAGCGCAGGCTGGCTCGCAGGTGGCCTGGGTGTCGCCGCGCTGGCTGGCGGCGGCGTGTACGCGGCGACGCGCAAGGGCTCGAAGAAGCAGCAGGCCAAGCAGATCGAATCCGCGAAGGCCCTCGACCCGGCGGACACCGACTCGCTCGGGCGCCTGCCCACGCCGACGCTGGAGGAGGTCGCGCGCGACGCGCTGGTCTCCGCCGACGACTCGATTACCCAGGGCAAGCAGGAGCTCGAGCTGGCCACCTCCGAGTTCGGCGCGGACCGCGTGCGCCCGTTCACCTCCGCGATGAACGAGGCCACCACCACCCTGCAGCGCGCGTTTGCCACGCACCAAAAGCTTTACGACGCCATCCCCGAAACCGAACCCGAAAAACGCGCGATGCTGGTGGACATCATCTCCTCTTCGGGACGCGCCGAGCAGGCGCTGCGCGACAAGACCACCGAGTTCAACGAGATGCGCGGCGTGCTCATGCGCGCGCCCGAAGAGGTGGAGAAGGTGCTTGCGCGCACCGTGGACATCCGGGCGCGACTGGAGCCCGCGCGCGCGACGCTGGCGCAGCTTCAGGGCGAGTACCCGGCGCAGATCCTGGAGTCCATCGTGGACAACGTGGACCTGGCCGAGGCGTCGTTGGACGAGGCAGAAAAGGCGCTCGGCGAGGCGCGCACGCTGGCGGACAAGCCCGCGGGGCGCCAGGGCGCGCTGTTGGACACGCTCGCCGCCGCCACCCGAGCCGTCAACGTCTCCGACACCAACCTCGCCGCCATCGAGCACGCCGAGGACAACATCCGCGCCGCGAAAGCGAATCTGCCCGCGCTGATCGACGAGATCCGCGGGGAGCTGCGCGAGATCGAGCAGGTCAAGGGGGCTCGCGCGCAGGGCGCGCCTATCGACGTCACTTCGCTCGACACCGTTTCCGCCAAGGCCCAACGCATGCTGGGCGAGATCGGCGACCGCGACCAGTCCGACCCCCTGGCCCTGTACCAGGAGCTGACCAGCATGGACGCCGAAATCGACGAGGCGCTGGACCGCGCGAAGGGCATCGCCGGCGACCAGTCCCGCGCGCTGCAGCTTTTCGACCAGCAAATGCAAGTCGCCGGCGCCCAAATCCAGCGCGCCGAGGACCTGATCCTGTCGCGCGGCCGCATCATCGGCTCACACGCACGCACCCTGCTGGCGGAGGCCAAACGCCAGTACGCGCAGGCCCACCAGCTGCGCGTGCGCGACACTCGCACGGGCATCGACGCCGCACGCGCCGCCACCGACACCGCGCGCCGCGCCGAGGCCGCCGCGAACGACGACCTGCGCCGCTACCAGGCCCAGCGCAACCGCCAGACCGCCGACTCGCTGGCCAGCGCCGTGCTGTGGGGCTCGATGCTCTCCGGCGGCTTCGGCGGTGGCGGCCTTGGTGGAGGCGGTTTCGGTGGCGGTGGCGGGTTCTCCGGCGGGCGCCCCTCCAACCGCGGCGGCACCTTCTAGGCGGCCCCAGCGCCCCAGGCGCCGCGCGGGTGCTCAGTAGCGCGTGCGGCGGGCTGGCGCGTCGACGAACGTCAGCGCCCAGGACATGAACGCGAGGTCGACGAGCTGGATCTCGTCAAACCCGTCGGCGCGAAGCCTCGGCTCCGCAACGTCCACGCCCAGCTCGCCTGTGGGGAAGCCCCGGGTCACGGCGATGAGCTCGCCGGCGCCGTCACGGATCTCTCGCTTCGGGGTGATCGCGCCCGACAACAGGTCAAAGCCCGAGCGGTTCAAGGTGTAGCGGCGGCCGGCGCAATCCGCGGCGTAGCGCGACACCGTGAACCCGGCCTTGCGCAGCAGGTATTCCTCCGACGTCGCGACGTCGAAGGCGCGGAACTTCGCCGGGTTGTCGGACGTAATTCTCAAAACGGTCTCGCCCACCGTAACGGTGTCGGGGGTGGATTCGGCGATGGACCTTTGGTCGTCGATAAGCGAAGCTCCCTGCCAGATCACAGCACAGCCACCACCACGACAAACAGCGACAGGAACACCAGCGTGGCAATCAGCGCGGTGGAATTGGCCATCTTGCGGGCCTCCAGCACACAGCGCGAAAGCCACGCCAGGCCGGCAACCTGCACGGGCGGCAGATGGGTCTCCCCCTCGAACTCGAGGATGGCCTTGCGCACCCCGTTGTGGTCCTGGGTGAACTGGGCGACCTTCTCGCCGTCGGGGCCCTCGACCACCCAGTTTTTGGACGTCTCCGGGATCAGGGCGAAAGGCGTGCCGTCCACGACAGCGTCGATGCGCTTCGCGCGCTTCAGGCTGTCGGAGGTGCGCACGACGTCCTCGCCGCCGCACGTGGCCGCAGCGCCCGATTCGGCGTGGGCGGTCAGATCCCAGCTCTGGCCGCACACGATCGCGCGGTCGTGCTCGAACACGCCGAGGACGTCCGGGCCGTCCTCAGCCAGCAGCTTCGGCGCGTCCCGGTTCGTGCGGTCCCAGCTCACGTAATGCATGAGCGAAAATTTAGCAGCCGATCAGGCGGGCGGCCAGGTAGGACTCCAGCTCCGCCAGCGGCACGCGCTCCTGCTCCATCGTGTCGCGCTCGCGCACCGTGACGGCCTGGTCTTCCAGAGTGTCGAAGTCGTAGGTGACGCAGAACGGGGTGCCGGTTTCGTCCTGGCGGCGGTAGCGGCGGCCGATCGCGCCGGAGGTGTCGAAGTCGACGTTCCAGTGCTGGCGCAGCTTGGCCGCGAGTTCCTCGGCCGGGCCGGACAGCTCCGGCTTCTTCGACAGGGGCAGCACGGCCACCTTCACCGGGGCGAGGCGGCGGTCCAGGCGCAGCACGACGCGGGTGTCGGTGCCGCCCTTGGCGTTGGGGGCTTCTTCCTCGTCGTAGGCGTCGATGAGGAACGCCATCATCGCACGACCCAGGCCCGCGGCGGGCTCGATGCAGTACGGGATCCAGCGCTCGTTGTTCTCCTGGTCGAAGTAGCTCAGGTCCTCGCCGGAGGCCTCGGCGTGGGTCTTCAGGTCGTAGTCGGTGCGGTTGGCCACGCCCTCGAGCTCGCCCCACTTGGAGCCGGTGAAGCCGAAGGCGTACTCGATGTCCACGGTGCGCTTGGAGTAGTGGGAAAGCTTCTCCTGCGGGTGCTCGTAGAGGCGCAGGTTGTCCGGGTTGATGCCCAGGTCGACGTACCAGTTGTAACGGTTGTCAATCCAGTACTCGTGCCACTTCTCGTCCTCGCCGGGCTTGACAAAGAATTCCATCTCCATCTGCTCGAACTCGCGGGTGCGGAAGATGAAGTTGCCCGGGGTGATCTCGTTGCGGAAGCTCTTGCCGGTGTTCGCGATGCCGAACGGGGGCTTCATGCGTGACGACGTCATCACGTTCTTGAAGTTCACGAAAATGCCCTGCGCGGTCTCCGGGCGCAGGTAGTGCAGGCCTTCCTTGTCGTCCACGGGGCCCAGGTAGGTCTTCATCAGGCCGGAGAACGCCTTCGGCTCGGTCCAGTTGCCGGGCTGGCCGGTTTCCGGGTCGTTGATGTCCGCCAGACCGTTTGCCGGCGGGTGGCCGTGCTTTTCTTCGTAGGCTTCGAGGAGGTGGTCGGCGCGGTAGCGCTTGTGGGTGTACAGCGACTCAACGAGCGGGTCGGTGAACACCTCGACGTGGCCGGAAGCTTCCCACACGCGCGTGGGCAGGATGACGGAGGTGTCCACGCCGACGGTGTCGCGGCGGGATTGCACCATGTGCTTCCACCACTGGCGCTTGAGGTTTTCTTTCAGCTCCACGCCGAGCGGGCCGTAGTCCCACGCGGAGCGGGTTCCGCCGTAAATCTCGCCGGCCGGGTACACCAGTCCGCGGCGCTTGCACAGGTTAACGACGGTCTCAATCTTTGATGCGGGCATCAACATCTCCTGGTGGGAAAGTGCGTGCAAAGTACGCAAAACAGCATAGCCCGCCTTACGACGCCTCCGGTCACCCGCCCAGTTTGGACATAAGTCCCACTCTGTTTAGGCATTCTTGTATTCTGAACGAATCATCTGTTTCCCATTGGCGCTGAGGAAAGGGGACGCCGTGAGCGAACGTTACGTTTTGGCGGACCTTCCAAAGCTGGCGGACGAGGACGTGGACCGCACTGCCGCGCTCGTCAAAGTGTTGGACTCGAAAACCCGGCTGGAGATTCTGCTGCTTCTGGCCGAGGAAGAGAAGGTCGTCCACCAGCTGGTCACCGAGTTGGAGAAGTCGCAGCCGCTGATTTCCCAGCACTTGCGGGTGCTGCGTTCGGCGGGCCTGGTGTCGTCGTCGCGCAAGGGCCGCGAGGTGCTCTACGCGCTGGACCAGCCGGACATCATCGGCATCATCCACGAGCTGGCGTCGCTGGAGAAACTCACCGAGGCGCAGGACGAGCTGGCCGAGCTGCGCAAGCGCAGGCGGGAAAACAGCGGGAGCTCCGGCGGCTCCGTCGGCGCGGCGATCGTCGACCCGCCGGCGAACGTGCGTCCCGAAGTGGATCCCGGCCTCGCCCCGCAGACTCCAAAGCCTGTGCGCGACTAGCTAGACTGCAATGGTATGACGCAAACGAACCGCCGGGCGCAATCCCGCCCCGTGCCCAAGCTGGGCCCGCGAATGACGCGCCAGCGCGCCGCCGTCGTGGAGACGTTGCGGGGGCTGGACAAGTTCGCGTCCGCGAAAACCATCCATGAGCAATTGCTTGACGACGGCGCGTCCGTCGGCCTCACCACCGTCTACCGCACCCTGCAATCGCTTGCCGAGGTCAACGCCGTTGACGTGCTGCAATCCCCCGACGGCGAAACCCTCTACCGCGATTGCTTGTCCGGCCACCACCATCACCACTTGGTGTGCACCGAGTGCGGCCGCAGCGAGGAGATCGAGGGCGGGCCCGTGGAGAAGTGGGCCGAGGTCATTTCCTCGCACTACGGTTACGAGCTGGTCGGCCACGACGCCGAAATCTACGGCGTGTGCCGCGCCTGCCAGGCCAAGCGCTAGCTGTCGAACTTGTCCACAGCGCCGCCGAAACGGCGGTCGCGCTTGGCGTACTCGAGCACCGCGTCCCACAGATCTTCCTTTGTGAAGTCCGGGAACAGCACGTCCTGGTACACCATCTCCGCGTAGGCGGACTGCCAGATGAGGAAGTTCGACGTGCGCTGCTCGCCCGACGGTCGCAGGAACAGGTCCACGTCCGGCATGTCCGCGCGGTACAGGTAGCGGGCGATGGTTTTTTCGTCGACGGTGGACACGTGAGCGTCGATAAGCTTTTGCACCGCATCTGTGATCTCCGCGCGCCCGCCGTAGTTGACGCACATGGCCAACGTCAGGCCGGTGTTGTGTTTGGTCAGCTCCTCGGCGACCTCGAGCTCTTCGATGACGCTGCCCCACAGCTTCGGGCGGCGCCCGCACCACACCACGCGCACGTTTTTCGCGTGCAACTCGTCGCGCTGGCGGCGCAGCACCTCGCGCGTGAAGTTCATCAGAAAGTGCACCTCGGAAGGGCTGCGCTTCCAGTTCTCAGTGGAGAACGCGTACGCCGAGAGCCACTCGACGCCGCCGAGCTCGATGCACGCGTCGACGGCCTCCATGAGCTTCTCCTCGCCCACCTTGTGCCCCTCGGTGCGCTTCAGGCCGCGCTGCTGCGCCCAACGGCCGTTGCCGTCCATCACCAGCGCGATGTGCTTCGGGATGAACTTTGTGTCAATTCTCGGTGCGCCCATGGGCCTCAATTATGCCTGCTCCATAATCTTGAAGCTTTTCAGCCCGGTCTCCAGGTTGAATTGCAGGTGCGCGACGGTTGCGCGGTGAATCTGCGCCACGCGTATCGACGGCACTTCGCTACCCCTCTCCATCAGCCACATCTCGTGCAACGTTTCGGGGTGGACGTCCATGGAGCCCGGCGGGCGGCAGTTGTTGCACACCGCCCCGCCGACCGTGGCGTTGAACGCCTTGTGCGGGCCGGGTACCCCGCAGTTCGCGCAGTTGAAGAGGCTTAAACCCCAGCCGGCGTGCTCGGTGGCCTGCAGGATGAACGCGTCGAGGACCATCGTGGGGTGCTGCTCCGTTTGCAGGTTGCGCAGCGCGTCCTGAACCAGGGCGAACAGGGTGGGGTCCGCTTCGTCGAAGCTGAGCTTTTCCGCCGTTTCCATCACGGCGCAGGCGGCGGCGTAGCGGTCGAAGTCGTCGATGATGCGGGCGCCGTAGTAGGAGACGGTGTCGGCGGAAGCGATCGTCGAGAGGCCTCGGCCCGGGTAGATCAGCGCGTCGACCTCCACGAACGGCTGCAGCCGTGAGCCGAAGCGGCTCTTCGCCTTGCGCACCCCCTTGGCCACGCCGCGGATAAGCCCGTGGTTCTTGGTGAGCAGGACCACCACCCGGTCCGCCTCCCCAAAGTCGTAGGTGCGCACGACAAACGCGCGGTCGCGCCAGCTCGGGCGCGGCGCCTTAGAAGCCAAGCCGGCCCAGCGCCTTCGGGTCCTGCTGCCAGTTCTTCAGCACTTTGACGCGCACGTCCAGGTACACGTTTTGCCCGGTCAGCTCGATGATCTGCTTGCGCGCGCGGTGCACGATGCCGCTGAGGCGCCGCCCGTCCGGGCCCTCGATGATGCGTTTCTGGCCCGGGCGCTCCAGGTAGAGCACCGCGTAGATTTTGACGCGGCGGTCCTCCTGGATCATCTCGTCGATTTGGACGGCGACGGAGTGCGGCAGCTCGTCGCGAAGCCCCCGCAGCGCCTCCTCGCGGATGAGCTCCGCGATGCGCGTCTCCGTGTCCTCGTCCGTGGTGTGGTCCTCGGGGTAGAAACGCGGGCCTTGCGGGAGCTTATCGACGAGCACGTCAAGCAGCGTATCCACCTGAACCTTCTGGGTGGCCGACACCGGCACCAGCTCCGCGTCCTGGCCGAGCAGCTCGTGCAGCTCCAGCAGGCGCTCGCCGACAGTGTCCTTGCCGGTTTTGTCCAGCTTGGTCACGATGCCCACGATCGGCGTGTTCGGCTTGGTTTCGCGGATCTGCTCCAGGATGTAGCGGTCGCCGGGGCCGATCTTTTCGTCCGCAGGCACCGTGAAACCGATGACGTCCACGTCGGCGAAGGTGTCCTTGACCACGTCGTTGAGGCGCTCGCCCAGCAGCGTGCGCGGGCGGTGGATGCCC
This sequence comes from Corynebacterium faecium, assembly GCF_027257105.1. Classification (NCBI taxonomy): domain Bacteria; kingdom Bacillati; phylum Actinomycetota; class Actinomycetes; order Mycobacteriales; family Corynebacteriaceae; genus Corynebacterium; species Corynebacterium faecium. The sequence continues at coordinate 56,184 of NZ_JAPYJX010000006.1, forward strand.
GGGGTGTCCACGACGATGACCTGCGCGTCGGGGCGGTTAATCACGCCGCGGATCGGGTGACGGGTCGTCTCCGGCTGGTCCGCCATGATCGCGATCTTCTCCCCCACCAGCGCGTTCGTCAGCGTGGACTTGCCGGTGTTCGGGCGGCCCACAAAACTGACGAACCCCGACCTGAAGCCCTCCGGGGTGTCAGTGAAGCCGCCGGCGTCGGCGCGCTCGAAATCGTTCGCGCTGGCCTCTGCGGGCAGATCGTCCGGGAAATCGGGGAAGTCGTTCATGGCCTGGGATTCTACCTGTCAACCCCTGAGTGGTTGAGCTGTGGACAACTGTGTTGCGGCGTCAACAATCGGCGGGGGTTATCCACAGATTTCTTTTTGGCCCTTGTCGGGGTTGCGGTGCCGCCATAGCTTCTGGGCCATGAACTTCACTGACTTTGTTTCCGCAGGCGTGGCCGTGCTCGCCGACTTCGACCGCGACGTAGCCATGGCCGCCGGCCTGTCCACCGGCCGGGTGCGTGATTTGGCGCGGGTGCACCACACCTACTTCGGGCCGACCCAGTTCACCCGCAAACAACGCGACGCCCTCGCCGCCGCCGAGGGTTTACCTATCGACCAGCTCGTGCACATCGAGAAAAAACTCCTCGCCGTCGAAGGCGCCGCCGAACGCTGGCGCATTAGGTTGGATTTGGTGCGCCACCGCGGCTCCTACCGGGCGTTGACCAAGCGCATCAAACGGCTGATCAAACAACCCGTCAAACCCGCCCCACCCTCGTGCAGGTTCAGCCGCTCGAAGGCGGGCATGCGCACCATGATCCTCACCTACAACGAGCGCGACCTCGCAGACCTGGAGCACCTGCTGCGACAACTCATCGACGCCGACGACCCCGCCGCCGCCCAAATGGCCCACACACTCATCAGCATCCTGCGCGACGGCAAAGGCGTGCCGAAGGCGAATTTCCGGCCGATCATCCTGGTGCCGATCGCCGACTGGGCCCGCATCCACTCCGGCCACGCAGACGAAGTCACCCTGATCTGCACCGACGGCACCACCATGACCGGGGCCGAGTACATGGAGCACGAATTCGGCGACATACTCGAAGTCGCCGCGTTCCACCCCCAGGAAGGCCCAGTCAACCTCTACTACGGTCAGCGCTGCGCCAACCCCAAGCAGAAGGTCATGTCGAAGCTGCTCTGCCCGGCTTGCGCGTTTCCCGACTGCAAACACTCCGCCGAAACCACACAAACGCACCACATTAACGCATGGCGCTACGGGGGAATGACCAACATGGACAACCTCGCAGAACTCTGCCCCTTCCACAACGGCGTCAACGCCGACAACAGGCAAGGCCCGTTCGGCTACATCGACAACCCGAACGCGCGCATCCACTGGGTCGCCCCCAACGGCACACGCGTCCCCATGACCACCCCAGGCGCGATGGAGCTGCTCTTCGACTAACCCGCCCACACACCGAAACCCGCCCCACCGGGCGGGCACATCGGCATGCCCAAAAACGGCTAGAGGGCCTCAACCTCGAACTGGAGCTGCGGGTTGGCGTAGAAGTCCTGCGCCTCGACGAGCTTGAGCTCCTGCGAGTCGGCCTCGAGGGTGACGCGCAGCAGGTCGTACACCGAGGACGCCGTCTTGGCCAGGGCGTCCTTCGCATCGCGGCCGCGGAGGTAGTGGCCGGTGAACAGCGCGGCGGTGACGTCGCCGGAGCCGTTGCGCTTGAACGGCAGGCGCGGGGTGCGCACGATCCACTTGCCGTGGTCGTCGACGGCGATCATCTCGATGGCGTCCTCAGGCGTCTCCGGGCGCTTTACCGAGGTGACCAGCACGGTGGACGGGCCCATCTCGCGCGCGGCGTCGACGGCGGCCAGGGTGGAGTCGAGGTCGGTCACGTCACGCTCGGTCAGGTACCCCAGCTCGAACTGGTTCGGGGTGATGATGTCGGCGGCCGGCACGATCGTCGAGCGGAACAGCGGCGGGATCGAATCTGCCACGAAGCAGCCGGACGTCGCCGAACCCATCACCGGGTCGCAGGTGTAGAGCGCGTCCGGGTTTTCAGCCTTGATGTCGCGCACGGTGCCCACGATCACGTCGGCGATTTCGGGGGAAGCCTGGTAGCCGGTGAGGATGCCGTCGATAAGCGAAAATGCGCCGCGGTCCCGGATGCCGTTAAGCACCGCGGCGACGTCGTCGGCCGGAATGATCGGCCCGCCCCACGCGCCGTAGCCGGTGTGGTTGGAGTAGTTCACGGTGTACACCGGCCAGACCTCGTGGCCGATGCGCTGCAAAGGAAAGACCGCTGCCGAGTTGCCAACATGGCCATACGCGACAGCGGACTGGATGGAGAGAATGTTGCTCATACGAGCATTTTAGAGCTCCGGCGACACCAGGATCTTCACCGCGGTCTCGTTGCGGTTGATCAGGGTGTCGAAGCCCTCGTCGACGACACCGTCAAAGCCGATCTTGCCGGTGATGAACGGCTTGAGGTCGACCTTGCCCTCCTCGACGAGCTTGATGGTCTGCTCGTGGTCGTGGGCGTAGCCGATGATGCCGCGGATGGTCAGCTCCTTCATCACCACGGCGTGGATGTCCAGCTCGGCCTTCTTGGACCAGATGGACTCCACAACCAGGGTGCCCTTGAGCTTCAGGCAATCGACGAGCTGGTCGAGCACGACGTTGACGGACGTTGCCTCGAATGCGGCGTCGACGCCCTTGCCGTCGGTGATCTTCTGGACTTCTTCCTTCAGGTCCTGCTTGGACGGGTCGATGGCGTGGTCGGCGACGCCTGCGTCGAGGGCCTTCTGGCGGCGCAACTCGGACAGCTCGGAGACGACAACAGTGCAGCCGTACGCCTTAGCGACGGCAGCCGTGAGCACGCCGATCGGGCCAGCACCGCCGACCAGGACCACGTCGCCCTCGCCGGCCTCGGAGGCGGAGAATGCGTGGTGGGCGACAGACAGCGGCTCGATGAGCGCGGCCTCGTCCAGCGGGACGTCGTTCTTGATCGGGTGGACCCAGCGGCGCTGCACCGCGATCTTCTCGGAAAGGCCGCCGCCACCACCGGCAAGACCGATGAAGTTCACATCCGGGTGGAGGTTGTACGGGCCCGGCTCCTTCGGGTCGACATCGTCGGGAAGCACGTACGGCTCGACGACAACATGCTGGCCGACCTCAAGATCGTCCACACCCTCGCCCAGCGCTGCGACGACGCCGGAGAACTCGTGGCCGAGCGTGACCGGCGGCTCCTCGCCGGTGATCGGGTGCGGGTGGCCCGGCTTCGGGCAGAAGATCGGGCCTTCCAGGTACTCGTGGAGGTCGGTGCCGCAGATGCCGCACCAGGCGACGTCGATGAGCACCTCGCCCTTGCCTGCCTCTGGGGCGTCGATGTCCTCGACGCGGATGTCCTTCTGGCCGTAGTAACGTACAGCGCGCATGTGAAGCTCCTCTCGGTGAAAAACCTGCTTACGCGTACTATTCTACCGAAAAGTAAGACTAATCGCCGTGGAGCGGCTCTGTGGCCTCCGCCACCGAGACCAGCACGGTGCGGGTCTTCACCCGGCCGCGGCGGTCGCGGCCGCCCTCGGCGGTGTAGCGCACCCCGTCGCGCAGAATCGACGCGCCCGGCAGCGGCACGCGCCCCAGCTCGTAGGACAACAGCCCCGCCACCGTGTCGACGTTGTCGGTGACGTCCTCGGCGTACTCCAGCTCGTAGTCCAGGTTGTCGGCGAGGTAGTCCACCAGGTCGTCCAGCGGCAGGCGCGCCTGGACGCGGAACACGCGCGGCTCCACCTCGGTGACCGGGGCTTCCTCGTCCTCGTCGTACTCGTCGGTGATCTCGCCGACGATCTCTTCGAGCAGGTCCTCCATGGTGAGGAGGCCGGCGACGGTGCCGTATTCGTCGATAAGCATCGCAATGTGCGTGTTCGACTGCTGCATCTCTTTCAGCAGCACGTCCAGCGGCTTCGAGTCCGGGATGAACAGCGGCTCGCGCATGAACTCCGTGATCGGCGTGGCGGGGTCGAGCGGGGTGCCGCGGTCGTCGAACATGTCCTTCAGGTACGCGATGCCGACGATCTCGTCGACGCTCTCCCCGATCACCGGCACGCGCGAATGCCCCGAGCGCACCATGAGCGCGGTGGCCTGGCGGGCGGCTTTTTCGCCCTCGATCCACACCATCTCCGGGCGCGGCACCATGACCTGGCGCGCGTAGTTGGACGCGAGGTCGAAGATGTTCTGGATCATGCGGCCCTCGGTGGTTTCCACCACGCCCTTTTCCTGCGCGACCTCGACCATCTCGCGCAGCTCGATCTCGGTGGCGTAGGGGCCGTCGCGGAAGTCCTCGCCGGGGTGGAACAGGTTGCCCACCCAGATCAACAACTTTGCGACGGGCCCGAGCACCACCTGGAACGCCCCTAGCCCCTGGGCCGCTTTGAGCGAAATGGTGTAGGGGTTGCGCTTGCCCGCGGTGCGCGCGAACACCCCGACGATGGAAAATTGCAGCAGCGTGACGACGATCACCGCCACCGCAATCGCCCACCCGTCCGAGTCCAGCAGATCCATCGCGAGCATCGCCGCGGTGACGGACGCGAGGACATCCAGGACCGTTTTGACCAGCACAAGCGTGTTGACGTGGTTCGCGCGGTGGTCCACCACCCGCAGCAGCGCCTCCGCGCCCGGGGTGTCGACTTTGACCATGCCCTCCACGCGGGCGCGGGAGATCGGGGCGAGCGCGGACTCGATGGAGCCGAGCAGGCCGGACAACAGCAGCGCGGCGACGGTGACGACCGCGTAGACGAAGGTCAGCGTCACTCGGCGCCGCCAATATTGCGCTGCATCAGCTTGTCCAGCTCGTCGCGGTCCGCGGCCGACGGGAAGGCGTGCGCGCCGGTCGGCTTCGGCTGGTACTCCACGCCGCGGCGGGCGAGGTCGTCGTACCAGTCCGCCAAAATCTCGTTTTGCAGCGCGAACATCTCGCGCTCGTCTTTCGGCTCGATGTGGTCGTAGCCCAACAGGTGCAGCACGCCGTGGACGGTCAAAAGCGCCATCTCGTGCGCCAGGTCGTGGCCGGCCATTTCGGCCTGCTTGCGGTCGTAGGCCGGGCACAGGATGATGTCGCCGAGCATCGCCGGGCCGGGCATGTCCGCGTCGGGGCGGCCGCCGCCGGGGGTGAGCTCGTCCATGGGAAAGCTCATCACGTCCGTCGGGCCCTCCAGGTCCATCCAGCGCACGTGCAGGTCAGCCATCGTGGCTTCGTCGACGAGCGTGATGGTGGCCTCGGCGTCGGGGTGGACGTCCATGGAGCGCATGGCGAACGACGCGACGTCGATAAGCATTTGCTCATTGACCTCCGCCTCGCCGGACTCATTTAAGACTTCAATGCTCACTGGTTTGCCTCCGCTTCCCGCTCGGCCTCGATCGCCTGCTGGCGTTTCTCGTAGCGCAGGGCGTTCTGCGCGTCGTGGCGGTCGTACGCCGCGACGATGCGCGAAATTAGGTGGTGGCGCACCACGTCGCCGGCGCCGAGCTCCTGGAACGAAATGTCGTCGATGTCCGCGAGGATGCGACGCGCCACGCGCAGGCCCGAGACGGTGCCGCGCGGCAAATCCACCTGGGACGTGTCACCCGTGACCACCATCTTCGAACCGAAGCCGAGGCGGGTGAGAAACATCTTCATCTGCGCCCCGGTGGTGTTCTGCGCCTCATCCAGGATGACAAACGCGTCCGACAGGGTGCGCCCGCGCATGTAGGCCAGGGGCGCGACCTCGATGATGCCGGCCTCGATGAGCTTCGGGATCGCCTCCGGGTCCATCATGTCGCGCAACGAGTCGTAAAGCGGGCGCAGGTACGGGTCGATCTTGTCCGAGAGTGTGCCGGGCAAAAAGCCGAGCTTTTCGCCCGCCTCCACCGCCGGGCGGGTCAAAATGATGCGCTTGACCTCTTTGTTCTGCAGCGCCTGGACCGCCTTCGCCACCGCGAGGTACGTCTTGCCGGAGCCAGCGGGCCCAATGCCGAAGGTGATGGTGTTGTCGTCGATCGCGTCGACGTACGCGCGCTGCCCGGCCGTCTTCGGGCGGATGACCTTGCCGCGGCGCGAGATGATCTCCTCGCCGAGGATGTCGGCGACCGAGCCGGGTGCTTCGGCCTCCATGATGCGCACCGCCTGGATCACTGTGTCCACCCCCAGCGGCACACCGCGGCGCGCCATGGACTCCAGCTCCTCGACGACGCGCAGCGCGTGCGCCGCCTGCTCCGCGTGCCCCTTGACGGTCAGCTCGGTGCCGCGGGCGTGGAAGCCCACCCCGAGCTGGTCCTCTAGAACCCGCAGGTTGTCGTCGTTGATCCCTAGGACGGACTGTGCGTACGCCGAGTCGAGTTCGACCTTGCGCGTCACCATTTCTTCCATGGGGGCCAACCCTACCAGCGGGAGGTCAACGCCCCGATGGCGCAAAGCCCCGCGAACGCCGCCGAGGCGGTGCGCAGCACGTCGGGCCCGAGCTTCACCGGGCGCGCGCCGAGGATCTCCAGTTCGTCGTCGCCAATGCCGCCCTCCGGCCCGACGATCAGCCACACGTCCTCGCCGAAATCGACATCGCGGATCGAGTCGGTGGCGTCCTCGTGCAGCACCAGAGCGTGGCGCTCCTGCAGCAGCTCGGACAGCTGGTTCGTCGTCACCGGGTCGCGCACCTCCGGCACCCACGCGCGCCGCGCCTGCTTCGCGCTGGAAAGCGCCTGCGCGCGCCACTTCTCCACCTGCTTGGCCTGCTTGTTCGCCGGCCACCGCGCGATGGTGCGGTGCGAAATCCACGGCACGATCGCGTCGGCTCCGGCCTGCACCGCCAGGTCCACCGCGAGCTCCGCGCGCTCGCCCTTCGGCACCGCCTGCACCACCGTCACGCGCGGCGTGGGCTGCGGCACGAACTCTTGCCTTTCGACGACTCCATCAACCCGACCAGCCCCCACCGACGTGACGCGGGTGAGCGCGGTGGACCCTTGGCCGTCGATAAGCATGATGCGCTCGCCGGGCTCGATGCGCTTGACGTGCGCGTGCTTGGCTTCGGCGCCGGTGAGCGTGCCGGCGGCGGGGTCGTCGGTGAAAAAGTACGGCAGGCTCATCGGCGGAAGCGGTCGCGCATGCGGGAGAAGAAGCCCTCGCCGTGCTCGTCGGACTCGACGTGGACCTCCGGGTTGTCCGGGTGGCCGTCGCGGAGGTCCTGCAACGCGGCGCGCTCGTCGTTGCTCAGGGCGGTGGGCACGGTGACCTGGACGTGGGCGATCATGTCGCCGGCGCCCTCGGCGCGCAGCCGCGGCATGCCCTCGCCCTGCAGGTGGATGGTGTCGCCGGGCTGGGTGCCGCCGGGCACCTCGATGACGGTCTTCTCGCCGGCGAGGTTGTCCACGCTCAGCTCGGTGCCGAGCGCTGCGTCGTACATCGGCACGGTCAGGCGCACGTGCAGGTCGTTGTTCTCGCGCACGAACACCGGGTGCGGTTTGACCTGCACCTCCACGTAGAGGTCGCCGGCGGGGCCGCCGCCGTGGCCGACCTCGCCCTGGTCCGCCATGCGGATGCGCATGCCGGAGTTGATGCCGGCGGGGATGTTCACGGTCAGATCGCGGGTGGCGCGCACGCGGCCGTCGCCGGCGCACTGGGTGCACGGGTCCTTGATCACTTCGCCGTAGCCGTGGCAGGTGGGGCACTCGCGGGTGGTCATGACGTTGCCCAAAAACGACTGCTGCATCTCCTGGACCTGGCCCGCGCCGCCGCAGGTGCCGCAGGGCACCGGCTTCTCCTCGGTCTTGGACCCGGTGCCGTGGCACTTGTCACACAGCACGGCGGTGTCGACGGTGACGTCCTTTTTCGTGCCCGCGAAGGCCTCCTCGAGCGTGATGGCGGTGCGCAGCAGCGCGTCGTTGCCCGGCTGCACGCGCGAGCGCGGCTGGCGGGCGCCACCGCCGCCGAAGAACGCCTCGAAGATGTCGCCGAGTCCCCCGCCGCCGAAGCCGCCCGCGCCACCCATGCCGCCGCCGGCTTCCATCGGGTCGCCGCCGCGGTCCACGATGGAGCGCTTCTGCGGGTCCAGCAGCACCTCCTGCGCCGCCGCGATCTCCGCGAACTTCTCGGCCGCCTCCTCGGACGGGTTCACGTCCGGGTGGTACTTGCGCGCCAGCTTGCGGTACGCCTTCTTAATCTCCTGCTCGGTGGCTTCCCGGTCCACGCCGAGGATGCCGTAGTAATCGCGAGCCATAACTTCCCTTCTATTCGCCCCGCAGAATGCGGCTGATGTAGCGGGCCACGGTGGCAACCTTCTGCATGGTACCGGGGTAGTCCATGTGGGTCGGACCCACTACCCCGAGGCCGCCGAGTGCCTCGTCGCCCGAGCCGTACGCTGTTGTAACAATCGAGGCGCGCGAAAATTCCTCGTCCTCGTTTTCGCGCCCGATGCGCACGCTCACCCGCTCGAGTTCCTGCGCGCCGGCGAGCAGTTTCAGCACCACCACCTGCTGCTCAAGCGCGTCGATGACGCCCTGCAAGCCTCCCGACGGCACGACCAGGTTCGACGAGCCTGCAATGATCAGCCGGTCCGGCGCGGCGTCCACAAGCGTGGTGATCAGCACTTCTGCCGCGCGTGAGGTGGGGTCGGCGAGGTGGGGCGGAGCTTTCGTCGATAGGCGAGAAAGCGCCTCGGAGGCGTCGCGCATGGTTTGGCCCACCAGGGCCTCATTCAAAAGGTCGCGCAAAAGCCGCACCCCGTCCGGCCCGATCGGCGCGGAAAGCTCCACGTTGCGCTGGTCCACGCGCCCGGCGTCCGTGATCAGCACCAGCAATAGCCGCGTCGGGGTCAGCTCCACCACCTCGCAGTGCTTCACGCGCGAGACCGTCAGCGTGGGCAGCTGCACCACCGCCGCCTGGTTGGTCAGCTGGGCAAGCAGCTGCACGGAGCGGCGCAGCACGTCCTCTAAGTCCACGCCGTTTTCCAAGAAATCCAAAATGGCGTGGCGCTCGGCGGCGCTCAACGGCTTGACGTCGTGCAGCGCGTCCACGAACGCGCGGTAACCCGCCTCAGTGGGGATGCGGCCGGACGAGGCGTGCGTCTGAGAGATGTAGCCCTGCTGCTCCAGCACCGCCATGTCGTTGCGGATCGTCGCCGAGGACACCCCCATCTTGTGCCGCTCCACCAGGGACTTCGACCCCACCGGCTCCTGGCTTGCAATGTAGTCCGCCACGATCGCGCGCAGCACCGCTTGGCGCCGCTGGTCCGCAGTACCCATTACGCCTCCTTACTCGGCTGCCAGGATATCGGTGATGATGCCGTCTGCAAGCAGCCGGCCCTTGTCGGTCAGCCGCAGCCTGTCGCTTTTCTCAAGCAGCCCCGCGCGCACATGCCTATCGACGACCTCCCGTGCCCCCGCCCCGACCCAATCTGCCGGGATCCCTTCTTTCAGCCGCAGGCCGAGCATGACTGCCTCGGTGTGGGCCTCTGTTTCCGTGATGGGTTCGGTGTCCTGGATGGGCAGCGCGCCGTCGGCAAGCAACTGTGCATACTTTTCGGGGCGCTTGACGTTGAAGAAACGCTCGGCGCCGATGAAGCTGTGCGCGCCCGGGCCTGCGCCCCACCACTGCTGGTTGCGCCAGTAGATGAGGTTGTGGCGGCACTGCCCGCCCGGTTTGGCCCAGTTGGAGACCTCGTACCAGTGGTAGCCGTTGGCAGCGAGGGTGTCGGCGATGATCTCGTAGCGGTCCGCGTAGACGTCCTCCTTTGGTGCGGGCAGTTCGCCGCGGCGGATCTTGCGGGCCATGGCGGTGCCGTCCTCGACGATGAGCGAATACGCGCTGACGTGGTCGACGTCCGTGGAAAGGATGGCGTCGAGGGTGCGGCGGACGTCGTCGTCGGTTTCGGTGGGCGTACCGTAGATCATGTCCAGGTTCACGTGTTCAAACCCGGCGGCTCGGGCCTCGCGGGCGGCGGCGACGGCGCGGCCCGGGGTGTGCTGGCGGTTCAGCACCTTGAGCACCGGCGTGGAGGCGGACTGCATGCCGAGTGAGACGCGGGTGAAGCCGGCGTCCAGCAGGCCCGCGAAGTAGTCGGGGCTGGTGGATTCGGGGTTGGACTCGGTGGTCACCTCCGCGCCGGGGTTCAGGCCGAAAGTGTTGCGGACGGCGGCGAGGATGCGCCCGAGTCCGTCCGCGCCGAGCAAGCTCGGGGTGCCGCCGCCGATGAACACGGTGTCGGCTTGGGGCAGGCCGCGCGCGGCGGCGAGCTCGAGTTCTTTCTCGAGCGCGTCTAAGTACTGGGCGTGGGAGGAATCCACCTCGGTGGGTGTGTAGGTGTTGAAGTCGCAGTACCCGCAGCGAGTGGCGCAAAACGGGACGTGGACGTAAACGCCGAATGAATCCATGGCCTTAAGGCTAGGCGCCGCGGCGGGAACGCTTCGCGGCGACCTTGGCCACGATCCGGTCGATGCGGGCGCGCTCCTCCAAAAACTCCGGCGGGTTGGACCCGCGCATGGTGCGCACGAACGCCGGGTGGTCCACGCAGACGGTTTCCACCCAGCCCACCACGGCTTCCTCGACGATTTCGCCGACACGGGCGTACATCTGCGGCAGCGACACCACGCCGAGCTCGCGGGCGACCATGTCGGTCTGCTCCAGACAGTACGACACAATCTCGCCTAAGTGCTGCACCACCAGGTCGGTGCGGCCGGTCAGCGCGTCCTGCATCGTCTGCACCGAAAACGGGGCTTGTAAGGGGAAGAGGTCGTTCAGGCCGGAGGCGTCGAGAAGCTCGGGCTCCGGAATGCGCTCCTCCGGCTTCGCGCCCGCGGACAGGTGGCCGGCGGCGCGGCCGGAGGTCAGCGCCTGGCGCAGGCCGATCAGCTCAGCGACGACGCGGCGGGCGTCCTGGCGGGCGTCGTCGACAATCTCGACGAACTCGGCGAGGCAGTCCTCGGTGAGCTCCCCGTCGTAATCCGCAATCGCCTCCGCGAGGTGCTCGGTGTACTCCGCCACCTCGTCGCCGATGTTGTAAATCTCCTGCGTGAGCTCGCGGTGGCGCAGCACGGCGGCAGTCTTGTGCATCGCGAGCCCTCCTTGGAAACGCCTGTGGGAAGTGACAAATTGGCATGCTATGCCACAGCCGCACGCGTTAAAGGAAGGCGCGCCGTGTTAACGCTGATACAGCTTGTCGATGTCCTCCTGGAACCGCTGGAACACCACGTTGCGCTTCACCTTCATCGTCGGGGTCATCTCGTCGTGCTGCTCGGACAGGTCGCGGTCCAGGATGCGGAACTTCTTGATCGCCTCGGTGCGCGAGACGGTGGCGTTGGCCAGGTTCACCGCGTCCTGAACCTCCGCGCGCAGCGCCGGGTCCTGGGCGAGCTCGGCAACCTTCTTGTTCGCCGGGATGTTGTGGTTGGCCTTCCAGCGCTTGAGCTCCTCCTCGTCCAGGGTGACCAGCACGCCGACGAACGGCTTGCCGTCGCCGACCACCAGCGCGTTGGAGATCAGCGGGTCCTGGCGGATGATCTCCTCCATCGGGCCCGGCGAGATGTTCTTGCCGCCGGCGGTGACAATCAGGTCCTTCTTGCGGCCGGTGATGGAGACGTAGCCGTCCTCGTCCACCTCGCCCAAGTCGCCGGTGTTGAACCAGCCGTCCGTGAGCGCCTCCTCGGTGGCGGCCGGGTTGCGCCAGTACTTCTCAAACACGCCGGGGCCTTTGAACTCGATCTCGCCGTCGTCGTTGATGCGCACCGAGTAGCCGTTGACCGGCCGGCCCACGGTGCCGATCGTGTTGGCGTGGGCGTTGTTCACGCACGCCGCCGCGCAGGTCTCGGTCAGGCCGTAGCCCTCGTAGATGGGCACGCCCATGCCGCGGAAGAAGTGCGACAGGTCGGCGCTCATGGCCGACCCGCCGGTAATCCCGTACCAGACGGAGCCGCCCATGGCCTCCTTGATCTTGCCGTAGACGACCTTGTCGTAGACCGCGCGCTTCGCCTTCTGCACCCGCGACGGGCCCTCCGGGGTGTCCAGCGCCTTCGAGTACTCAATCGCGGCCTTCTCGGCCTCCAAGAACATGCGCTTGCCAATCGCGGAGCCGTCCGCGGCCTTGTTGTAGGCGCCCTCGCGCACCTTCTCAAACACGCGCGGCACGCCGACGACCAGGTTCGGGCGCACGCGCTGCAGCTCCACCATCATCGTCGACGTGTCGGACCAGTGCGACTGGGTTGCGCCCGAGATCGTCCACGCCAGCGACACCGCGCGCGCCAGCACGTGCGCCAGCGGCAAAAACGTGACCATGCGCTGGCCGGGGAAGGACACCGAGCCGATCTCGTTTTCAAGCAGCGCCCAGCACTGGTACGCCCAGTTGCCGTGGGAAATCTCCACGCCCTTCGGCCGGCCGGTGGTGCCGGAGGTGTACACGATGGAGCCCAGGGTGTGGTGGCGGATGGCGGCCACGCGTTCGTCGATAAGCGATTGCTCGACGTCGCGCCCCTCGAACTTCAGCGTCTCTACACCCGCGGCGTTGAACTCGTAGATGCGCTCGAGCTTTGATGGGGAGTCCGCGAACTTCGCCTTGCCGGTCTCGTCCAGCAGGAACGGGCTCATCAGCTGGGTGTGGTCGCGCGTTTCGGTAAAGGCGATCTTCGCGCCGGAGTCCTCCAGGATCCACTGGATCTGGTGCATCGAACTCGACGGGTAAATCGGCACCGAGGCGGCGCCGGCGGCCCAGATGGCGAAGTCCACGAGCGACCACTCGTAGCGCGTCGACGACAAAATGGCCACGCGGTCCCCCGGCTCCACGCCCGCGGCGACGAGCCCCTTGGCGACCTCGTAGACCTCCTCCAAAAACTCCGCCGCCGTGACCGAAACCCACTCGTAGTTGCGCGGCCGGTAGTACAGCACCAGGTGGGGGCTCTGCTCGCAGGTGCGAATCAGCCGACTGAGGCACGTGTCCGTGTCGTTGAGCGTGAATCCAAGTTCCGTGGTGTGCGCGTTTGAAGGCATGGTGTCCAAGACTACCCCAGCGTGCTGGCCTTAGCTTTGGCACAATGCGTGGCGTGACCAACGTTGCCCTGCTCCACGCCCTCGCCGAGGCTTACGGCTTCGGCACGTCCTACCGTGCCTCGAATGGGCTGGTCACCGAGCCGCCCGCCGAGTCGTTTATCAAGTTGCTGCGGGCCTTGGGGCTTTCGCTTAACGACGACCCGTCGGACGAAGAACTCCAATTCCACCTCGATGCCCGCCGCGAATTTTGGGCGACCAGGCCCATGCCGCCGTGCGTGGTGGCCACCGAGGGCGCCGAGAAACACTTCAACGTCCACGTGCACGACGGGCACTGGGCGCACTGCTGGATCCGGCTGGAGGACGGCTCCTCGCGTGACGCGTACCAGGACGAGAACTGGGCCCCGCCGTTCACCGCCGCCGACGGCGTGGTCTGGGGCGAGGCCACGTTCCACGTGCCGGGCGATCTGCCGGCCGGCTACCACGAGCTGCGCTTAGAGTCCGACAACTTGGACGAGGTCTGCCCGCTGATCGTGGTGCCGGCGTCCTTGTCCACCAACGCCGAGGTGGTGCAAGAACCGGTGTGGGGCGTGATGGCGCAGCTGTACTCGGTGCGCTCGCTGGACTCCTGGGGCATCGGCGACTTCCACGACCTCGGCGCGATCGCCGAAGCGGTGGCGGCCGAGGGCGCGGACTACTTGCTGATCAACCCGGTGCACGCCGCCGAGCCCGTCCCGCCGATCGAGGACTCGCCGTACCTTCCCACCTCACGCCGCTTTGTCAACCCGATCTACATCGCGGTGGAGCAGGTGCCGGAATATGGGCTGTTGGACGAGGGGGACCGGGAGGACGTCGCAAAGCTTGCTGCGGAGTTCAAGGCGATGAACCACACTGCAGACCCCTTGGAGCGCGACCGGATTTTCGCCGCGAAGCTGGCGGCGCTGCGCACGCTGTTTTTTGTGGCGGCGGCGGATGAGGCGCGCACGCGGGACTTCGAGCTGTTCTGCGAGGTTGAGGGCGAGGGGCTGCGCCAGTTCGCCGAGTGGTGCGCGGCGCAGGCGAGCGAGTCGGAGCACCACGGCGCGCCGAAGCACGCCGGCGAGGACCCGCAGGAGCTGGTGCAGTTCTACATGTGGCTGCAGTTCATCGCCGACGAGCAGCGCCGCGTCGCGCAGGAGCGGGCGGTGGCGGCCGGGATGCGGCTGGGCATCATGACCGACCTGGCAGTGGGCATCCACCCCGGCGGGGCAGACGCGGCGACGTTGCACGAGGTGCTGGTGCCCGACGCCTCGGTGGGGGCACCGCCGGACCAGTACTCGCAGCAGGGCCAGGACTGGTCGCAGCCGCCGTGGAACCCGCAGCAGCTGGCGGAGGCCGGCTACGGGCCGTGGCGCGATTTGCTTCGCACCGTGCTGCGCCACTCCGGCGGGATCCGCGTGGACCACGTTTTGGGGCTGTTCCGCCTGTTCTGGCTGCCGCGCATGGACACCCCGTTGCACGGCGCCTACATGAACTACGACTTCGAGGCCATGGTCGGCGTGTTAGTGCTGGAGGCGCAGCGCGCGGGTGCTGTGGTGGTGGGCGAAGACCTGGGCACGTTCGAGCCGTGGGTCCAGGACGTGCTTCGCGACAAGGGCATCCTCGGCACCTCTGTGCTGTGGTTCGAGTCCGTGCCGCCGGAAGCGCCGCGCCCGTCGCAGCAGTACCGCAACCTCGCGCTGACCGCGGTGGGCACCCACGACCTGCCGCCCACCGCCGGGTATTTGGAGGGCGCGCACAACGCGCTGCGCCACAAGCTCGGGCTGGTCAAGGAGTCGCTAGACGAGCTCAACGCCACCGACGCCGTGTGGATCTCGCAGGTGCTCGCCGCCGCGCAGGCGGAGGGGGCGTTCGACAACTCCCCGCTCGCTGACGTGGACTTTCTCGACCGGGACTTGGGCGAGTACGACGACGTGGAGGCCCTCGTCGAGGGGCTGACGCGGTTTATCGCCTCCACCCCGTCCGCGATGACGTGCACGAACCTCGTGGACATGGTCGGCGACACGCGCATTCAAAACCAGCCGGGCACCAACCACGAGATGTATTCCAACTGGTGCATTCCGCTTTGCGACGCCTCCGGTACCCCCGTCCTCATCGAAGACCTCCCCGACGTCGCACTGTTCACGCGCATCGCCAAAGCCAGCGCGCGGAGCGAACGCTAGAGGGCGCTGACGATCGCCGCGAAGACGACGAGCGCGATGAGCACCCACATCACCTGGGTCACCCGCGACTGCGGGTACTTGCGCTGCGGCTTGGGCAGCTTCTGGTCCTGCTTGCGCAGCTCTTCCGGGTTGGCCATGGTGTGTAAGCCTAGCGCCGCGGGCTAGCGGCGGGAAACCAGGCGCGCGGCGGCCCGGGCGACACCGTCGACGATGCGCAGCAGCGTGTAGCCGGCCGCGGCGCACACCGGCGCGGCCGCGGCGAGGATCGCGGGGACCTGCAGCCAAGGGCTTAGGCCCATCACCCAGCCGAGCAGCGCGTTGCTCATCAGATCAGGCCCATCGCGTAGCCGATCGCCGGCACCAGCACCGCCACAGCGGCCACGACGCCGAGGGTGATCAGCAGCGCCTTGGCGATGTTGTTGTCGCGGGTCTCCTCCGCGGCGTCCTCGCTGCTTTGCTCCTGAGCCTCAGGCGTGACGACGGGCGCCTCGCTCGGCACACTCGACGGCGTCGCCGCGCCGACCGGGATGGCCGGCTGCAACGTCGCGGCTGGGACCACCACGGTCTTTTTCTTCGGCCCGGAGATGTGGATGGTGTTGCCGGACACCGACGTCACGGCCGGCGCCGGCTCGCGGGGAGTCTGCGGCGAGGCCCCTGGCGCCTCAGAGGCAGGCGCGGGCTCGCGCGTGACCTCCGCAACGGGGTTCACCACGGTGCTGCGCACCGGAGTAGGCACCGCCGGCGTGGACGTTTTCTTGCTCGGCGAGGCCGGCTTTGCCGACGCGCCGTAGTGGGAGCGGAGGAACGTGTCGATGGCGGAGTCGTCGTAAAGCGCGCCGCTTTGAAGCGAACTGGCGCGCTCGAAGCCCACGACCTCCTCGCCGCGCTCGTCCACAAGCGCGTTCGCCCCGGACATCACGCCGACGAGCCCGCGGCCCGGCGCGTAGACCGGCCCGCCGGAGTCGCCGTAGTCCGGCATGCCGGGGGCGTCGAAGTAGATGGTTTTCTCGATCATGCCCACGAACGGCCCACAGGTGGCGCGGTTTGTGCCGCCGTGCGAGGCGTAGCCGTGGTAGCACAGCGTCTCGCCGGGCTCGATGTCTTCGATGGGCACGTACTCGCCGCCGAAGGGGTTGGCCTCCACCTCGACGCCGTTGAACCAGTAGATCACCGCCCAGTCGTTGGCGTTGGAGGCGCCGTAGTAGGCGGCGGCCGGGTAGATCATGCCGGCAGGGGTGGTCATTTCGCGGCCCTTGCTGTCGGCGAGGTAGACCAGCGAGCCGGTTTGCCACCCGTAGTCGCCGTTGTCGGCGCAGTGTCCGGCGGTGTAGCTGCGGCGTTGCTTCGAGTCGTTGTAGCCGATGGTGCAGGCGGTGAGGTTGTCGTTGCCGAGGTTGTCCACGAACATGCGGGCACCTTGCTTGACGACGAGCCGCTCCGCCGCCGGCGCCTCCACCCCACCGACGAGACCAGAAGCTGCCAGCGCGGACGCCGCGGCGAGCGCAGCGACGCATGCGCCCACGCGGGGGCATCGCACTGTACCGTTCGCCATGCAGCTTTCCTTGTCTTGTCTTTTAACGGTTTCCCCGGAACTGTACAGCACGAACCTGTGCAACTACACGTCGGAGCCAGCGAGCCCGCGGCGCTGAAGCAGCGGGCGGGTGTCCTTGTCGCGGCCGCGGAAGGCGCGGTAGGCCTCCGCGTAGTCGCGCGAGGATCCCTTGGACAGAATCGTCTCGCGGAACTTCGCGCCGGTCTGCCGGTTGATTCCCTCCTCGGCGACGAGTTCGTAGCCGTCGGCGTCGAGCGCTTCGGCCCACAGGTAGGAGTAGTAGCCCGCGGAGTAGCCGCCGGCGAAGATGTGGTTGAACCAGGTGGAGCGGTAGCGCGGCTCCAGCCCTTCGACGTTCAGGCCGTACTCGCGTAGGACGTTGTCTTCGAAGGCGTCGATGTCCGACGGGATCTCGCCCGCAAGCGAGTGCCACGCAAGGTCGATCGCGGAAGCCGCGAGGTACTCGGCGGTGGTGAAGCCCTGGCCGAACTGGCGCGAGGCCTCCATCGCCTGCAGAAGCGGCGCCGGGATGACTTCGCCGGTGTCCACGTGGCGCGCGTAGTTGCGGGCGATTTCCGGGGCGAACGCGTAGTTCTCGTTGATCTGGGAGGGGAACTCCACCCAGTCGCGCGGGACGTTGGTGCCGGAGTGCGACGGGTAGCGCACGTCGGAAAGCAGGCCGTGCAGGGCGTGGCCGAACTCGTGGAACAGGGTGGTCACCTCGTCGATGGTGAGCAGGTTCGAGCTGATGGACATGACGTTGACCACCACCGGCTTCGTGCCGGCGAGGTGGGACTGGTCCACAAACGAGCTCATCCACGCGCCGCCGCGTTTCGACGGGCGGGCGTTGTAGTCCGTGAGCAACAGCCCGATGCCGGTGCCGTCTTCCTCCTTGACCTCCCAGACGTCCACGTCCTCGCGGTAGCCGGCCAAATCCTCGCGCTTTTCCACCGTGATGCCGTAGAGCAGGTTGGCGGCGTAGAAGACGCCGTCGGTGAGCACCTGCTCGAGCGGGAAGTACTTGCGCAGCTCCGCCTCGTCGATGCCCAGTTCCTCCTCGCGGCGCTTGGCCTGCCAGTACGGCCAGTCCGCGCCGCCGAGCTCCTCGCCAGCCAGTTCGCCGGCGAGTTTGCGCTCCGCCTCGGCATTCGCGGCCGCCGCCGGCGCCAGGTCCGCGATGAGCTGGCGGGCGGCCGCGGCGGTGCCGGCGGTCTCTTCCGCGATGACGTAGTCGGCGTGCGTGTCGAAGCCGAGCAGCTTCGCGCGCTCCTGGCGCAACTTCACGGACTCCAGCACGATGTCCGGGTTGGTGTCGCGGCCGCGGGCACGGGAGGCGTCGAAAAGCTTGCGGCGCGAAGAAGAGGTGTCCAGCTCCGACTGCAGCGCCTGGGTGGTGGGCAGTTCGATCGGCACGACGTAGCGGCCGCCGTCCTCGTAGGCGGCGAGCTGGTCGTCGGAAAGCCCGGCGAGCTCCTCGCGCGAAAACTCCACGGCGAGCTTCTTCGTGTCCGCGAGCAGGTTGCGGCCGAAGCGCTCCGACAGCTCAGACAAACGCTGGTTGATCTCCTGCAGGCGCGACTTCCCGGCGGCGTTAAGGTCCGCGCCGCGGCGGGTGAAGCGGCGCAGCCGCTCGCTGTGAAGCCTCTGCGACTCCGCGTCCGCCGGCACCTCGACGCCCTTGATGCGCTGGTAGAGCGCGTCGTTCTGGTAGATCGAGTCCACGTGCGCGGACAGCTTCGGCACGATGCGGTCTGCCACCGCGTCGAACTCGTCGGTGGCGTCGGTGCCCTGCAGGTTGAAAAACCACGACATCACCCGGTCCAGGTCCTGCCCGGCCAGCTCGAAGGCTTCGACGGTGTTGGCCCACGTCGGCGCGTCAGCGGTGGTGATCTCGGCGATTTCCGCGGCGTGGCGCTTCAGCGCCTCTTCGAACGCGGGCTCCACGTGTTCCAGCCGGATCGCGGCGAAGTCCGGCAGGTTGTACGGCAAGGTCGAGGGGGTCAGAAGCGGGTTTGTCATGGCGGTCAGTGTATGCGGATACGATCTGCCGCATGGGCGAAACGGAGATCACATGCGCGGCCGGCACCATCGTGGGCACTGTCCGCGATAACGCGAGGCTTTTCGACGCCATCCCGTTCCTGGAAAAGGCGCACCCCTTCGACGACCCGGTGGCTTTGAAGCAGGGATTGCTTATCGACGCCACCGCGCCGCACCCCAACGCCCTCTCCATCAGTGCCCCGCTTAGCGCGCGGGCGGGGACGGACTGCCCGGTGGTGGTGTGGCTGTCAGCGCCGGCCGAGCTCGGCGACGGATTCATCCACGTGCACGTGCCCCACCGCGACGGCTTCGAAGGGTTTCTCCCCTTTGCCGCCGACGCCATCGGACACTTCCGCGGCGTCGCAGACGTGAAGCTCGCGCTGCGATGGATCCAGCGCAACATCGAGGCCTTCGGCGGCGATCCCACCAACGTCACCGTCGTCGGCGCCGGCGAGGAGGCGGCGGTGGCGCTGTGGCTGTGCCGCCGCGATCACTACGCCGGCGAGTTCCGCCGCGTCTGGGCCGCGGACCCGGTGTTCCCGCGCGCGCCGTACGAGAAGCGCAAGTGGATCGTGCGTTACCTGCTGTCCGCGCCGCTCACTCGCGCCAAGCTCAACGAGTTGGCGGAGAATCGGCCTGGCAGGGTGGGGCGGAGCTACCGTCGATACGCAAAGTTCTTCGGACCTATGGGCCCGCAGCCCCACGACGCCTCCGAGCTCGCAGAGCTCGCGGTAGTGCGAGTGGAAGACGCGCTGGACCCCGGCGCGATCGCGGAATTTGCCCGCTAGTTGTTCAGGTTGCCTTTGAAGGTGACGTTGCCGATGGTGAACTCCGCGTCCCACAGGTTGCCGGTGGACACGTCGAAGGGGAACTTCGCGTTCACGGTCGCGCCCGGGCCCAGCGGGCGGTCCAGGCCCACGATGTCCACGCCGGCCTCCTCCGCGATGGGGACGAACTTCGCGTCCTTCATGTCCGGGTTGGAGGTGGAGTTGACGTTGTAGCGCAGCTTCGGCTCGAGCGCGTCCGCAGGCAGCGGCGCGTCCGACTCGTTGGTGATCGCAACCACCACAACCGAGCCGCCGTTCGGCGCGTACGAGGAGCCCTGCCACTTGTAGGACAGCTCCATCGCCGGGTCCTTCACACGGTCGCCGTTGGTTTTGTCGCTGACCAACGGGTCCGCCTCGTTGACCTCGAAGGGCTTGCGCTGCACACCAATGCGGTCGTCCGCCTGGCCCTGCGGGGCATCCTCGGCGGCGGTGACCTGGGTGGAGCTGATGGTGTCCTCCCCCAGCTGGGCGTCCGCGCAGGCAGAAAGCGCAAAGGCGGCTGCCAGGGCTGCGGCGGCCAGTGCGGCCTTGGGGCGGCGGGTGCGGTGGGACATGTGCGCCTCTTCTTGTGTCGCGGTGGTTTTGACGGTTCTGCCCCACTTTACAGCCCTAGTAGGGTGTCGAAATTATGCAGTCTTTGATGCGCGTGATCCGCAGTGCCTCCGCCCTCTGGCCGTTCTATATCGCCGTGGTTGCGGTCTCCACGCTGGTGGCGGCTCTTGGGTTGGTCACGCCGTTTCTGCTGCGGGAGGCGACGGACACCATCGTGGCAAAGCTTGGCGACGCCTCCCTGCCCGACCCCACCCGCACCGTCATTTGGCTCGCCGTTGCGCTCTTCGCCGCCGAAGCGCTGGCCTCGGTGCTGCGCAACGTCTCCGGGTACTTAGGCGACGTGATGGTCGCGCGGATCCGCCAGATTTTGTCCACGCGCTACTTTGCCAAGCTGCTCGCGCTGCCGCAGCGCTACTACGACAACCAGGTCACCGGCACGATCATCGCCAGGCTGGACCGCTCGATCGCGAACGTCACGCAGTTCATCCAGTCCTTCACCAACAACTTCCTGCCCATGCTGATGCAGGTGGTGGCGATTCTGGGCATCACCGCCTACTACTACCGGCCGCTGACGGTGCTGCTGGCGCTGCTGTTCCCGCTCTACACCTGGCTCACCGCGCTGACGTCGAAGCGCTGGCAGGTCTTTGAAAAGGAGAAAAACGCCAACATCGACGAAGGCAACGGCCGCTTCGCCGAGGTCGTGGGACAAGTGAAGGTGACCAAGTCCTACGGCGCCGAGGTGCGCGAGCTGGAGAAGTTCGGCCGCCACTACACCAACACCGTGGACATCACCCGCCCCCAGTCACGCTGGTGGCACTCCATGGACACCCTGCGCGGCGTGGCCATGAACCTGATCTTCTTGGGCATCTACCTCATCTTGTTCACCCGCACGCTGCACGGGCACTTCACGGTCGGCGAGATGGTCATGCTCATCCAGATGGTCACCATGGCACGCCAGCCGGTGACGATGATGAGCTGGATCGTGGATTCCGCCCAGCGCGCCATCGCCGGCTCGCGCGACTACTTCAAGGTGATGGACGAGCCGGTCGAGCCGACCGCGAACCGGCAGCTGGTCGAGGCGACGAAGGCGTCGGGCATGCCGGAGGTCGTCGTCAAGCAGCAGGCTCCTTTGCAGGTGCGCGAGCCGGTCATCGCGTTCGAGGACGTCACCTTCGAGTATTTGGAGGGCGAGCCTGTGCTTCACAGCGTCAACTTCGCCGCCCACGAAGGCGAAACCATCGCGCTTGTCGGCGAATCCGGCGGCGGCAAGTCCACGATCGTGAACCTGCTGTTGGGCCTCTACCCCATCACCCGCGGCCGGCTGCGCGTGTGCGGCGAGGAGATCTCGGAGCTGGACGTGGAAAAGCTGCGCGCCACCACCGGTGTGGTGTTCCAGGAGGCGGCGCTGTTCTCCGGGTCGGTGTTTGAAAACATCGCCTACGGCAAGCCCGACGCCACGCTGGAGGAAGTCGTGGAGGTGGCGAAGCGGGCGAACGCGCACGAGTTCATCATGAAGTTCACCGACGGCTACGACACCGTCATCGGTGAGCGCGGCCTGCGCCTTTCCGGCGGGCAGCGCCAGCGCGTGGCCGTGGCGCGCGCCATGCTCAAGGACGCGCCGATCCTGATCCTCGACGAGGCCACCTCCGCCCTGGACACCAAGGCCGAGCGCGCCGTGCAGGCCGGCCTGGACCAGCTGATGGAGGGACGCACCACCATCATGATCGCGCACCGGTTGTCCACCATCGCGGGTGTGGACACAATCATCACACTTCGCGACGGCCACGTCGACGAGATCGGCTCGCCTTCCGAACTGGCCGTCTCCGGCGGCATCTACTCCGAGCTGTTGCGCCTGACGGCGTCTTCGTCCGCTGCGGACAGGGAACGCCTGAAGGCGTTCGGGTTCCACGTCGACGGCGGGGACGAAGAAGATGCGGAAGCCGAACAGTAGGCGCTAGCCCGCGGGCGGCGCGCTCACCCCCTACTATGCCCATTTGTGCGAAAAGTAATCCTCTCTGTGCCGATGATGGCGGTGGCGCTCGTACTGTGCCTGCTCAGCTTGTTGGTGGGCTGGTACCAGCACAGCTACGTGCCGTTTTACAGCCGGGACCGGCGCGAGGTGGAGGACTTTTTGGTCTACTACCGCGGCGCGAAGGCGTTCTGGGACAGCCCGAACGTCTACGAGTCCCTGATCAACACGGGTACGGCGGGTGATTTGCCGTACTCGTACCCGCCGTCGTCGCTGCTGTTTTTCTCCCCGCTGACGCTGTTCGGGGAGACGGCGGGCCTGGTGCTGTTTTCGCTGGTGTCCCTGGCGGCGCTGTGGTGGGTGATCACGCTGACGCTGCGCAAGTGCCGCATCGACGACGCCGGCAAGTGGGCCCTGGTGGCGCTGCCGCTGGCGTTCTGGGTCGACCCGATCCACAACACCTTCCACCACGGCCAGGTCAACATCGTGCTCATGGCGCTGGTGCTCACGGACCTGTGGTGGGATTCGCCGAGGCGCAAGTACCTGCCCGCGGGCGTGCTCACCGGCATCGCGGCCGCGGTGAAGATGACGCCGGCGCTGTTCGGGCTGTACTTCATCTTCACCCGCAACTGGAAGGCGCTGGCCGCGGCGTTTCTCACCGGCGTGATGTCGCTGGGTGTTGCGGGTGCGGTGAAACCGGAGGCGCTGGCGTACTACTTCACCACCCAGATCGGGCAGATGTCCGGCGTGCTGGGGCTGAACCGCTCGCACAACCAGTCCGCCCGCGGCCTGGTGGCCCGGTACGTGCCGGAAGCGGCGCAGACCTACTTCACCGCGATCATGTTCGCCGGCATCATCGCGCTCGCGCTGCTGGCCTTGCGACGCCTGCTGGCCGCCCGCGCCAACGAGGCGGCGGTGCTGTGCGTCGCGCTGCTGTCGCTGCTCGTCGCCCCGATTACCTGGCAGCACCACTACGTGTGGGTGGTGCCCCTGTGCATCATCATGGCCGCCGGCGGCATCCGCAACGCCAACCCGTGGCCGCCGTTTCTGGTGGCGGTGTATCTGACCATCTCCACGATCTTCATCCCGCACAAGCAGATCATGAACCCGATGTCCACCACGCCGGACGCGTACACCGTGCGCGACTTGGCACAGTCAAGCCTGGTCGTGTGGGCGATTCTGGTGGTGTTTGTGATGTGGGTGCAGGCGCGGGGATTCGTGCTCGTCGATAGGCAAAAGCCCCTGCGGTTCACCCAGTTTGTGGCCTTCCCGCCGCTGGTGGCCTACGCGGTGCTGTGCACGTTCGCCACGGCCTGGTGGCGCAAGATGGAATCGCCGATGCTGTCGGCGTACGAGGGGGTGTTCCACCCGCTGGAGCACCTGCAGATGCTGCGCGGGGCGGGCGACGGGTTCTTCGCCGAACCGGACATTTACTCGGTGGCGTTCAGCTACCCCGACGGGCGGCAGGACTTCTTCCTGCACCCGCCGGTGACCATGCTGTTTGGTCGGCTGCTCGGCGTCGGCGAGATGGGCACGTGGGAGGCGCTGCACACCATCGCGGGCACGCTGGCGGTGTGGTGGATTATCTACCTGCTGTTCAGGCGATTCCGGTGGCCGTCGCCGGTCGCCTGCGCGACGGTGCTGCTGCCGGCTGTGCTGTGGCTGGACCCGGTGCGGTTCAACTTCTACTACGGCGAGCTGGCCATTTTCGCCGTAGCGTTCGTGGTCACGGACCTGTGGTGGACCCGCCCCGAGCGGTGGAAACCATGGGTACCCAAGGGAATGCTCACCGGCATCGCCGCGGCGTTCACCCTACGGCCTGCGGTGTTCGCGCTGTATTTCCTGTTCCGCAAGGACTACCGGGCGCTCGGCTGGATGGGCGGCGCGTTCGCCTCCCTCACCGCGCTGGGTGCGGTGGCGCGCCCGGGCATGACCGCCGCGTACTTCACGGACTACCTGCTGAACATCGGCGAGCGCTACGACCTCTCCCAGGCGCAGAACCTCACGCTGTTCGGCGCCGCACAGCGGTTTACCGGCGCAGACGGCGCGAGCGCACTGTGGGTGCTCGCGGTGCTCGTCGTCGGCGGCGCGCTGATCTACGCCGCCCGCGTTTTTATTCAGCGCGGCGAGGCCCCGATGGGCGCGGTCAGCCTGGCGCTCGCGGCACTGACAGTCTCCTCCTGGGCCCCGCCGTACGCGTGGGCGTGGATGCTGCCGGGCGTGTTCATCATCGGCGAGTTCGCGTGGCGCCGCCGCGACGTTGCCGCGCTGCTGACCATGCTCACCTACCTGGGCCTTTCCACCGTGTTCGTGCCGCACTCGCAGTTTAAAAACATGGACACCATCGCCGGACGCGACCGGGTGCTCGGTGACTGGGTCATGTCGTCGGTGGTGTGGTGGACGCTGCTCGCCGCCGCGGTGTTCGCCGCGTGGGCGCTGACCCAACGCAGAGAAGATGATGGCTACCGTAGGCCCCATGCAATTCCCCGATCTTCACACCCTGCAAGCCCGCGGCACGAGGAAGTGGACGCAGTTCAACCCTGACGTGTTGCCGCTGTTTATCGCGGAGAGCGATTTTCCCACCGCGCCCGCTGTGAAGCAGGCGATCGTGGAAGCCGCCGAGCGCGAGATGTTCGGCTACACCCCCGCCCCGCACGCGCACCGCCTCGGCGAGGCCGTCTCCGACTTCTACGCGGAGCGCTACGGCTGGCGTCCGGACGCGGAGAAGATCTTCCCGGTCGCGGACGTGGTGCGCGGCGTGATGCTGGCCATCCAGTACTTCACTGAGGGCGATGTGGTGGTCCCGGTCCCTGCCTACTTCCCCTTCCTCGACGTCGCGGAGGTCGCGGGGCGCAAGCGTGTCGACGTCAGCTCCGCCGGGGGCCTCGACCTGGCAGAAGTGGAAACCGCGTTCCAAAACGGCGCGGGCAGCATCATCGTGACCAACCCGTTCAACCCGGGCGGCTACGTGTTCACCGAAGCGCAGCTCGACGAGGTCTGCGCGCTGGCGCGGAAGTACGGCGCCCGGGTGATCGTGGACGAGATTCACGCCCCGCTGGTTTACGACGGCGCCCACGTCTGCGCCGCGGCGAACAACCCGGACGTGTGCATCACGGTCACCGCGACGTCCAAGGCGTGGAACGTCGCGGGCCTGAAGTGCGCGCAGATGATCTTCTCCGACGACGAGGACGTGCGAACCTGGAACGCGATGTCGGGCGTGGCCAAGGACGGCGTGGGCACCCTGGGCATCGTCGCGGCGGAGGCCTGCTACGACCACGGCCGCGAGTTTTTGGACGAGGAGATCGCGCAGCTCAAGGCCAACCGCGACTGGCTGGTGGAAAACCTGCCGAAGGCGGTGCCGGGCATCGAGATCGAGGTGCCGGCCGCGACCTACCTGATGTTTTTGAACTTCAAGAACACCAAGCTTGTCGACGAAAAACCCGCCGCGTGGCTGCGCCGCCACGCGAAGGTGGCCATGAACGAGGGCGTGGACTTCGGACCCGGAGGCGAGCACCGCGCGCGGCTGAATTTTGCCACGTCGCCGGAGATCCTGGAGGAAGCGGTGCGGCGGATTGGCGGAGCCGTCGCAAAGCTTTAGCGTTTCACTTTATGGAACCTTATTCCCATCTGGCGGTCGGGTGGTTTAAACTCTAGGGAACCTCAACCCAACTAGAGAGGAACGACCATGGGTTCCACAGTGGCATCACAGCCCGAAGGCGGCTCGAAGCGCTCCACCAGCGCGATCGTCGTCACCGGGCTGGCGCTGTTTTCGATGTTCTTCGGCGCGGGCAACCTCATCTTCCCGCCCATGCTGGCCGTGGAGGCGGGCGACAACTTCTGGCCGGCGCTGTTCGGCTTCCTCACCACCGCATCGCTTTTGCCGGTGCTGGCCGTGATCGCCATTGCGCTGTCCGGCTCGAACCTCCGCGACCTGGCGCAGCGCGCCGGCTCCATCTTCGGTGTGGTCTTCCCGGTGCTGGCGTACTTGTCCATCGGCGCGTTCTACGCCCTGCCGCGCACCGGCGCCGTCTCCTTCGAAACGGCGATCACCCCGCTGTTCGGCCTCGAATCCTTTGCCTCGTCCGCCGTGTTCAACGTGGTGTTCTTCGGCATCGCGCTGGCGCTGTCCTGGAACCCCACCACCATCATGGAGAAGCTGGGCAAGTTCCTCACCCCGGCGCTTCTGGTGCTGCTGGTCGTGATGATTTCCGTGGCCGCGTTCCGCTGGAGCGCCGAACCGGCCGCGCCAAACGAGCCCTACAACGACGGCCCGCTGACCGCCGGCCTGCTCGAGGGCTACCTCACCATGGACTCCATCGCCGCGCTGGCGTTTTCCATCGTGGTCATCTCCACCCTGCGCCACCGCGGCTTCAACGAGGGCAAGGAGCTGGTCGGCGGCACCATCGCCGCGGGTGTCGGCGCCGGCATCATGCTGGGCCTGGTCTACATCGGCTTGGGCCTGATCGGCCGTGTCATGCCGAACGCCGGCGACTTCGACAACGGCGCCGGCCTTTTGGCCGAGGCCGCGAACCTGACCATGGGCGGCGCCGGCCAGGCGGTGTTCTCCGCCATCGTGCTGCTGGCCTGCCTGACCACCGCGGTGGGCCTGATCACCGCGACCGGCGAGTACTTCTCCGAGCAGTTCCCCGGCTCCTACCACGTCTGGGCCGTCATCTTCGCGGTTGCGTCCATGGTGATCGCCACCCAGGGCCTGGAGTTCGTCATGGCTATCGCCGCGCCGGTGATCGGCTTCCTCTACCCGCCGGCGATCACCCTGATCGTGCTGACGCTGATCGAGCCGGCCTTCCGCGCCCGCACCCGTTTCAGCTGGGCGTTCTTCCTGCCGCTGTGGACGGCCGTGGTGTGGTCCGCGATCGAGACGTTGATCTCCCTGGAGTGGGGCGCGGACGCCCTGACCCCGATTGTGCAGTGGGCGCCGATGTTCGACGCCGGGCTCGGCTGGGTCGTGCCGGTGGTCATCGCCTTCGTCATCGGCCTGGTTGTGGACTTCGCCCGCCCCAAGCCCGCCATGATCCCGGGCACCATGGAATCCGTCGAGGGCGAGGACCTCTCGGCGGAGGGCGACGCTGTCCCCGTTCTGCAAACCAGGGACTAGTACGGTGGGGCGCATGAACGCCCCACTTTCCCTCATCGATTTCTGCACCCGCTACCCCGGCGAATCCGTCGGCGAGGCGACGCAGCGCTCCGTGGCCTTCGCCCAGCAGGCGGAGGCCTTAGGTTATTCACGCATCTGGTACGCGGAGCACCACAATATGTCCAGCATCGTCTCCTCGTCGCCGGCGGTGCTGATCAGCCACATCGGTGCGAAGACCAGCCGCATCCGCCTCGGCGCCGGCGGCGTGATGTTGCCGAACCACTCCCCGTACGTCATCGCCGAGCAGTTCGGCATGCTGGAGGAGCTCTACCCCGGCCGCATCGACCTGGGCCTGGGCCGCGCGCCCGGCACCGACCAGCAGACCCTGGGCCGGGCGCTGCGCCGCGACCCCCGCGCAGCCGAGAACTTCCCGCAGGACGTGAAAGAGCTGCAGGCGTGGCTGTCCAACCAATCGCCGCTTCCCGGCGTGACCGCCATGCCGGGCTTCAACACCAACGTGCCGCTGATCATCCTGGGCTCGTCCATGTTCGGCGCGTCCTTGGCCGCGCAGCTGGGTCTGCCGTACGCGTTCGCCTCCCATTTCGCCCCGCAGCACCTGGAGCAGGCCACCTCCTACTACCGCGAGAACTACCAGCCGTCCGAGCGCCACCCGGAGCCGTACTGCATTGCCGCGGTCAACGTCACCGCCGCCGACACCGAGGAGGACGCGAAGCGCCAGACGAAGGTGGTGCACCGCAACCGCGTGCGCGCGTTTATGGGGCGCCAGGGCAAGCAGCTTTCCGACGACCAGCTGGACACCGTGGTCAACTCCTACCAGGGCCGCCAGATCATCGACATGCTTCGGTACACCGCCGAGGGCACCGGCGAGCAGGTCGCCGAGTACTTGGAGGCGTTCCGCAAGACTGCCCAGGCCGACGAGCTGATGATCTCGCTGCAGGCCGGCAGCCACGATGAGGTGAGCCGGTCCATGGAAATCCTCGCCGAAGCCTGGGGTTAATCGGGACAGGCCTCCAACTAATAGGAGTTATTCGTCGGCTGGTTTAGTATCGGGGGTCGTTACATTCCCGGTTGTCTAAGAAGGACGTGATCCCGCCATGGCGCAACTGCCTACCGGCCCACTCCGCCGCCCGCAGCAGCACGAGGAGATCGCGGACTACCTGCGCGACGAGATCTTCGCGGGCCACATTCCGGCCGGCGAGTCGCTGCCCAGCGAGGTGGAGCTGTGCGAGCAGTTCAACACCTCCCGCGGCCCGGTGCGCCAGGCCGTGGCCACCCTGCGCGCCGAGGGCCTGCTGTCCTCCGGCCGCGGCCGCCGCTCCCTGGTGCTGTCGAACACGCGCACCGAGACGTTCGAGGAGATCCTGTCCAACACCTCCTGGATCTTCCGCATGGGCAAGGACCCGAGCGAGGACATGGAGCAGTTCGGCCTGGACACCGCCAGCGAAGAGCTGGCGGAGTGCATGCGCATCACCCCCGGCGACGAGGTCTTCGTTGTCCGCCGCGTGCGCAGCGCCGACGGCGAGCCCATGGTGATTGAGCAGATGGCGTTTCTGCCGGTGCTCTCGGAGGTCATCGAATCCGTGGACACGTCGGAGCAGTCCATCCACCGCGAGCTCATCCGCGCCGGCGCGGACTTCAACAACATCTCCCGCGCCTTCACTATCGAGCAGGCGGATGCCGGCGTCGCCGGCAAGCTGGGCATCGCCGAAGGCGCCCCGGTGCTGCGCGTGAAGATCAAGGCGCTGACCCACAACGGCGACGTGCTCGAGGCCGCGGTGCACACCTTCCGCGTGGACAAGCTTTCTTTCGGCCTGAACAACGTGCGCGGGCACTCTTCCCCACTCTGGTTCCAGGCTGAATCCGAGATCCGCTAACCTCTCCTCCATGCATGTAAGGACTCTGGCGGCCGCGGTCGCCGTGGCCCTCCCCTTAGTATCGTGCGGCGATTCGGCGCCGCGCGACAACGTGGTCGTGGCCGCCTCCGGCGCACCGGCCGGGCTGGATTTCACCACCACCGGCGGCGCGGCCGCGCCCCAGGCGCTCGTGGGCAATGTCTACGAAACGCTCGTGCGTATCGACGCCTCCGGTGCCCCCGTGCCCCACCTCGCCGAACGCGTCGAGCGCGCAGGCGGCACGTTCACCTTCCACCTGCGCGACGGCGTGACCTTCGCCAACGGCAAACCGTTTACTGCGGACGATGCCGCGTTTTCCATCCACTACGTGCAAAACGAGTGGACCAACGGGCTGAAGGCCCAGATGGACCCGGTCACAGACGTCGAGGTGGTGGACGAACGCACGCTGCGCGTGACCGTCGAGGGCGGGACCGCTGCCGAGGACGCGTGGCTGTGGTCCATGGGCACCTTGACGGGGGCGATGATGACACCGGCAGGCGTCGATAAGCTTGCGACCGCTCCCCTGGGCACCGGGCCGTACACCGTGAAGCGCTTCGACGTGGGCGAGGCCATCGAGTTCGACGCGAGGGAGGACTACTGGGGTGGCGATGTCGCGCGCGACGGGCTGATCCGCTACTTCGACGACCCGGTCTCCGCTGTGAACGCCTTGCGCGTGGGCGATGCGGACGTGGTGTGGGGCATGCAGGCGCCGCAGCTGATCGACACGCTGCCCGAGGACATCCGCGTCGAGGTCGGCACCACCAACGGCGAAGTGCTGCTGTCCATGAACAACACCCGCGCGCCTTTCGACGACCCGGACGTGCGCCGCGCCGTGGCCTACGCGGTGGACCGGACGGCGGTCAACCAAGTGGTCTACAACGGCCTGGCCACCGACACCGGCGGCGCGCCCGTGCCGCCGACGGACCCCTGGTACCCGGGCCGCGACTTCTACCCCTTCGACCCGGACAAGGCCCGCGAGCTGCTCGCCGGGCGCACCCCCGAGATCACCATCACCGTGCCAAACCGGCCCTACGCCCAGGAAGCGAGCGAGCTGATCTACTCGCAGCTTCGAGACGTCGGCTTCCGCGTGCGCCTCGAAACCGTTGAGTTCCCCGCGGTCTGGCTGAACCAGGTGCTCAAGGGCCACGACTACCAGGCCTCGCTGGTGGCCCACGTGGAGCCGCGCGACGTGCCCATGCTCTTTGGCAACCCGGAGTACTACCTGGGCTACGACAACGCGGTGGTGCGCGAGCGCATCGCCGCCGGCGACATGGCGGGTGCCGTCGAGCAAATCATGGACGACGCCGCCGCCCTGACCCTGGCCAACGCGCCGAACATCGTGCTCTACGCCCCCGGGGTTTCCGGCCTGGACCCGAACGTGGTCACCGACTCGCTTCCGTTGAACGAGGTGGAGAAATGATCCGCACTCTGGCCAAACACATCCTGCGCTTCGTGCTGCTGCTCGCCGCCGCCAGCGTGGTCATTTTCACCCTGCTGCGCGCCGTGCCCGGCGACCCGGCGCGCGTGGCACTGGGCGTCTCGGCCACCGAGGAGGCCGTCGCGGAGCTGTCGGCGCGCCTCGGGCTGGATCAGCCTCTGCCGGTGCAGTACTTCGACTGGGTTTCAGGCCTGCTCACCGGCGACTTCGGCATCTCCATGTCGTCGGGCAAAGACATCACCGACACGGTGATCGAGCGCGCCGGGGTGTCGCTCACCCTTACCCTTGTGGCCATGGCGGTCTCGCTCGCCGTTGCGGTGCCGGTGGGCGTGTACCTGGCGCGGCGCACCCACTCCCCCGACGGCGCGGTCGTCGGGGCACTGTCGCAGGTGGGCATCATCGTGCCGTCGTTTCTGGTCGGCATCGCGCTCGTCGCGCTGTTTTCGGTGCGCCTGGGCTGGCTGCCGGCCAACGGCTGGGGCACGCCGGCGCACGCGGTGCTGCCGGTGGCCTCGCTCGCGCTGGTGCAGGCCTCGATTCTCACGCGCTACGTCGCAGCCTCGGTGCGCGAGGAGATGGGCAAGGATTATGTGAGGACGGGCAGGGCCCTTGGTGCGTCGATAGGCAATGTGCTGTTCACCTCGGCGCTTCGAAACGCCGCGCTGCCGGTGATCACGGTCGTCGGCGTGCAGCTGGCGTCGCTGGTGGTGGGCGCGGTAGTGATCGAGCGGGTGTTCACCATCCCCGGTTTGGGCACCATGCTTCTCGACGCAGTAGGCAACCGCGACCTGGCCACCGTGCAGACCGTGATGATGGTCATCGTGGCGTTCACCCTGGTGGTGAACCTGATCGTGGACCTGACCTACACGGTGGTGGACCCACGGATTCGGAGGCAGGCATGAGCTGGCAGCGCAAAGTTGGCGCGGTGATCGTCGCGGTGGTGGCCGTCGCGGCGCTGCTGTCGCTTGCGTGGACGCCCTACGACCCGCTGCAGACGGAAGTCGCCGCGCGTTTGCAGGGCACCTCCACGGCGCACTGGATGGGCACCGACCAGTTCGGCCGCGACATCCTCTCGCGCGTGATGGACGGCGCGCGGCTGACGCTGACAGTGGCCGTGGGCGCGGTCGCGCTGTCCGGCCTGGTTGGTGTGCCGCTGGGGATCTGGGCCGGCATGCAGCGCGGCGCGTCGCGGTTTGTCATGGCCGGCGCCGACCTGCTGCTCGCCTTCCCCGCGCTGCTTTTGGCGATCGTGTTCACCGCCGTGTTCGGCGCCTCCATCTGGATTGTGGTGCTGGCCATCGGCATCGCAGGCATCCCCGCCTTCGTGCGCGTGGCGCGCGCCGGGACCATGCAGGTCATGCAGCACGACTACATCCTGGCTGCGCGCATCGCCAAGGTCTCCGGCCCTGCGATCGCGTGGCGGCACGTGCTGCCGAACATCTGGCCGCTCGTGCTCACCCAGGTCTCCGTCGCGGTCGCGCTGGCCATCCTGGCGGAAGCCGGCCTGTCGTTTCTGGGGCTCGGCGCGCCCGCGCCCTACGCCTCCTGGGGCCGCATGCTGCAGGCCTCCCAGCCGTACCTGGCCACCTCCCCGCACCTGGCGCTGTGGCCGGGTGCCGCGATCGCGCTGACCGTGCTGGGCTTCAACCTTCTGGGACACGCTGATGATCGACGTTAAGTACCTTTCTATCCCCGGCATCCTGGACGACATCACCTTTTCCGTCGCACCCGGCGAGCGCGTGGGCATCATCGGCGAGTCCGGCTCCGGCAAGTCCGTCACCGCCCTGTCCATCATGGGCTTGAGCGACCTGCCGGCAGCTGGTTCCATCACCGTCGACGGCACCGAGATGGTGGGCACCCCGGACCGGGTGCGGCGGCGCGTGCGAGGCAAAAAGGTCGCGATGGTGTTCCAGGAGCCGATGACGGCGCTGGACCCGCTGAAGAAGATAGGCAAACTCGTCTCCCGCGAGCTTCTGCGCGAAGTTGGCGTGGACCGGCCCGGCGCCTACCCGCACGAGCTGTCCGGCGGGCAGCGCCAGCGCGTGCTGATCGCGCTGGCGCTGTCGCAAAACCCGGACGTGCTGATTTGCGACGAGCCCACCACCGCGCTCGATGCCATCGTGCAGGCGGAAATCCTGGAGCTTTTGGACCGCCTCGTGCGCGAGCGCGGCATGGCGCTGCTGTTTATCTCCCACGACCTCGCCGTGGTGCGCCGCATGACCGACCGGGTGCTCGTGTTCAAGGGCGGGCGCATGATGACGCCGGACTCGGACTACGCCAAGGCCCTCGCCGCCGCTGCCGTGCCCGGCCCGCCCGCAGCACCCGTCGCGCTCGGCGAGCCGGTGGTCACACTCGACGGGGTCTCGCTGCGGCGGGGGCAAACGCTCGCCGTCGATGGCGTGGATCTGACCGTGCGCGCCGGCGAGCGCCTGGCCATCGTCGGCGGGTCCGGCTCCGGCAAGACGTCGCTTTTGCACCTCATCGCGGGCCTGCGCGAGCCGACCGCCGGAACCGTCAACGTTGCGGGCGACGTGCAGATGGTCTTCCAGGACCCGTACTCGTCGCTGGATCCGCGGATGGCCGTGAGGACGTCGATACGCGAGGCAGGCGTCGATGCCGCCCGCGCCGACGAAGTGCTCGCGCGCGTTGGGCTCGAGGGCACCGGCGACCGCACGCCACGGCAATTTTCCGGCGGGCAGCGCCAGCGCATCTCCATTGCGCGCGCCGCGGCCCCACGCCCGAGCATTTTGCTTGCCGACGAGCCCGTCTCCGCCCTCGACGCCACCATCCAAGACCATGTGCTGGAGCTGCTGCGCGATACCGTCGGCAAGCACACGCTCATTTTTGTCACCCACGACCTGAGGGTCGCGCGCGAGCTGTGCCCCACCGTGGCGGTGATGCGGCACGGGCGCATCGTGGAGCAGGGCGCGACCGAAGAGATCTGGGCGGCACCGAAGCACCCGTACACGCGCGAGTTACTCGACGCTGTGCTGTAACCGGGTGCTGTAAGTTAGCGCACATGAGTATGTGCGTCGTCGGATCCATCAACGCCGACCTGACCGTCAACGTCGAGCGCCACCCAACCCCGGGCGAGACCCTGCTGGGCTCAGGCGGCGGGATCACCGCCGGCGGCAAGGGCGCGAACCAGGCCGTCGCCGCGGCGAAGCTGGGCACCCCGGTTGTGCTCGTCGGCGCGACCGGCACCGACGCCAACGCCGACCCAGCCACCGCGATCCTTCGCGAGGCCGGGGTGGACATGCGCCACGTCGAAGAGGTCGAGGAGGTCACCGGCCTGGCCGTGATCACCGTCGCCGCCAACGGCGAGAACACCGTGCTGGTGGTGCCGGGGGCGAACGCGCTGGTGGGCGCGGCATTCGTAGACAGGCACGCCGAGGCCGTGGAGACCGCCGAGCTGGTGCTGCTGCAGGGCGAGATCCCTGCCGACGGCTTCGCGCGCGCCGTGGAGCTAGCGCGCGGGCGCGTGGTGATCAACCTCGCGCCCGTGGTCGACGTGCCGCGCGAGGCGCTGCTCAAAGCCGATCCCCTCATGGCCAACGAGCACGAAGCCGGCCTGATCCTGGAGCAGCTCGGTCTCGACGGCGCGGGCACCCCGGAGGAGCTCGCCCGCCGCCTGATGGACGCCGGGTTCGCCTCCGTGGTGCTCACCCTCGGCTCCGCCGGCGCGCTGGTGGCCACTGCAGAAGAGCTCACCCATATCGACTCGCCCAAGGTGGAGGCGGTGGACACCGTCGGCGCCGGCGACTCGTTTGCAGGCGCGTTCTGCCACCGCATCCTCGAAGGCGACAGCATGGAAGACGCCGCCGCCTTCGCCTCCCGCGTCGGCGCGTTTTCCGTCACCCGGCCCGGCGCGCAGCCGTCCTACCCCTCCGTGGGCGACGAGCTGCCGGAGCTCTAGGCCCCCTGCTCTAGGCCCCAGCCATGTCCAGCAGGCGGCCCAGCACCGCCTCGCCGTGGCGGCGCAGCCCGTCGTGCTGGTAGGCGTCCGTCTCAAACACCTGCGCGCCGATCGCCGAGGCGGTCTGAAGCGACAGCTCGCGCGGGACGAAGATGTCGTCGGTGTACACCGCCGCGTAGGCGTCGTAGTCGCCGCGAAGCCCCGCGTACAGGTTGGACCAGTCGTCCTTTGCCGCCAGCTCGTGCGCGACCTGTGTAAACGGGCGCAGCGCCGGGTCCTCATCGAATTGGAACGGGAAGATGTGCTCGCCGGTGAGGTAGAACTCCGCATCGTCCGGGCTGGCTTCCGGCGCAAACCCGTCCAGCTCGCGAGATACCCGCTCAGCCGCCCAGTTGGTCGCGCCCGGCACCGTCCCGCCGTAGATGCTCTCGTGCACCGCGGCATACAGCGGCCCCTTGGCGAAGCTGACCCGCTCGCCCACCTCCGCCAGAAAATCGGTGCGCAGCCGCCCGTTGGGGTGAAATGGCGCCTCGAACAGCCGCGCCAGCGACTCGAAGCCGCCCTCGCGCCCCAGTTCGATGCCCACGGTGCGCAGCCGGCGCGCGCTCAGCCGCTCGCCCGTCGGCAGCAGCTCCTCCTGCGCCTCGAGGTGGCGGCACACCTCGCGCACCATCCGCTCGGCGTCCGGGTAGGCCTCGTCGAACTGCAGGTGGCGGCGCTTCAGCTTCGCAAACGTCGCCCGGTAGACCTCGTCTGCGCCTTCGCCTATCGACGGCACTCCTCCGGTAAACAACGCTTTGCCCACCCCCTCCGGGCGCGCGGCCAGGTAGTGCATAAGGCAGAACCCGCCGAAGGACTGGCCCAGCACGTCCCAGCGGTCAAGCCCCATCTCTTCGCGCAGCGCTTCGGCGTCGGCGACGATCTCGTCGGCGCGCAGCTGCGTGAGCACTTTAGCGTCGATAAGCGAAGGTGTCGCGGCGTCGATGCGAGTGGAGCAGCCGGTGCCGCGCTGGTCCAGCAGCACCACCTGGTAGCCGCGCTCAAGCGCGTGGGTGACCCACTCGAAGCGCTGGCGCGGCGCCGGAAAACCGGGCCCGCCCTGCAGGTACAAAAGCGCCGGCGCTGCCGGGTCGCCCAGCACGCGGGCGAAGACGGTGAACCCGCCGCGGGTGATTTCGATCTCGCGCATCATGCAAGTAGGGTACGGCCGAGGAAGTCGTCCTCGTCGAGCACACCCGGCAATGCGAAGAAGTAGCCGCCGCCGTAGGGACGGATATAGTCCGCGAGAGGCTCGCCCTCGAGCCGTTGTTGCACGGTGACAAACTGACGCTGCAGATCCTGTTGGAAGCACACAAACAGCAGGCCGATATCGAGGGTGCCATTGTCGCGCACGCCGTTGTCGTAGTTGTACGCCCGGCGCAGCATGAGTTGGTCCGCAGTCTCCGCAGTGCGCGGATTGGCCAGACGAATGTGCGCGTCAGTGGGGATGACATCGCCGTTCGCGTCGTCCAAATAATCCGGCTCGGCGTACTCGTCGCCTCCGGACAGCGGCCCGCCGGTGGCGCGGTCGCGGCCGAAGATCTGCTCCTGCTCCGCAATGGAGATCCGATCCCAGAACTCCGAATACATGGCAATCAGGCGGACCACCATGTAACTGCCTCCCGCAGTCCAGGATGGCTCGTCGGCGCCAGCCCACACCAGGCGGTCGAACTCGTCGGGGCTGGGGTTGACTATCCCGTCCTTAAACCCGAAGTGGTTGCGCTGCGTGCCGGTCGGGCGCGGCTCGTTCATGTACCCGTTCTGGCGCCACTTCACCGCGACATCGCCACGAGTGTGGCGCAAAATGTCGCGCAGCGCATGGGTGACCGTGTCGTGCTGGTCCGCGCACAGCTGCAGCACCAGATCGCCGTGGCACTTCTCCGCAACGAGCGTGTCGTCGGCGAAGGCTTCCATCTCCCGCAAGTGCGCCGGCTTCTTGCTTGACAGACCGAACCGGCCGTCGAACAACGAATCGCCTACCGCCACCGTGATGGAGAGGTTGTCGGTGGGTAGCTCCGGGCCGAGCTCCCCGGAATCCCCAGCGGGAAACGCGATGCCGTCCGGCGGGGTTGCACCGCCGGCGGTCAAGGCGCGGGCGCGGTCGGTGATGGTGCGCAGCAGCTGCTCCAGCCGCTGCTTTCCGGTGCATTGGAGGTCGAGGGCCACCACCTCCGCGTACTTCTGCGGTTGGTTGACTATTCCCTGCTGGTGGTCGCCGTGGAACTCCAGCCGCGCATCGGGGTCGTTGGTGTGAGAGTGGTCTGAGCGCGGCGTGCCTGCGTCACGCGAACGCGCAGAAATCCCCTGCGCCGTCGCCTGCGCCCCCAACGCGGCGCTCGCGGCGGCCGCACCGGTCAAAAACGTGCGGCGGGAAAAAGTAAACGGGCAAGGCACTAGTTCATCCTCCGGATCACGGTCATTGTTGCCACGGGTGCAAGCAGTTCATTGGCTTTTGCCACTTCCGCTTGCAAGCGCAGACGATCTTCTTGCGGCCACTGGTCGAACGCGGTGTCGTACTTGCCGTCAAAATCGCCAGCGAGGCTGTCCAACACATCCAGCTGGTCGTAAATTGGCGCGGTATCGAGACCGCGGCTTTCCACCAGCTCGCGCAACGGATCCAGCGTTTCGCGGGTAGCTCGCACACTCCCCCGCAGCGCGGCACTCATCGCGTGAGCTCCGTAGTCGCGCTCGCCGCGGAGGTCGAAGCGTTCGAATTCCTCCATCACCTCGTGCGTGCGCAAACCGTAATCCGGTGCGGGGATGGCAAAGTGCTCTGTCTCCAGCGCGTGCGCCGTTTGATCCACCGCAGCTGCGAGCGCGTCGGCGGGTTCGGCGGATAACGCACGGCCAGAAAACAGCATCCGTTCCACCTCCGCGTATCCGTCGAGGCCCTCCCCCGGCCACATCTCGCTTGCGTCGTCGAAGGAGCGGTAGGTTTCCAAATAGGTCAAATAGGCGCGCTGGGCCGCGGAGCGGTCGCCGGACCGGATAGCGTCGGCAAGCGCGTGCGCCTGCGTCTGCAGCTCAGGCAGGCGCTTTTTCTGCGCTGCAGCCTGGGTGATCGATACAGCGGAGACTTCCCGGTCCGTAATCGGCGCCATCTTCGGCGCACCGGTAAACGGCGAGTCGGCGACAGTGAAGCCCTCCGATTTCACCGCCGAGTCGCTGTGGAACACGCACGTCAGGTGGTAGGAACCGTCTTCGAGCTTGGGGGTCCAGGCACGCTCCGCGGGAGAGCCGATGCGCTCGAGGACTTGGTAGGCGTTTCCCTCCTCGTCGGAGACGTAGAGGGTCAACGGCAACCCGGATGTGTTGTACACCTGCCAGTGCGCAGTTGCGTCCACATCCCCGGGAGTCGGGCAGTTGTAGACGTCGCGGACATGAAGCCGCGTGTCCGCCTGCTCCACCTCCGGCTGGGGCTGCATGTCCCCTCCGGAGCTGGATCCGCTTGATCCCGTCTGCGGTGCGTGGATAACGGCGGCCACGATCGCAAGGACCGCGGCCAGCGCCGCCATAGCGTACTGGTAGGTGTCCATACTTCAGGTTTTAGAACGGCAGCTTGAAGTTCTCGACCATCTTCGGGTCGACACCAGGCATGCCGTTCATGTACCAGCTGCCGATGCCGACCGCGATGGCCAGCGCCAGCACCACAGCGGCGATGATGCCGCCCTTGGAGGAACCATCGGCATCGCTGGACTCGGAGGAGTTGCTCTGCTGCTCGGCCGGGGAGGCGTCCTTCTTAGCCAGCGTGGTGTAGGCCGGCACCCCCTTCTCCGTCACCAGCGGGTTGTTCATGCCTTCGACAACCGGCTTGAGGTTGGTGGTCTCGCGGGAGGTGTTGTCCAGGCGCTCGATGGAGGCGTAGTCCTTCGCCACGGTGCCGTCGGTTTCGTTGAGGAACACTTTCGGCGCCTTCGCGCCGCTGAAGTCGAACATCGAATTCAGCTCGCCGGCGCGCTCGTCGAAGGCGATGCCGCCGAGACGGCCCAAGCCCCAGTTGTCCTGGATGAACTTGGTGATGGAGGTTTGCTCCGTGTAGGTCGAGTCGATGTGGTTGACCTTGGAGTACGGCGAAACCACCAGCAACGGCTGACGGGTGCCCGGTCCGCACTGGCCGTGCTTGTCGCCGGCGACGCCGACCTTCTTCGCCGCGGCGGTGCAGATTTCCTTGTCCTGGTGCGGATCGTTGGAGCCGTTGAGGATCTCGGGCGCCTTGTGGTCGTACCAGCCGTCGGAGTCGTCGTACGCGATGACCACGGCGGTGGAGTCCCACTGCGGGGAGTTCTGCAGCTCGTTGATGTAGTGGGTGATAAACGCCTGCTCATCCAGCGGGTTGGAGTAGCCGGCGTGGCCGTCCTGGTAGTTCGCGGCCTTGAGGAAGGACACGGCCGGCAGGTTGCCCTGCTCCAACGCGGTGTCGAAATCCTTCAGGTCGTACTGGTGGTTCGCGCGGTCCGTCTTGCCGATCATCTCGTCCGACGACGGGGCGAGGTGATGCGGGTTCGCGGTCGAGGCGTAGTACTGGAACGGCTGGTGGTGCGGGTTGTAGTCCGTTTGATCCTGGCCGCTCAACGTCTTGTGCGCCGCGCCGCAGCGAGCACGGCTGTTGTCGGTGGCTTCCTCAGTCGGGCGGAAGCCACCCTGGAACCAGCCCCAGGTCACATCCTTTTCATTGAGCTGATCGCCGATGTTCTTCGAGTGCATCGCCGTGACCTGGTTGGTGCCTGCCGAGGACTTGTTGGAGCAGTCGTCGAACAGCGGGTCCGGGTCGCCCACCACGGTGGCTGTCATGCCGTCTTCAGACACCCCCGCGAGTGCGTGGTTCTCCCCGTCCTTGATCTTCTGCTGCTCGCCGGTGGCGGGATCGTGCATGGTGCCGTCGGCCACGGTGCCCGCAATCAGGTTCAGCGCACCCGGAGTGGAAGGGCCGAAGATGGTGGAGAAGCTGTTGTCGTTCATCGCGAAGTTCTGCGCGTAGTTCCACAGACCCGTCACAGTGTTGCCGTCGTAGTAGCCCATGGTCATGCCAGGGGTGGCAAACGCGTCCTGTCCGTACTTGTCGATGTCGGTGGACACCGTCTCCGGGAACATATCCATCTTGCCGCCGTTGTAGGCAGCCTGCTCATCACCGTAGTGGTGGTTCTGGTCGGTGGTCACCGCATTGCCCGGGCCGATGCGGAACGGCTTGATCGAGTTCGGGTTCTTCTCGCCCAGAAGGTCCGCGTTTTCCAGGTTGTCGGCCTTCGGGGTGTTCGGCTTCGCCTGAAACTTCGGCGCAGCCTTGCCGCTGCCCTGCAGCGTCTCTCCGTCCTTGTTCAGCGCGTTGGGGTAGGTGGCGAAGTAGTGGTCGAAGGAGATGTTCTCCGAAAAGATCACCACAACGTGTTCGATCGGTGTCTTGGTTGCGGCGTCTGCGATGCCGGGGAAAAACGGGGCTGTTGCGGCAGCTGCAGCGCAAGCTGCGATGGCGCGGGTGCGGAGCTTCATGGTGTCCAACTTTCAGTCAGGCGAGGATGAAAACGACGAAAGCTGCGGGGGCCTCCAGCAAGAGGTCCGGGCCCTTTCAGCAACGATTAAATGCCCGCTGAACTTACTGTGCAAAACCTGAGATTCCCGCGGCCGAACACGGGTTTTCACCCAAATCCCCAGCTCCTGGGCATGGCGCGCGCAGCGCCGCCCCATCAACCGTTTCCCTAGAATTTACCTTCGGTTCAACTTTCGGGGTTGCGCCGGGGGCGCTCGCTCACGGCTAGTCCAGCATCTCAAACAGGCCGCGGGCGACCTCGGCGCCGTGCACCCAGATGCCGTCGTGGAACCACTCCGGGTGCGTCCACACCTTCAGGT
The DNA here is from genome assembly GCF_027257105.1 of Corynebacterium faecium. Lineage (NCBI taxonomy): Bacteria > Bacillati > Actinomycetota > Actinomycetes > Mycobacteriales > Corynebacteriaceae > Corynebacterium > Corynebacterium faecium. The sequence continues at coordinate 96,570 of NZ_JAPYJX010000006.1, forward strand.
TCGGGGTCTTGCCCGCGGAGCGCGCGGTGAGCTCGTACGGGATGAACACGTCCTTTTCGTACAGAATCGCCGCTGCAGGCACCTCGTTGCCTGCAGGGTCCTTCGCCTGCGCCTTGAGGTCGGTGCGCTGGTGCACCTGATCCACCGCCTCGTAGAAGGGGGTCAGCGCGGGGTCTTCCTCGAAGTGGGTGCGGAAGAAGTGGTTGCCAAGCAGGGGCAGATCATAGAACTCCTCGCGCCAGATGCGGTCCGCGGACCAGTTCACCGCGCGGCCCGGCCGCGCCATCACGGTCTCGTGGATTACGGCCCACAGCGGCATGGTCTCCAGCGAAATGATGCTGCCGAGCTGCGCCAGGAAGTCTCCGCGCAGGCGCTTCTCGCCGCCGCGGGTGGTAAACGGTGCCTCGAACAGGTTGGCCAGCCGGGCGAAATCGTCCTCCTCGCCCAGCAGCACGCCTGCCATCTTCATCCTTGCTGCGGACAGACGCTCCCCGGTGGGCATGCGCTCGTCGTGGTTGTCCAGGTGGTCGGCAACTTCTTCGACCCTGTCCTTTATCCACGGAATCGCGCGAAAAAGCTGCTGCTGCCTCTGCGTGAGCAATCGGAACGTCAGGCGGTTGAACGCGTCGACGTCCATCTCCGGCTCCGGCACCGCGCCCGCCAGGTGCACGCGGCGCAGGCCTGACGGGAAGTAGGACAGGTACGAGCTCGCGCACGCCGCACCGAAGGAATTGCCCAACAGGTCCCACTGCTCAAGGCCCAAATGTTGGCGCATCGCCTCGGCGTCGGCGGCCACATCCGGCGGGCGCAGGTGCGCAAGCATGTCCGCGGTGATGCGCTCGGGCGTGGTGCGGTCGATCTTGTGGGAGCGCCCCGTGCCGCGCTCATCCATTAAAAACACGCGGTAGCGCTTCAGCGCTTCCGGAATCCAGTCCATCAGCATCCGGGGGCCGGGCTTGCCGGGACCACCCTGGAAATACGCGAGGGCCGGCAAAGAGTCGTCGGTAGAAAGCTCGCGACAAAAGACGCTGATATTGCCTAGCGACGCATCCTCACGGCTCACCGGCACCTCAATCTCATGCTCCCGCACGGTGACATCCGGGAAGAAAACAGTGGAGCCCATGGGATACCCTCCAAATATGAAAGTGCGTTCTTACCAGGACCTTGGATACGACTTCCTCGTCCCAGAATCGTTCAGTGCAACGATGTTACCGGAGTGGCGGTTGGCGTCTTTTTCTCTGGTGCTTCCCATCCCGGAAGCCGCGAGCCTGACTGCGGACGGCAAACCGTTCGACCTCGGTGCACACGGCTGGGCTTACGGCCGCGACAAGGGGCTGCGCACCATCGAAAACCCGATGTGGGACCCGGCGCGCGGCGTTTTCCGCAAGCCGGACGAGCGCGAGGGCTACTACGGCGATGTCATCGTCGAAGGTGGCAGGCCGTATTACAACGACGCGCGCAACCGGTTTTTGGAGCCGGTGCACGACGCCGTGGGTGCAGGCTCCGTGGACGCGGACGTGAAGCGCACCGCCGACGCCCGCCCGCACGCGAACCGGGAGGTGTTCAACCACTCGGAGCTGGATGAGGTGGTGGAGGCTAACCGGAGGCGTCGGAAAGCAAATGCCACCGCCGCCGAAGAGATGGACCTTGCTGACGCGGGCTGGGACCCCGCTATCGCCGCGCACCACTTTGTCTTCGACGAAGTGCCCAACGAAACCGCCTTCGAGCTGGTCAACTACGACCACCAGGTGGCGTGGGAGGACCAGGTGCGCGGCACGCGCGGAAGCCACGGCACCGCGACGCTGCGGTTGCTGTCGGCGGAGGTGCTGCAGTTCCACGACCTGCACCTGACCAACCTGGCCGCCAAGGTGCCGGAGCCGGCGCACGTGGTCAGCGACTTCTTGGTGCTCAACGTCGTGGCGGAAAACCTCTCCTCGGCCACGCTGGGTTTTTTAAGCGCCGCGTTGACCAAGCCGCGCAACTCGGTGCAGTTCTACGACCGCGCAGGCGACTACGACTACAGCCCGCCGCAGCTGTACGCCCTGACCAAGTTCGTCAACCTCGCCGTGCGCGAAATCGACGCCGCCATGGGGCGTGAAACCTCCATGAAGCTGTCCACCAGCGGCGGGCTCGTGGCCACCTGCGAAGGCGGTTGCTCGAGCACATTCACGTTGCCCGCCCCGCAGCGCGTGGCCATGGCCATCCCCAACCCCGCGAAGCCGCAGTCGGTGCTGGACACCTTGAGCGAGGGCAACAACGGCTCGGTGCCTTCGCGTATCGACGCTCCGTTCGTCCTCGACGACCCGGACAGCACCTGGAAGTGGCACGAGCAATGGGCCTGGCAGATCCTCACCGGGGCGGACTCCTACCCCGAGCAGGTGCCGCTGCAAACGCCCGAGGCGCTAAGCGGGTTCGTGGCGGCGAAGCTGTCTTCCTGGACCGTGATGACCTCTGAGGCCGGCGTGGGCATGGTGCGCAGCAAATCCGCCAGCCGCGAAGGCATGCGCTACTGGTCGTTGGCCAACACCCGGTTCGTGGACCTGGTGATGCTGCAGATGCGCGCCCAGGCGGGCGAAACACACCTGCGCAAGTCCCTGAAAATCATCGGCGACTCCGCGGCGCACACCAGCCGTGCGGATGGCGCCGCCGGTTCGGAGCAGGTGCAGCGCCAAGCGTTGCAGGCGGATCTGGAGCGCCTGGAGAAGCTGCAGCTGGACCACATTGAGATCCGCGACAAGCTGTGGTTTAGGCGCGTGCCGGGCCGCGACATCGACACCCGCGTGCTCAAAGGGCTGCAGCGCACCACCGGCTTCGACCAGCTACGCGACGACTTCGACACCAAGGTCAAGTCCCGCCAAGGCGTGATCCGTACCCAGTTCGAGCAGGTCTCCGGCGAAATCGCCGAGGCGGAGGCGAAGCGCTCCGAGGCGATGAACCTGATTCTGGGCTTCGTCGCCGCGGCCATCGGTGCCCCGGACTGGGCCCAGGCCGCCGGCTGGGAGGGCCTGTGGGGCAACCTCGGCATGGGGCTGATCATCTTCGTGCTGATGTTCGCCCTGGTGGGCGCCCTGCAGGCGGTGTTCAGGAAGGCCACGAAGCAGGGCCGGCACCTCCGCCTCGTGGAGGAGTAACTACTCCTCGCCGTCGGTGGACAGCGCAGCCACGAACGCTTCCTGCGGCACGGTGACAGAGCCGATGTTCTTCATGCGCTTCTTACCGGCCTTCTGCTTCTCCAAAAGCTTGCGCTTGCGGGAGATGTCGCCGCCGTAGCACTTGGACAGCACGTCCTTGCGCAGCGCACGGATGTTTTCGCGGGCGATGATCTTCGAGCCGATGGCGGCCTGGACCGGCACCTCGAACTGCTGGCGCGGGATGAGCTCCTTGAGCTTCTTGGTCATCTTGTTGCCGTACCACTGCGCGGAATCCTTGTGCACGATGGCGGAGAAGGCGTCCACCGGCTCGCCCTGCAGCAGGATGTCCACCTTGACCAGGTCGGCGAGCTGCTCGCCGGCCTCCTCGTAATTCAGCGACGCGTAGCCCTTGGTGCGGGACTTCAGCATGTCGAAGAAGTCGAAGATGATCTCGCCGAGCGGCATGATGTAGCGCAACTCCACGCGGTCCTCAGACAGGTACTCCATGTTCTTCATCTGGCCGCGCTTGGACTGGCACAGCTCCATCGTGGAGCCCACGAACTCCTGGGGCACGATGATGGTCATGTTCACGATCGGCTCGTAGACCTCGGGGATCTTGCCGCTGGGCCAGTCCGACGGGTTGTGCACGATCTGCTCGGTGCCGTCCTCGGCCACCACGCGGTAGGTCACGGACGGTGCGGTGGAGATCAGGTCCAGGTCGAACTCGCGCTCCAAGCGGGTGCGGGTGATCTCCATGTGCAGCAGGCCCAAAAATCCACAACGGAAGCCGAAGCCCAGCGCAACGGAGGTTTCCGGCTCCCAGGTCAAGGAAGCGTCGTTAAGCTGCAGCTTCTCCAAGCTCTCGCGCAGCGTGGGGAAGTCTTCCTGGCTCACCGGGAACAGGCCCGAGTAGACCATGGGCTTGACGTCTTCGAAGCCCTCCAACGGCTCCTCGGCGCCCTTGGAGGCCCAGGTGACGGTGTCGCCGACTCGGGTGTCGCGCACGTCTTTCACGCCGGTGATGAGGTAGCCCACCTCGCCGGGGCCCAAACCCTTCGTCTTTTTCATGGTGGGCGAGACGACGCCGATTTCGAGGATCTCCAGCGTCTTGCCGGTGTTCATCATCTGCACCTTCTGGTTCGGCTCGAGCTTGCCGTCCATCATGCGGATGTAGGTGACCACGCCGCGGTAGGTGTCATACACCGAGTCGAAGATCAGCGCGCGGGCCGGTGCGTCGGCGTCGGTCGCTGCCGCGCCCGAAGGGGAGGAAGGAGAAGGAATCAGGTCCACCACGCGGTCCAACAGCTCCGGCACGCCCTCGCCCGTCTTGCCGGAAACGCGCAGCACGTCCTCCGGCTCGCAGCCGATGATGTTGGCGATCTCCAGGGCGTACTTCTCCGGGTCCGCCGCCGGCAGGTCGATCTTGTTCAGCACCGGGATGATCTCGAGGTCGTTGTCGATGGCCATGTAGAGGTTGGCCAGGGTTTGCGCCTCGATGCCCTGGGCAGCGTCGACAAGCAAAATTGCCCCCTCGCAGGCGTCCAAACTGCGGGCGACCTCGTAGGAGAAGTCCACGTGGCCTGGGGTGTCGATCATCTGCAGCACCATCTGCTCGCCGACGTGATCGCCGGTCTTCGGCACCCACGGCAGGCGCACGTTCTGCGCCTTGATGGTGATGCCGCGTTCGCGCTCGATATCCATGTTGTCGAGGTACTGGTCGCGCATCTCGCGCTCGTCGACAACGTTGGACAGCTGCAAAATGCGGTCTGCCAGCGTGGACTTGCCGTGGTCGATGTGCGCGATGATGCAGAAGTTGCGGATCCGGGCGGGGTCCGTGAACGTTTCCTCTGCAAAGTTTTTCGATTTGGCGGCCATAGTTGCCACATCCTACTTTGCGAGCCCCGCGCTACGGTATGCACCATGCCTTACCACCGTTTAGGACTTGTCTCCCGCTACCGGCCCGCTACGTGGTGGCGGGCACTGATCGAGCTCGTGGTGCTGGTCGCGTTCGTGGCCCTGTTTGCGGTTGCGTCGGTGATCGCCCTCGGGCTGGCCGCCGGGTCCTCCGGCCGCGACTTCGAAATGCTCGTCGAGGGCTCGACGGACCCGCTCAGCCCGCTCGTGCAGGTGCTGATCATCGCGGCGATCCTGCCGGCGCCGTTTCTCGCCGCGCGCATCGCCGGGCGCCGCCCATCGGCGCTGTTCAGCACCGCGCTTGGAATGCGGTGGGGTGTGCTCGGGCGCGCGCTTGTAGTCGTCGGCGCGGTCTACGGGGCGCAAGTGCTTATCGACGCCTTCCGGGGCGCCCACGCCGAAGCCACCGTCAACCCGTTCCGGCTGACCCTCCTCGCGGCGCTGCTGATCGCCGTGCCGCTGCAGTCCGCCGCCGAGGAGTTCCTCTTCCGCGGCGCGCTGCCGCAGATCCTCGGGCAGTGGCGGGCGCCCGCGTGGCTGGCCTACCTGCTGCCGGGCATCGCCTTTGTGGCGGGCCACGCCTACAACTGGGTCGGGCTCATCGACATCGCCATATTCGCCGTGTGCACCGCGGTGCTGACCTGGCGCACGGGCGGGCTCGAGGCGTCGATTGCGCTGCACGCCGTGAGCAACACGATCTTCTTCGGCTACGGGGCGCTGGACATGGTGGACCCGAACGCGACGGAGATCGGTTGGCAGCAGATGCTGGGCGCCTCGCTGATGACCGTCGTGTGCACCGCCCTCCTTCTGTGGGCGCTGCGGGGGATTTCAGCAGAACAGCAGAAACCCCTTGTCCCGGCAGACACGAAAGCTTAAGGTTGCAGATAACTGCAATGTGGAGGTGCCAACGTGGCGTTCGAGCGATTTAAGCGCAAAGGCGCGCGACCCCGCACGGCATCGCTCGACCAAGGCCTGGCCCTGCTGCACGACCGGGTGACCAACCAGATTGAGATGCGCCGCAAGCGCGCCTCGCGCGTGGACGTGCGCCCCACCGGCTCGGTGCCCCGCAACGTCTACTACGCCCCCGACATGGACGGCGGCGCCGAACCCGGCGAGGTGGTGTGGGTGACCGTGCCGTCGCACCCGCCGAAAGAGCGCTCCATGCTGGTGGTGGGCCGCGAGCACAGCGACATCTTGGGCCTGCTCATCTCCCCGGAAGAGGAGCACGCGGAGGACGACCGCTGGTTTGAAATCGGCCCCGGCGACTGGGACGCCTCAGGCCATCCGTGCTGGGTGCGCCTGGACAAAACGCTCGTGGTACCGGAGGCCGACGTGCACCGGCGCGGCACCACCGTGCCGCAGCGCCGCTTCGAGCGGGTGGCAAACACGCTGCGTGAGCGCTTCCAGTGGTTGTAAGGGCAGTTTGGCCCGCACCGCCGGTGCTGTTATCCTGCTCGAGTTGACCGTTACCGGCCACCTACGGGTGCGCACTGCTACGCGGGCAGGACCTTGGGTTCGCGTTCATAGCCAAAGCAGTGCGCGAAATACCCCGGCTGGGACGACGACATCCATGTTCGATTGAGAAACCAAGAGGTATTTCATAATGGCTAACATCAAGCAGCAGAAGAAGCGCGTCCTCACCAACGAGAAGCGCCGCATGCGCAACAAGTCCGTCCGCTCCGCCACCCGCACGGAGATCCGCAAGTTCCGCGAGGCTGTGGAGTCCGGCGACAAGGCTGCCGCTGAGGCGCAGCTGCGCGTGGCTTCCCGCAAGCTGGACAAGGCTGTGACCAAGGGCGTGTTCCACCGCAACTCCGCAGCGAACAAGAAGTCCAACATGGCCCGCGCCCTGAACAAGATGGACTAATTCCGTCATGTTCCGCCCCGTGCATCGTTGAATCGGTGCGCGGGGCGTTTCGTGTATCAAGACCCCATTTGAAGAGAAAAGAATACTGCCGTGAAACACTCCCGCCGCGCGCTGGCTGCCGCGCTTGCCACTTCCCTGTCTCTGTCGTTGCCGGTACCGGCCGAGGCGCAGCAGCTGAGCTCCTCGCCCGAATTTGAGGAGCTTCTGGCCCGCTACGCCCCGGGCGTGGACCCGGAGCAGGTGCGTGCGCTCGGGGTGCTGGCCGCACTTGTGGCCAGCATCGCGATTGCGATTCCGATGGTGAAAAACGGCAAGGTCACATCGCCGTCGCGCGAGCACACCCACTCGCTGCAGGTGGACGGGCGCAGCCGCACCTACGACGTGGTGCTGCCGCGCGGCTATGACTCAGAGAAGTCCTACCCGGTGGTGCTGGGCTTCGGCGGCTGGCACCACACCTCTGCCAACATGCACGACTACTCCAACTTGGAGAGCCAGTTCACGGACGCGATCGTGGTCTACGGCCAGGGCGTGGACAACGCGTGGGGCGGCGCGCCGTACGCGGACACCAGCATCGACGAGGATGTCGCGTACACCAAGGCCGTGCTTCGCGACGTCGCTTCGCGCTACAACGCCGACACCTCCCGCACCGTCGCCGTGGGCCTGTCCAACGGCGGCGGCATGGTCGCCGCGCTCGCCTGCCACGCCCCGGAGACAGTGCGCGGTGTCGCGTCGGTGGCGGGCGCGTTCTACTCCCCCACCGTCACCGGCTGCACATCCGGCGAGGTGCCCACGATGATCATGCACGGCACCAACGACGGCGTTGTCGGCTACAACGGCGGTTTCCGCCACGGCGCGCCTTTCGAGTCCGTCGAATCGGTGGCGCGCACCTTCGCCCGCAAGAACGATTGCTCCACGACGGCGTCGCAGTCGCGCTCGGGCAGCATCACCACCTTCGACTTCGAGCACTGCTCCGCACCTGTGCGCATCGAGCGCGTCGAGGGCGGCGGCCACACCTGGTTCGACTCGCCTAGCGCGACGCGCCAGACGGCGCAGTTTTTGCACCGCTACCTCTAGATCACGCTGACCAGCCCGCGGGCAATGAGCACAGCGCCGACCACCATGAAAAACGCGCCCGCGACGATGTCGATGTAGGGCCCGGCGCGGAGGAACTTCCGGCGCACGCGTTCTGCCGAGGTGATCTGCGCGACCGCCCCGAACAGGGCGAACGAGCTGAGCCAGAGCGCGGCGATGACAATCACCGCGGTTGCCAGTGAGGGGTTCGCGGGCAAAAGCGGCGCGATCATGGCGGTCAGCGCGACCACGATTTTGGGGTTGGCCAGGTTGGTGGCCAGACCTCGTCGATAGGCAGCTTGCACCGAGCCCAACCGCTGCACCGCTTCCTCCAGATCCGCGGGTGGATCGTGCCTGTCGCGCAGCCCGCCGCGCAGGTTGTGCTGGCCCATCCAGATCAGCGCCGCGCCACCGAGAATCTGGATGGCGGCGACGGCCTGCGGCACCGCGTGCAACAGCGCCGCCGCGCCCACGACGGTGAGCGTGAACCACAGCGCGGCGCCGGTGTGGATACCCAGGTTGGTCGCCCAGGCGTGCTTTCGCGAGCGGGTCGCCGTGCGCATGAGCAGGACCATGTCCGGGCCGGGGGCGGCGGCGCCAACCAGGTTGAGCCCGACGATGACCGCAAGATCGCCCGGCGCGATCATGCCAGCTCCGCGATGCGCCGCACCGCGTTTTCGAGGGCGAACTCCGGGTCGCCGCCTTGGCCCTTCACCTCGGCGTCGAGGTCAGAGACGATGATCACGGCGTGGGACACCGCATCCCCGCTCCACTGGCGCGCCACCTGCATGGTCTTTTTCGCCACGTACGGGTGCATGCCGACGGTGCGCGCCAACTGATCCGGGTTGCCGCGCACGCCGTGCAGTTTGGCAATGTCGCCGACCTTGCGCGCGAGCGCCGCCGCGATGGACACCGGGCTGGTGCCCAGCTGCAGCGCGCGGCGCGTGGAGGCGAGCGCCCGGTCCGCGCGTCCCGCCACTGCCTGGTCCGCGATGTCGAAACCGGCGACCTCAGCCACGCCCACGTAGTAGGCACGCACCGATTCGACGGTGAGCTCGCCCTCGGTGTCGCTGACCAGCTGGCTGACGGCGGAGGCGAGCTCGCGCAGGTCCGAGCCGACCGATTCAAGCACGGCCGCCGCCACATCCGGGGTGGGGCGCACGCCGTGGCTGCGGAACTCCTCCATCAGCCACGAGCGGCGCTCGTTGTCTTTCAGCGGATCGGCCTTGTGCACCTCGGCGACCTTGGCGAACTTCTTCACCATCGCCTTTTGGCGCCCGCCACCGGTGTGCTCGACGATCAGCGTGATGCCCGGCGCGGGGTTCACACACGCCTGCAGGAGGATCTCGGTGGGCTCCTTGCCGGCGAGTTCTGCGTGCTTGACCACCACTACGCGGTCCTCCGCGAACAGCGACGGGCTGGTTGCCATCGCGATCTCCCCTTCGGAGACGTCGCCGGCGCGCAGGGTCGTCACCTCCATGCCTTCGCCGGCTTGGGCGACGATGGCTTTGGTTGCGCGCTCGGCGAGGAAATCGTCCTCGCCGAGCACCAGGTGCACGGGGTTGAGCATGCGCGCCATCTTACGTCCTGCTCCCGTGCCGCACCGAGTCCTGCACCTCGCGTGAACCGCCGAATGATTTCAGCGATTTTCTTTCGGATAACCCTGGCAAATTGATCACGAAGGCTTCATACTTTTATAGGAGTCTCTGCCGGGCGTCACTGCCCGGTAGCGCACCTGCTGCTTCGCACCGGACTGACACCATCAAACGGAAAAGGACCCCCTCTTTTGAGCACGCACGTCACTTCCCGCCACCGCGGCACGTCCATCGCGGCCGCCGCACTCGCCATCGCCACCGTTGCCCCACTCACCCACGCGGTGGTCTCCCCGGAGTCCACCCCCGACGCCGAAGCCGTCACTAACAGCAACCCTGCCGACCCGAAGTGGGCTGCCCCGGCCGGAACGATTGACGCAGACGCGATCAAAAACGGCTATGTCAACAGCGCCATCGACCTCACCAATGCCGCAAACCTGCTATCGGGGCGCGTCGGCGTGATGGAAACGACCGCGCCGTCGAGCATCTCCGACACCATGGGTCTCAACGGCGTGACGGTGTTCATGCAGTTCCGCGACAAGGACGGCACGCTTTCGCCCGTCTACGCGGCCCAGTCCCAGCGCCTGGCAGGGCAGGATGCCGGCGCGTATGCCTTCGACCTCCGCATGCGCGACGCCAAGGGCAACCTGGTCAAGGACAAAAAGGGCAACTACGTCTCCTTCTACGACGCCAACGGCAATCCCCACCTATTCGACGCCTCCGGCGTGGGCAACGGCCAGCAGGCCTACCGCCTGTGGGTGGCGGAGAAAGACCTGGTCAACCCGGAGACCGGAAACCCGTACGTCTACACCCGCCAATCCGGCGGCATCGTGCCCAACTCCTGGGTTGGAGTTGCCCCGGGCTCCGGCCAGTACCCGGCGGACGCGTCCGGCATGTTCCAGCTGGTCGGCACCAACATGCAGCGCACCGGCATCTTCCTCACAGAGGCGGTGGACCCCGCCAAGAACTACATGTCCGCCCCCAACGTCAAGGTGGACCCGCTCGGCCCACTGTCCAACCCGGCCGTCACCTTGTCGGTGACGGACACTATCTCCGGCTTTGTGTGGATGGACACGCTCAAGGGCGACCGCACGGTCGGTCCGCCCACCCGCAACACAGGCGACGGCGACACCAACCTCGAGGGCTACAACGTCTTCGCTTCGGTGCTGACTCCGGAGGCTCAGAAACGTGTCGAGGCGATCGAAAACGACTCCAAGATCACGCTGGCGCAGCGCGCCGGCGCGATCCAGGCCATGCTCAAGGACATGCGGGCAGCTGGCAAAGAGCCGATCGCGGTGACCGTCACCGGCAAAACCGACGCGAACGGACAGTACACCCTGCGCACCGGCTACAAGGACCTCACCGGCAACTCGCGCATGTACATGTGGGTCACGGACCCGAACGGCCAGCAGGTCAACGCTTACTCGCCGTTCCCCACCCCCGTGTTCCAGAAGTACAACGACAACGCAGGCGAAGCGCCCCGCCCGGCCGCGGCAATTGTGCCGAGCATGAACCCGGCGCCGGACAACTTCTACAACTTCGGTTTCGCGGTCCTGCCCTACGGCCCGGTGAAGCTGGACATCCCCAATTACGACCAGCTGCTCAACCCCGCGCCGCTGGGCGGCACCGCGCAGCTCAACGTCACCGGCACCCTCCCGCCGGTGAAGGGCAACCGCATCGTCTGGCGCAATGAAACCACCGGCAAGGTCGTCAAGGAATGCCCGGTGTCCTCCCTCGCCGAGGCGAACGCCTGCACCTTCCAGGTGTCCTCGGACCCGTCTGCGGCCGCCGGCACCGTGTACTCCGCGACGCTGTACAGCGGCGTCGGCGATCTGCTCGCCTCCGACTCCTTCATCGTCGCCCAGGGCCAAAACGCGGTGAGCCAGCCGGCCTACACCGCCAAGGAAACCTTCCCCGGCAGCGCCGTCACGCTGAATCAGACGGACACGTCGGTGCCGGCGGGCACGAAGTTCACCTACGGCACGCCTGTCGACGCCTCCGGAAACCCCGTTTCCGGCTGGACCACGCAACCCGCGTCGGACGCGGGGACCGGCGGGTTCTCCGCCACCCCGCCGGCGGGCGCCGAGCCGGGCGAGTACAAGATTCCCGTGCAGGTGGTCTACCCGGACGGCTCCCAGGAGACGGTCTACGCCACCGTCACCGTCAAGCCGACCCCGCAGGCGGACACGTTCACCCCACAGGGCCAGACCACCGAGGCTGTCGAGGGCACGTCCGTGCCAGAGGCCCGCTCCGCCATCGCGAACGTGGCGGACCTGCCCGGCGGTGCAACGTACACCTGGGAGGAGGCTCCCTCCACCGACAACGTCGGCGACGTCCCGGCCGTGGTGGTTGTGACCTACCCCGACGGCTCCGTGGACCGCGTGCCGGTGACTGTGCGCATCACCCCGGCCCCAGCGAAGCCGCTGAACCAGACCAACGACCCGGCCGGCCAGGACCAGACGGTAAACCTGGACGACACTCCGGTCGCGCGAGCTTCCATCGCCGACGCTGACCACATGCCGGCAGGCACGTTCTTCCGCTTCGAGTCGCCGGTGGACACCTCCACGTCCGGCGACAAGCAGGCCGACGTCATTGTCACCTACCCCGACGACACCGTGGACCGCGTGCCGGTGACGGTGCACGTGCGCTCCCAGGCGGAGCAGTTCGACCCGTCCGGGACGCAGCAGACGCTGGACAATGGTGCTGAGGTGGACCCGGAGGCGTCGATAAGCAACGCAGGCGACCTCCCCGAGGGCACCACCTTCGAGTTTGAGAAGGCGCCGGACACCTCCACGCCGGGCACCAAGGATGCCGTTGTGGTTGTGACGTACCCGGACGGCAGCGTGGACAAGGTTCCCGTGAAGGTCTCGGTGACGGCGCAAAACGAGCAGTACGACCCGCAGCCCGCGGTGCAGGTGGTGGACCAGAACACGGAACTCGACCCGGCGCTGTCGCTGCTTCCGAACCAGCAGCTTCCCGACGGCACCCGCATCGAATGGGCCACCACCCCGGACACCTCCACGCCGGGCACCAAGGACGGCGTGGTGCGCGTGACCTACCCCGACGGCACGACCGACGAAGTCAAGGTGCAGGTGGAGGTCCGCACCCAGGCGGACCAGTACGCCCCGGCGGCGAAGACGCAGACCGTGGACAACGGCACCACCCCGAAGGCGGAAGACTCCATCGCGGACGCAGGGTCGCTGCCGGAGGGCACCAAGATTGCCTGGGAGAGCGCACCCGACACCTCCTCCCCGGGTTCGAAGGACGCCGTGGTGGTGGTCACCTACCCCGACGGCTCCACCGAGAAGATCCCGGTGAGCGTGGTCGTGCGCACGCAGGCCGACGCGCTTAACCCCGAGGGCCAGGAGCGGACCGTGGACAACGGCAGCACGTTGGACCCGAAGGAGTCCATCACCAACGCCGGCGACCTGCCGGAGGGCACCAAGTTCACCTTTGAGACGCAGCCGTCGACCGATAAGCCCGGCACGTACACCACCAACGTCATCGTCACCTACCCCGACGGCAGCGTGGACACAGTGCCGGTGAAGGTCACCGTGCGCCCGCTTTCGGACACCACCGACCCGCAGGGCGCCGACGTCACCGTCGACAACGGCAGCCATGTCACAGCAGAAGACCTGCTGGCCAATGAGGACACGCTGCCGGAAGGCACCACGCTCGCGCTGGAGAACCCGGTGGACACCTCGAAGCCGGGGCAGCAGCAGGTCACCGTGGTGGTGACGTACCCGGACGGCTCCACCGATAAGGTCACCAAGACCGTGACGGTGCGCCCGCAGGCCGACACCAACACGCCTGAAAGCCAAACCATCGACGTGGTCAAAGGTGCGAAGGCGTACCCCGAGTCGGCGATCACCAACATCGGCGACCTGCCCGCCGGCACCACGTTCACCTGGGCCACCGAACCTGACACCTCGTCGTCCGGCACCCAAGACGCGGTGGTGCGCGTGACCTACCCGGACGGCTCCACCGAGGACGTGCCGGTGCAGGTCAACGTGACGCCGAAGCCGGCAGAGCCGATGAACACGACCAACGACCCCAACGGCCAAGACGTCACGGTCAAGGCGAAGAATGCGCTCGACGCCCGCACTGCCGTGGCGAATGCGGACTCGCTGCCGGCCGGCACGCACTTCGAGTTCGTCAACCCGCCGTCGACGGACGAACCCGGCACGTTCAACAACGTCGAGGTGCGGGTCGTGTACCCGGACGACACGGTCGACACCATCACCGTGACCGTCACGGTCACCCCGCTTGCCGACGACTACGCCCCCACCCCCGCGGAACAGACCGTGGACAACGGCGCCACCCCGGACGCGGCCGCGTCCATCGGCAACCTTGCCGACCTGCCGGCAGGAACCAAGGTCGAGTGGGACAGCGCCCCCGACACCTCCACCCCCGGCGACAAGCCCGGCAAGGTGAAGGTGACCTACCCGGACGGCTCCACCGACACCGTCGACGTCACCGTCACCGTGCGCCCGCAGGCCGACACCCTCACCCCCGCGCCCAAGGTGCGCACCGTGGAAAACGGCGCCAAGGACCTGCGCCCGGAGGACTCCATCGCGAACACGGACGAGCTGCCCGGCGCCACCTACACCTGGGAGACACAGCCGGACACCACCAAACCTGGCGTCCAGGATGTCGCTATCACCGTCACCTACCCGGACGGCTCCTCCGAGGTGGTCACAACCCAGATTGTGGTCAGCTCACTTGCGGACGCGAACGAGCCGAAGGCCCAGCCGCAGACGGTGAATAGAGATGCTGCGGTGGACCCGGAGGCGTCGATAAGCAACGCAGGCGACCTGCCGGAAGGCACCACCTTCACCTTCGAATCCCCCGTGGACACCTCGACGTCCGGCACCAAGGACGCGGTGGTGCTGGTGACCTACCCGGATGGCTCCGTCGACCGAGTTGCCGTCAAGGTCAGCGTGCGCACCGACGAGCAGTACTACGCACCGGCCGGCAGGACCCAGACCGTCAACATCGGCGACGAGCCGGCGCCCGCCGCCTCCATCGTCCACCCGGATTCGCTGCCGGTGGGCACCAAGCTGACCTGGGAGACAGCGCCGGACACCTCGAGCGCCGGCGTGAAAGACGCCGTCGTGCGCGTGGAATACCCGGACGGTACCTCCGAGACCGTCAGCGTCAGCGTGAACGTCCGCTCCAACGAGCAGCAGTACACCCCGCACGCGGGGTTGCAGGTGGTGGACAAGGGCGCAGAACCGGCCGCTGCCGACTCCGTCGACAACGCCGGCGATCTTCCCGAGGGCACCGAGATCACCTGGGTGACCGCGCCCGTCACTTCCTCGCCCGGCCAGAAGACCGGCGAGGTCCTGGTGACCTACCCCGACGGCACCTCCGAGACCCTCCCGGTCGTGGTGCGGGTGCGCGACGACGCCGCGATGCACGAGCCCACCTCTACCGATCAGGTGGTTAACCAGGGCGACTCCGCCGACCCGCGCAACTCCCTCACCGGCGACTTGCCGGAGGGCACGAACCTCAGCTGGGAACAGCCGGTGGACACCTCCACCTCCGGTGTGAAGGACGCCGTAGTGGTGGTGACCTACCCGGACGGCTCCGTGGACCGCGTGCCGGCGAAGGTCATCGTGCGCACCCACACTGACCAGCACGACGCGACCGGCCAGGACATCACCGCCGTCGAAGGCGTGGACGCGCCGCCGGCCCGCACCGCCATCGCCAACGTGGCGGACCTGCCCGCCGACGCCACCTACACCTGGTCGGTGGCCCCCGATACCTCCGCCACCGGCGACGTCCCGGCAGTGGTGCTGGTGACCTACCCCGACGGCACGGTCGACCGCGTCCCGGTCACCGTCCACGTCGTCGCGGCACCGAAAACCCCGATGAACGAGGAGCACACGCCGAAACCCGCCGAGCAGACGGTCAACGTCGGCGACAGCGTCGTGCCGCGCGCTTCCGTGGACAACGTCTCCGACCTGCCTGCCGGCTCCTACTACGAGTTCGAGCAGCCGGTGGACACCTCCACCCCGGGTTCCAAGAACGCCACGGTGGTGGTGACCTACCCCGACGGCACCACCGACAAGGTCGACGTCACCGTCGTCGTGCGCTCCCAGGCCGACCAGTTCACCCCAGAGGGCCAGCCGCAGAGCACCAACCACGGGCAGGTGCCGGCGGCCACCGGCTCCATCGTCAACGCTGCCGGGCTGCCCGCCGGCACTACTGTGACCTGGAAGACCGAGCCGGACGTGTCCGCGCCGGGCACCAAGGACGCCGAGGTGCTGGTGACCTACCCGGACGGCTCCAGCGAGACCGTGAAGGTCAAGGTTGACGTCCGCGAGCAGTCGCAGCAGTTCAACCCGCAGGGCAAGGACCAGTCCGTGAAGGAGGGCGAGGCCCCTGAGGCTTCCGGGTCCATCGCCAACCCGAAGCTGCTGCCCGAAGGAACCACCATCACCTGGGAATCCGCGCCGGACACCTCCACCCCGGGCGTGAAGGACGCCACCGTGGTGGTGACCTACCCGGACGGCACCACCGACAAGGTCAACGTCAAGGTCACTGTCGGCTCCATGGCGGACCAGCACGACCCGGTGGGTCAGGACCAGACCGTCAATAGCGGCGACGTGCCGCAGGCCGGCAACTCCGTGGCCAACCTCTCCGACCTGCCGGCCGGCACCACAACCGGTTGGGAATCCGCCCCGGACACCTCCACCCCGGGTGCGAAGGACGCCACGGTGGTGGTGACCTACCCGGACGGCTCCACGGACACCGTCGATGTCACCATCGACGTTGCAAGCCAGGCCGAGCAGCAGGACCCGCAGGGCCAGGGCATCCAGGCCGTGGTGGACACACCCGCGCCGAACGCCGCCACCGCAATCAAAAACGCCTCCGACCTGCCGGCCGGCACCACCATCACCTGGGATGAGGAGCCCGACACCTCCAAGCCGGGCACCGTCCCTGCGACGGCGGTGGTGACTTACCCGGACAAGACCGAGGACCGCGTGCCGGTCGAGGTCACCGTCGTGGAAGCTCCCGCGACGCCGATGAACGAGTCCTACCAGCCCGACACCCGCCCGGTGTTTACGAAGCAGTTTGTGGACGCCCCTGCGGCCGCCACCGCCGTCATCAACGCCGACACCTTCCCGCCGGGCACCCACATCGAGTGGACCGCTAAACCGGACACCTCCGTGCCCGGCGAACAAACCGTGTCCGTCTCCGTGACGTACCCGGACGGCACGAAGGACGTCGCGGAGACCACCCTCACCGTGGGCCAGTCCCTGGCCACTACGCACACGCCGTTCTGGGACCAGACCCACGCCCAGCCGGGCGCGCGTGTGACCCTGCCGCAGGTCGGCGACCGCTCCTTGCCGGCCGGCACCACGTTCACCGTGGACAACCCGGCGTTTGTCATCGCCGACGCCGGCACTGCGTACTTCACCGTGCCGGCGGACGCGAAGCCCGGCGACGTGTTCACGACCACCGTGACCATCCGCTACCCGGACGGCTCCTACGAGACGGAGGAAATCCGTGTCACGGCGGGGATGGCCTACAACCCGAGCTACGGCGATCCCGTCGCCGCGGCACTCGGCGGCTCCGGCACCGCGCTGCTGACCTTCGAGGTTGTCCCGGACGTGTCCGAGGCCCACATCACCGCGGCCAACGACCACAACGGGCTGTGGCACATCTCCGACCCGGACGCGCACGGCAACATCACCGCAGTCGGGCCGACGCTGGAGACGCTGGCGAAGATGTACACCGGCAAGGAGTCGATCGCGGAGCTCGCATCGCTTTTCGACGCCTCCGCCGACGTCACCGTCACCTACCGCCCGGGCGTCCCTGCCGACGAGGATGTCACCGCACGGTTCTCGCTGGTGGCTGTCGACGGCACGCCGATGTCCGAGGTGACCGACTGGGACGCCGACGGCGTGTCCAACGAGGACGAAGTAGCCAAGGGCTCGAACCCGTTCGACCCGGCATCCGTGCCGGCCGGCACCGACACGGAGCCGGAGCAGCCGAACGGCGGCTACCCGCCGGAAATCACCGTCACCCCGGGCGACACCACCGAGGTCCCGACGCCGACGCTGCCGGACGGCACCACCGTCACCCCGGCACCGGAAACCCCGGACTGGGTCGAGGTCAAACCCGACGGCACCGTCGTGATCACCCCACCGGAAGACACCACCCCGGGCACCTACCCGGTCGAGGTGGAAATCACCCGCCCCGACAAGGAGCCGACCAAGGCCACCATCAAGGTCACGGTCGCAGACGGCACCGACACGGACCCGCAGCAGCCCGAGCCGGAGCAGCCGAACGGCGACTACCCGCCGGAAATCACCGTCACCCCGGGCGACACCACCGAGGTCCCGGCGCCGACACTGCCGGACGGCACCACCATCACCCCGGCACCGGAAACGCCCGACTGGGTCGAGGTCAAACCCGACGGCACCGTCGTGATCACCCCGCCGGAAGACACCACCCCGGGCACCTACCCGGTCGAAGTCGAAGTCACCCGCCCCGACAAGGAGCCGACAAAGGCCACCATCGAGGTCACGGTCACAGACGGCACTGGCGGCACCACCGAGACCCCCGCACCGTCCGGTTCTTCTGAGCTGACGGAGGAGGAGCGCGGGCGCTGCATCGCCACGGGCGTCGGCTTCGGCCTGCCGCTGCTGGCGCTGATCCCGATCGCGCTCGGCTCGCAGGTGCACCTACCGTGGGTCGACGAGATGTCGCAGCAGGTCAGCGCCGCGCTGCGCGACGCTAACACCCAGCTGCAGCAAAAGGTGGGCGTGTACAACCAGGACGTTGTCGACCAGGTTGAGAGCATCAACCGCCAGCTGCAGGAGTTCGGCCGCGAATACGGCACCGTCATCGGCGGCGCCGGCGCTGTCGCGGTGGTCGTGCTCGCTTCCGCACTCCTGTGGGAAAACTGCACCCCGGGCGAGCAGCTGAGCTCCGAGTCCAGCAGTAAGTAGTACTCGGGGTCAGGACGCCTGACTCGCGACGATGCGTCGCGGGTCAGGCGTCTTCTGCGTTTTCGTTGGGGAAGATGACGGGGATCCCCTCGCGCGTGGCCACAGGTCGGCCTCGCGGTGGGCCGCCCTCCAGCACGACGACGATCTGCGCCCACTCCGGCACCGGCTCCGCATTTTCGATGGTCTCCACGACGTGGGCGCGAAGCCCCGTCGGGTCGACGGGCGCGGGCTCGCCCGGCGCGACAAACAGCGCCAGCCCGACGACAGCAGCGCAAACCGTGGCGCGGGGCCGGCCCGCCAAGAACCCGGCGAGCACCCACCCGTAGACCACCAGCGCCGTCAGCGGGGTGGCCGACACCGTGGCGCTGGGCAGCCCCGCGCCGAATTTCGCCACCGTGTGCACCCACCACGCCAGCGGCTCGACGCACCACAGCACCGGCACCTCCAGCCCGCCGGGCAAAAGCGACGCCACCGCCGCGATGAGCCCCAGCACCGTCACCGGGCCCACCACGGGTGCGACCAGCACGTTGGCACCGACCGAGACCAGCGAGACTTTGCCGGCCATCATCGCCACGATGGGCATGGTGGCCAGGTCCGCCGCCACCGCCACAGCAATGGCGCGCACGAGGATGTCCGGCCAGCCAGTCACCGCCAGCGCGCGGTACAACAGCGGGTAGAGCGCCACGATGCCGGCCGTCGCCGCCACCGACAGGGCGAAGCCGTAGTGCACCGAAAGATCCGAATCCACCAGCACCAACCCGATGACCGACAGGCACAGCGCGTGGATGGGCTCTGCCTGCCGGGAGGCGAGCACCGCCACAAGCCCCACCAGGCCGGACACCGAGGCGCGCAGCACGCTCGGCTCCGGGCCAACCAGCGCGGCGTAGATCAAAAGCGCCACCGCCGAGGCGGCGATCCTGCCGCGTAGTCCCGCCCCAATTGCGGCCGCCGCCACGGTGGCGAAGGTGGCCACGATCGCAATATTCGCCCCGGACACGGCGGACAAATGTGACAGGCCTGTGTCGATGTACATCTGTTGTTCGGCTGGCGGTTGCAGGGAGACGTCGCCAAGCACCATGCCCGGAATGAGCCCGCGCGCACCCTCGCCCACCTGCGCCTGGACCGCCGCGGCGAAGGTGGAACGCACGTGGTGCGCGAACGCCGCCAGCCCCTCCGGCGGCCCGAGGACCTCGACGTCGCCGTTGAGCACGAACGGGTTCACGCCCGGCACGCCGGACTCCTTTGACACCCCGCGGCCCACCACCTGCGCGCCGGCGACCGCGCCGTCGGGCAGGTCGTCTGCGAACACCGGCGTCGTCGACGGCTGGTCGGGCACCTTCACCCGCACCAGGTAGGCGCCGGACTCGGTCTGCTTCGGGGTGCCGCTGACGGTGCCCACGATCTCGGAGGCGGAGACGCTTGCGTGTTTGCGCACCGCCGCCGTGAGTGTCGCCGCCGCGCCGAGGCCCGCGGTCAGCACCGCCTGGCCGTGCTCGCGTGCGAGCAGGCAGCCGGCGGCCAGCACCGCGACAACAAGAAGTGCCGCCCACACCCCGAACAGGACGCAGCACGCCGCCGCGGCCCACACCGCCAGCGCCGCCGGCACCAGCCGCAGCTCCGACACCGCTACAGCCCCACCATGTCACGCATGGCCTCGAACTTCGCGGGTCCGATGCCGCGGACGTCCATGAGCTGCTCCACCGCGGTAAACGGCCCGTTGGCCTCGCGGTGGGCCACGATCGCCGCCGCGGTCGCCTCCCCCACCCCGGGCAGCACGGTCAGCTCGGAGGCGGACGCGTTATTCAGCGACACCGTTCCAGTGTCAGGCGCGGCCGCTCCTCCGCCGCCTGCCGGGGGCGCCGCGCCGACGGCCTGGACGTGGATCTGCTGGCCGTCCACAAGCAGCTGCGCCTGGTTGTGCGCCAACAAATCCGCGTGCGGCAGCGGCTGTGCGATCTGCAGGGCGTCGGCGATACGGGAGCCCTCGTTCAGCGTCATCAGTCCCGGGTTGGCCACCTCCCCCACCACGGCCACGACCACCACCCCGCTGACCTCGGTCGGCGAGGCCACCTGCTCCCAGTCGACGTCCCCCTCCGACCCGCCGCCACGCAGCAGCGCCCACGCACCCACCACAACCAGCAGCGCGACCACCGCCGCGGCGGCCGGCTTCACCGGCACGGACACACGCGGCGCGGGATAGCGCACGGCCAGGAGGTCCTCTTCCCCGGTGGGCCGGGTGAGCTCCTGGAGACGATCGATGGCGTTCATGCCCGGCACGCTAGGTCCACAAACCCCGCACCGGAAGACCCCAACCGCAAACCTGTGGATAACGTTGTTGCAGCGTCACCTATCAGGGCGGGTTATCCACACCTACTGGGCTGATTCCCGAGAAGAAAAGACAACCGACAGCCCAATGGCGCCGGGGCCGGTGTGGACCGCGAGGACGTCGACAAGCGGCTCGCACATCACCCGCGAGCCCTCCGGCAACTCCGCCTCAAGCGAGGCCACCAGCTGCTCGGCCGCCTCCTCGGCGTCCGCGTGTTGGATCGCCGCGAACACCGGCTGTCCCTCGGCGCGCTCCACCACCAGCTCTGTGAGCTTGGCAAACGCCTTCGACTGGGTGCGGGTCTTGCCGGCGAGCTCCAGCTTGCCGTCGTGGATGCGCAAAATCGGCTTGTTGGCTAGAAGCGCAGCCGAGAGCACCGCGGTGCCGGTGGGCAGGCGTCCGGACTTGCGCAGGTCGTCGAGCTGGTGCAGGTACACCCACGTCTCGGAGCGGGCGAGCGTCGATTTCGCCATCGCCTCGCACGCCGCCAAATCGCCGCCCTCCTGGGCCACGGTGGCGGCGGCCATGGCGGCCGCGCCGATGGTCATGCCGGCGGCATCCGTCTCCACCACTTTCACCGTGCCGGGAAACACCGCGGATGCCGCCACGGCCGCGGACCACGTCGACGACAGCGCCTTGGACAGGTGCAGCGCGATCACCCCGTCGTCGCCGCCGCGCTCCAGCTGGCGCGCGTAGCAGGCCGCAAGCTCCAGCGAGGACAGCCCGGAGGTGCCCTTGTCCTCGCCGCTGCCCATGACGTGCATGTCGGCGACGGTGATGTCCAGCTCGCGGACCACCTCGGGCGGCAGCCCCGCCGAGGAATCCACCACCACGCGCACTGCCATTTAGTTCAGCCCCCGGTTCCAGGCTTCGAGGAACCAGCGGATCTTCGCCGGTTCGTCCAGGCGCGGCATCGCCACCAGCCGCGCCGTGTTCGCGTTGCCCAGGCCCTTGATCGCGGGGTACTGCGCCACCACGAAGCCCAGCAGCGACGCGGTCAGCGCGGCGATGGTGCCGCCGTGGGAGACCAAAAGCACGGCGGAGTTGTCCCACTCGTCGTAGTCGCGCATCAGCTCGCCCACCACGGCCTGCGCGCGCGCCGCCACCTCGAGACGGCTCTCCCCGCGCGGCGGCGCCCACGTCGCGTCCGTGCGCCACACCGCCCGCGCACCTTCGTGCTCCGTGTCCACCTCGGTGTGGGTTTTGCCTTGCCAGTCGCCGAGGTGCGTTTCGCGCAGCCGCTTATCGACGTCTACAGTCAACCCCAAATCCGCCGCAACCACGTCAGCAGTGTTTTTCGCGCGCACGAGGTCGGAGGAGATGATCTTGGAAATACCCAGGTCACGCAGCTCTTTGGCGGCGGCGTGGGCCTGGTTCACACCGCGTTCGGAGAGCACGGTGTCCAGCTGCCCCTGCATGCGGGAGGTGGCGTTGTACTCCGTTTCGCCGTGGCGCAGCAGGATCAAACGTCGTTGCATGCGCGACGCCTAGAACTCGTCGTCTGCGGCCGCCGGGCCGTCGCCGGCCAGCGGCAGGTCCTCGATGTTCTGCGCCTCGCGCAGCTCGGCCTCGTTGCCGAAGGTGGCGGGGCGCTCGTAGGGCTCCAGGCCCTCGACCTCGATAGCCGGGCAGTCCGCGTACAGGCGGTCCAGGCCGTAGAACTCGCGCTCTGCCTCGCGCTGGATGTGCACGACGAAGTTGCCGTAATCCAGCAGCACCCAGCGGTTTTCGCGGTTGCCCTCGCGGCGCTTCGGCTCCACGCCCTCATCCGTCAGGTCGTCTTCGACCTCCTGGACGATGGCGGCGACCTGGCGCTCGTTGTCGGCGGAGACGATCACGAACACGTCCGTGATGGCCATGACGTTGGAGACGTCGATAACAGCGATGTTCTTGCCAAGCTTTTCGTCGGCCGCTTTGGCGGCAATCTTGGCCCGGTCGATGGAGATCTGCGGAGCGGTCAAGTGGCAAACCCTTCGTTGGTTGGACAGACCCCGTCATTGTCCCACGACACGGCCTAAGAGTGCTACTTAGGCATAGAGGGCGTTCTTGGTGATGTACTGCACCACCCCGTCCGGCACGAGGTACCACACGGGCCGGCCCTCGGCGGCACGCTCGCGGCAGTCGGTAGACGAGATGGCCATCGCTGGGATTTCCACCAGGTGCACGCGCTCCTGGATGTCGGCCGGCAGCATGTCCTCGCGCAGCTCGTAGCCGGGGCGGGTCACGCCGACGAACTCGGCGAGCTGGAACATCTCCTCCCAGTCGTGCCAGGACATGATGGAGGCCAGCGCGTCGGCGCCGGTGATGAAGTACAGCTCCTCGTCCGGGAACTGTTCGCGCAAGTCCCGCAGCGTATCGATGGTGTACGTCGGCCCGTCGCGGTCGATGTCGACGCGGGAGACGGAAAAGCGCGGGTTGGAAGCGGTGGCAATCACCGTCATCAGGTAGCGGTCTTCCGCCGGGCTGATGGTCTTGCCCGCCTTCTGCCACGGCTGGCCGGTGGGCACGAAGATGACCTCGTCCAGGTTGAACCGGTCCGCCACCTCGCTGGCGGCGACCAGGTGGCCGTGGTGGATCGGGTCGAACGTGCCGCCCATGACCCCGATGCGCCGCGCCTGCTCCAAGGAAGCTGCGTAGTGCTCCGTCATGCGCCGTTACCTCGCCGGGGGCAGCATGCGGATGTCCACCGACTCGATGAACAGCAGTCCGGCGCCGAGCACCAGCGCGAGCAGTGCGCCGACCACGCCGACGACGGCACCGATGCTGAGCTCGTCGCGTGTGTCGTCCGCCCACTTGTTGGCGCTGCTCGAGGAGCCGGCGGCAACCTCACGCTCCTTGCACACCTGCTTGCCGTCCACCTCCACCGGGATCGGGTTGCCCTTGGCGTCCAGGATCGGGTTGCCCTTGGCGTCCACTTCCCACTCGCAGGTCTTTTCCACCGTCACGCGCTGCGTGGTGTCGCGCGTGATGGTCTCCGCGCCCGCAGGCGCAACTGAAAGCGCGACGGCGCAAGCGGTCGCGGCGGCGGTGGTCCGAATCAGCTGGTTCATTAGCCGTACCGTACCTGATCCACGAAGCGCCCGAACGCGTCGGAGACTTGGTTGTCCCAGCGGGAGCTCCAGCGGAAGTAGCGGGCGTGGTTGCCGCCGGTGGCGCGGGAGGCCTCCAGCGTCTGCACGGACAAGTCGCACACGGCGTCCAGCGGCAGGCAGTAGTTGACGCGGTTGCGGGTCGCCGCGGCGGTCTTGGTGTTGAACGGCAGCGCGCCGAGGATGCCACCCGCGCCGCCGCCGCGCACGCCCACGGTGGACCAGTCGCCCGGGGCGGTGTTCGGGTTGCCAAAGTAGACCACGCCGGCGAGCTGGCCGCGCCGCGCCAGTTCACGCTCGTGCTCCAGCAGAATCATCGCGCCCTGGGAGTAGCCGGACAGGATGTACTTCGGGCGGCAGCCGGTGGCGCGCTCGTAGTCGTTGACCATCTGCATCACACCACCCCGGCCGATCTTCACCGAGTCCAGGAACTGGGTCGCGGCGGTGCGCGCCATCATGAACATCGGGCTGGCCCACTGGATGGCAAGGCCCAGCGCCTGAAGGAGCGTCGACGGCACGGCAACCTCGGGCACGTCGTACTCCGGGAAGGTTGCCGGGTAGTAGCGCGGCTCCAAGCCGATGACCTCGACGTCCTTCATCAGCGAGTTGCCGCCGTGGGTGGCGGTGTAGCGGCGCTCCGCGTGCTGGAGGAAGGCGCGGATGGTCTCCGCTTCCCAGCCGTTGGAGGTCCAGGCCGCCCCGCCCGAGTAGCGCGTGGGGTAGATCTGGGTGTTTTGGCCGGAGCCGCGGGCGGCGATGACCGCGACGGCCGGGCAGCGGGTTTGCGCGTCGGCTTCCTGCACGGGCGCGACGGGGGAAACGGTGGCTGTCACGGCGGTGGCGACAGCGGTGGCGAACAGGCCGAAGCGGGCGCGCCAGGAGGAACGGGATTTTTTCACGCGGATAGACTAGCGCACCTGGCCGGTACCTTCCAGGATCCATTTAGTGGTGGTCAGCTCCGGCAGCGCCATCGGCCCGCGGGCGTGCAGTTTCTGGGTGGAGATGCCGATTTCGGCGCCCATGCCGTATTGCTCCCCGTCCGTGAAGGCGGTCGATGCGTTGAGTACGACGGCGGCGGCGTCCACGGCGTCAGCGAATCGTCGTAAAGCATGTGCGTCCTGGGCCGCAATCGCCTCGGTGTGGCCGCTGGAGTAGCGCGCGATGTGGGCGATCGCCCCCTCGACGCCATCTACGACGGCACTCGCGATGTCCATGCTGAGGTACTCCTCGGCGAAATCGGCCTCGGTTGCAGGCGCAACGTCCGCACCGAACGCATGATGCTTCTCGACGTCTCCGTGCACCTCAACCCCCGCATCCTGCAACGCAGCAACGACCGCGCGTTTGTCCTCGTCCGCGAGAGCGGCGTCAATGAGCACCGTCTCGGTGGCGTTGCACACGCTGACCCGGCGCGTCTTGCCGTTGATGAGCATCGCGATCGCCTTGTCCAGGTTTGCGGAGGCGTCGATGTAGAAGTGGCAGTTGCCGGTGCCCGTCTCGATGGTGGGCACGGTTGCGCCGGTGACCACCGCCTCGATGAGCCGGGCGCTGCCGCGGGGGATGACCACGTCGACACACCCGCGTGCGGTGATGAGGTCCTGGACCGAATCGTGGGACTCGCAGGGCAGCAGCTGCACCGCCTCGCGAGGCAGGTCGTGTGCTGCGAGGGTGTCCTGCAGCACCTCGACCAGTTTTTCGTTGGAGCACCGCGCCGTCTTCGAGCCGCGCAGCAGCGCCACGTTGCCGGATTTCAGCGCCAGGCCGAACGCGTCGACGGTGACGTTCGGGCGGGCCTCGTAGACCATGCCCATCACGCCGAGCGGGACGCGCACCTTCTTCATCTGGATGCCGTTGGGCAGCGTGCGGCCGGTGAGCACCTCCCCCACCGGGTCCTGCAAGCTGGCCACCTGGCGCAGGCCGCCAGCGATGCCCTCGATACGGTCCTGGTCGAGCGCAAGCCGGTCCAACACCGACTCCGCCAGGCCGTTTTGGCGGCCTTGCTCCAGGTCGCGGGCGTTGGTCTCGAGGATCTCCCCGGCGCGCTCCGTCAGCGCGGCCGCCGCGGCCAGCAGCACCGCGTCCTTCGCCGGGGTCGGCAGCGCGGCGATGACCGGCGCGACCTCCTTCGCGCGGCGCGCCTTCGCGAGCACCTCCTCGCGCTCGGCCTGTCTTTGCTGGTCAGTCTGCTGCGCACTCATGCAGCAATCCTAGCGCTAGACGATTACCAAAACCCTTGACACCGGCGCGGGGGTAGCCCACTATTTCGGTATGACCGATCTGCAGCTCTTCAACGTCCCGGAAAAGCTGGTGCGCGCCCTTGAAGCGCAGGCCCAGCTTCGGAACACGTCTGTGTCCGACGTCGCTGTTGACGAGCTGACATTCGCGCTCAACCGTCGCAAGCGTTCCGCGGCCCTGGCTCGACTCGCCAATCTTCCCCGGGTGAGCACGAAGGGCGAATCCATCGCCGAAGCTGTTCGCGCTGAACGGGATGCCCGCGCATGATTCTGGATACGTCCGCTGCAATCGAGCTATTGCTACGGACTGAGAAGGGCGACCAGGTACTCGAGCTGGTCTCTGTTGAAGACGCAGAAATCCACGCGCCTCACCTACTGGTAACTGAAGTCGTGCAGGTAATGAGAAGGCAGGTGCGTTCCAACGTTTTAGACGTGAGTAGAGCGGCCGAGTCTTTATCGATCTTGAGCGAGCTGGGTATCCAATTTCACGGACACCTTCCGCTCATGGCTCGAACCTGGCAGCTCCGCGAGAACGTCTCCGCTTACGATGCCACTTTCATTGCGCTTGCCGAAACGCTTAATCAGCCGCTCGTCACCGCAGATGCCCGCCTCGGTAACGCACCTGGATTCGGGGCCACCATACTGGTCATTTAGTACCCCGCGTCGACGTCGACTTCGGTGGCCATCTTCTCGCCCGCGGTAAACAGCTCCCAGTTCTTCGCGGCCAGCCCGCCGATGCGGCGCTCCATGAACCGCGGGATGTTGGCCACGTGCGGGGTGATCACGCAGTTGTCCAGGCCCCACAGCTCGTGGTCGGCGGGCAGCGGCTCGGGCTCGGTGACATCCAGGCCGGCGCCGCGCAGGCGGCCATCGGCAAGTGCCTGCGCTAGCGCCTGCGTATCGACGAGCGGCCCGCGCCCCACATTGACAATCACCGCGCTGTCCTGCATCTTCCCGATGGTCTCCACGTTGACCATGTGGCGGGTTTCCTCGGTCAGCGGGGCGATGAGGACGAAGTAGTCGTGGTTGGCCCAGACATCGTCGGAAAGCGTCACGGTGCGGTCCGCGCCTTCAACGGGGTTGCCGGAGCGGTTGACCGCAGTGATCTCCATTCCGAAGGGTTCGAGGAAACGGATCAGCGTTTTACCGATGCCGCCGGCGCCGATGATCGCGAGCTTCTTGTTGTCGAAGAGGTATTCCTTCTCCTTGAACAGCTGCGTGTTGTTCCACTCGCGATCTACCGCTTTCATACGGTGCTCTACTGCCAGTAGGAGGGCGAGGGTGGATTCGGCCACGGTGTCGTCGTAAAGCCCACCCGCATTAGCAAAGCGCACGCCATTGGCCGCATGCTTGGACAGAATGCCGGCCTCCAGCAAACCTTCAATGCCGGCGTACTGGATCTGCACAACCTTCACGCTGTCCGGCAGCTCATCCGGGAAATCCTTCGGACCGCCACCGAACAACACGAGGTCCGGGTTGTCCTCAAGGGCGACGTGTTGATGTCCCTTCGCCTCCAGCGCGGCGATGGGTTCGTTTTTAGGCTTTGGCAAATACGTGAACTTCATGCCTACCCAGAGTATGGAAAAACTCGACCTCCGGCCCCGGCATTCACACCCCGGCATTCACACCATTTAAGTGTCCAAGACCGCCGGTGCCGCCCCTGGGAAACTGACAAACGAGTCCCGCGAACGTGCCAACGGACTCTTGAAACGTCTTCGTCAATTCGACGTGGTCATCGACTGCGACCCGTCCTCCCCACCCATCGTGGGCCTCACGAGCCTTCCGGGCTTCACCCACCTGCCACGCACAGTAGAAGACAAGAACTTCGTCATGAAGATCAAACCCGAAACTCGCATCACTCCGCTGGGTGACAAGATCTGGCGCATGGTCCTTCGGAGATAATCGACTCCATGCGTTCTCTCATCCTGAGACTTCTCGTCATTTTGCTCGCAATCGTATTGCAGCCGGTGCGGCAGACCTTGTAATTGCCAAACGTGCGGGATTATCCCCGATTGACAGGCGGGCTCTCGAGGAGTTCCAAACACTCGCCGACACCCCGCAACTGTGGCGCGACGTCGACGTAGTGTCACACCCGTTCGTCCTCATGAGCAAAGACTCCGGATTCAGCTATCTCGTCACAAACGAGCCAGTATCGTCGCCGTTTGCCGAGCCGATTCCTGCACCGGCGGCAGAAGGTTTCCACGTATACCGGCTTGCACGCCTTTACCCGCAGCTGCTGCCAACATGGTTGCTCGGTGGCAACTTCACCACTATCGGTCACCCAAACGAGTGCTCGGTCAGGATTCCTATTACGTGAAGTTCGGCGAGCACAGCTTCGACGTTCCAAACTCTTCTGAACACTTCATCACTTTCCTCGCACACGAGGCTTTCCATTTCTACGGGCAGGAGAACTGGAGCATGGATCCGGGTCCGCTTGGTCAGCCAGATCTTGCTTTGCTGGAAGAAGAGCTCGTGCTTTTCGACGAAATACGCGCCGAAACCAGCCCAAGCCGCCTCAGAGACTTAGCCCACGGGCTGTTGGCTATTGAGATGCGCCGACTCGCTGCCGACCCGGAGTACGTCGCCGCTGAACGCTGGAAGGCAACGGTCGAAGGCACAGCAACATACGTTGGGATCAAAGCTTTGGAAATAAAGGCCCTTACACTATCGTGTCGCAGTGGACGGATAAAAATGGAAAGCTGGTTTACCTTCGGGAAAAGGCTCGGACGAAAAACCAGAACAAACACGGTCTATCCATTCGTGCTTCACAAGCTTCAACAAAATATGCGCCAAAAATTAAGCGCTCCGGCGACCGCTATGAATATCGCCTGCCCATGGATCATATTTCCTGCTCAGGTTGGGGACCTTTTAAGAAGTGCCGGAAAGTTGAAACCACAGACATATTAACGGTGGTTGGTTTCAACAAGATAAGGGACGGCAAACCTTACGGAGTTGTAACCACTCACTGCCTTGGCTACCAAGGCCGTTGCCCGCAATGGATTATCAATTCACCGCAGATTAAATAGCAAATGTACAAAACGATGCCTCAATCGTGGGCCACGGAGCTCGCTGGGGAAGACATTTCCGGGAAAGATATGTCCAACTATGACCTGACGGATATCAATCTCGAAGGAAGCATATGCAAAGGATGCTCGTTTCGCGGCTCCATGGTGGCATGGGCTAACTTGAAATCGGCAGATTTCACCGACGCAGATTTTACGAACGCAATTCTTAGCGAGTCAGACCTTCGTGGAGCGACATTAACGCGCGCGAATTTTACGAACGCATATCTGGTACCTGTTACCGCCAGTCCAAGGCAATTCTCTGAATGTACAGGTTTGGATGCAAGTAATGCGATACTTTATAGCCCCTGATTGCGCCTACACGAATTCCGTTCAAGCCCTACGGTGTATCGGGTGTTGAAAAACGCATAGATACGGCGCGGCGTGCGGGTGAATATACGCCCCACGGTGATTGCTGTATGGCAGGCAATATGTTTAGGCATATGGCACGACATACGCTAAAGCATATGTTATAGCGTATGTTCACCGAAACGTGGCTTTACCTGTTGGTTCTTTCATTGAGGCGGGCTCCGAAAATGCCAGTCCACAGGGCGAGTAGTCCCAGCGACGCAATAAGTGCGGTAAGAATTAGCGGCAGCTCTGCGAGGTTGAAGATGAGATAAGCGCCCAGGATCATTGCCACGCTGGTTCCGCCTCCAATCGCGGCGACTCGCATACGGTCTTGGGGCTGTTCGCGGCGGATGGTCTGGACGGCCAAGACGGTGGCACACACCAGCGCAGCCAAGACAATAACTATGTACAGTCCTCTTCTCCTTTCGGTGCTGGCGCTTATCCTATCGGGAGGGTGTGCACGGTCTGCGTGCTGCATTTCCTCAGAATCAGGGTGTGTTAGTGTTACCTCCCGTAAGATCCTGATGCGCGAAACGCACAGTCTCAGTAGGAAGTCTGAGCGATAGCACTAGCCAGTTCTATCCGTCGCTTTAGCTCTTGCGCTCATTAGAGCTAAGGAATCCAGCGTCGTCAGGTCCGCTTTAGCGTACCTGGAGACAACTTTGCCTGCTCAATTCACCCTTTTTCACGATGGTCAATTTTGGTGCGGAGTCTACGAGACTTCCAGTAACAACCAACTCCGCGCCGTCCGAGTAGTTTTCGGCCCAGAGCCTAATAACGCCGAACTTTATGAGTGGCTGCTCGTCAATGGTTCTTCCCTAGTCAAACGGGCCCATCGTTCCGTACCTATACCTGGCGCTATTGAAGAGCCACAGCGAGGAAATCCCAAACGCCTGCAGCGGAAAGTCAATAAAGAGCAACGCAAGACTTCAGGGGTGTCCTCGAAAGCCCAAGAAGCAACAAAATTAAATTTTGAATTAGCTAACGCAAACAAAAAGAAAGCTTCTCGGATCGCTCGGCGCGAGGAAGCGCAACGGAAATTTCAGATCCGTGCCGCTAAAAAGAAGGCCAAACATAAAGGCAAGTAGTCGAAGGCGTCAAAGCGAAGTTGCCATACAGCGAGAGCAAAGCTGTGTAGGCGTGAGTCAACTTATGCGCACGTACGCTCCCCGCTATATGCCTACAAGGACAAAGGGTGCCCCTAGCCTAGTGAGGGACGCGTCAACTCGGAAGATTTACATCGTTTGAGCTTGGCGTTTCCCTCCTTCCGAAGCCGTCGGATACGACTTCGGACCTATGTACTTCGACAACACCGCACACGCGCCGTTTTCAGAAATAGTGCCGTTCTACCAGTCAGGGCAGCTCGACGAAGGCTTTCTCGCCGGCCGGATGCCATACGAAACAGGAGCGCAACTCGCACTACTCCTCGATGCGCTGGACCCTGCCCAAAACTGGCAGTACTACCTCAATGGTCAAAGCCCGAATGAGAAGCGAACACTCATCGACGCCCTTGAACACACCCTCCAGGTGCACTGAAACTTCACTTACGGCTACCCCCTACAACCTGGAGGCGTAGTTGCTCAGGTAGTCGGCGTGGACGACTGGGCGGCGTTGGTGTTCGGGCAGCTCGTCGGAATGGCGTCCCAGCATCCCTGCGAGTTCGGAGGCGTCGTACGCCACTTCCCCGCGACCAATAGCTTCGGAGTCCGGCCCAAGGATCTCCACAATGTCGCCTGCATGGAACTCGCCTTGGATCCCGGTAATCCCCACTGCGAGCAGGCTCGTGCCGCCGCGGGTCACGGCCTCGACGGCGCCCTTGTCCAGGCGCAGCACCCCCTCCGCGTCCGCAGCGTAGAGGGCCCAGAACTTCCAGGCGTTGAGTTTGCTCTCCGGACGAGTGTGGAACACGGTGCCCACCTGCGCGTTTTCGAGCGCGTCCTCGATCTTCTCTGTGGACGTGAGCAACACCGGCACGCCGCCGCGGGTGGCCAGGCGCGCGGCCGAGACCTTCGCCGCCATGCCGCCGGTGCCGAAGACGCCCCCGTCGCCGGCTTCGACGTCGGTGAGGTCGTTGCCGGAGCGGACTTCGTCGAGAAGCTTCGCCCCAGGATCGGCGGGGTTTTTGTCGTAGAGTCCGTCCACGTCCGACAGCAGCACCAGCGCGTCCGCCGACACGAGGGTGGCCACGATGGCGGAGAGGCGGTCGTTGTCGCCGAAGCGCATCTCGGAGGTGGCCACGGTGTCGTTCTCGTTGACGATCGGTACCGCGCCCATCTGCCGCAGCCGGTCGATCGTGCGCTGCGCGTTGCGGGCGCGCTCGCGGGACCCGGCGTCGCTTTGCGTGAGCAGCACCTGTCCAACCGTCCGGCCGTAGCGCGCGAACGAGGCGCCCCACACCTGCGCGAGGTGGATCTGCCCCACCGACGCGGCCGCCTGCTTGGTGGCCAGATCGCGCGGGCGCACCTTCAGCCCCAGCGGCCCCATGCCCGCCGCGATGGCGCCCGAGGACACCACGACCACTTCGGAACCGCGCACGATGCGGTGTTCAATAGCGTCCACGATGCGGTCGATCTTCGCCGGATCCAGCTCGCCTGCGGCATTGACCAGGGAACTCGTGCCCAGCTTGACCACAATGCGGCGAGCGGCGGCGATCTCTTCGCGGAGGGAAGTCATGCGTTTGGAGTCTACGCGGCCCTAGCCCTGCCAGCGCTCGCGGTCGGCTTCTTCGCCGGTGCCGTAGTCGTACTCGTCGATCAGGCCGCGGCGGGCCTGCGACGCACGCTTGCGCTCCGCCGCGGACGTGCGGTCCGTGCCGCCCAGGCGCGCGTCCTGGCCGCGGCCGGCCAGCGTCGGGTCGCCGCCGATGGTCGGCTCCCAGTCGAACGAGATCTCGCCGATGGTGACCGTGTCGCCCTCGCGGGCACCGGCCTTGCGAAGCATGTCCTCCACGCCTGCCTTGTTCAAACGGTCCGACAGGTAGCCGACGGCCTCGTCGTTTTCGAAGTCCGTCTGGCGCACCCAGCGCTCCACCTTTTCGCCGGTGACCAGCCAGCCTTCCGGGTACATGGGGTCGCGCACGACCTCCACGCCGCCGTCCTCGCCGCGTCGGCTGAGGGCTTTGGGGCGGATGACCTGTGGTTCGTCGATAGGCATAGTGCGACGCTTCTTGCGGGTGCGCTTGACGATGTCCCACAGCGCCCACTTCAGCTCGTCGAGGCCCTCGCGGGTGGCGGTGGAGATCATGTACACCGGCCAGCCGAACTTCTCCTCGATGTCCGCGCGGAGAAACTCGGCGAGCTCCTTGGCCTCCGGGATATCCATCTTGTTCAGCACCACCAGGCGCGGGCGCTCGCGCAGGTCGCCCAGGCCGGAGTCCATGTCGAGCGCGTCGGCGTAGGTGTCCAGCTCGTGCTCGAGCGCCTCGATGTCGGAGATCGGGTCGCGGCCCGGCTCCATCGTCGCCACGTCCACGATGTGCGCGAGCACCGCGGTGCGCTCAATGTGGCGCAGGAAATCAAGGCCGAGGCCCTTGCCTTCGCTCGCGCCCGGGATCAGGCCGGGCACATCCGCGATGGTGAACGTGTCGTGGCCGACGTTGACCACGCCCAGGTTCGGCGCAAGCGTGGTGAACGGGTAGTCCGCGATCTTCGGCTTCGCTGCGGAAACCACGGAAATGAGCGACGACTTGCCTGCCGACGGGAACCCGACCAGGCCCACATCCGCCATCGACTTCAGCTCCAGGATCAGGTCGTGCGCCTCCCCCGGCTCGCCCTTCAGCGCGAAACCGGGGGCTTTGCGTTTCGCCGTCGCCAAGGCGGCGTTGCCCAGGCCGCCGAAGCCGCCCTCGGCCGCGATGAAGCGGGTGCCCGGGACGGTCAGGTCCGCGAGCACCTCGCCGTCCTCGCTGCGCACCACCGTGCCCACCGGCACCTCCAGCACGAGATCTTCGCCGCGGGCGCCGTTGCGCCAGTCGCCGGCGCCGTTCGCGCCGCGCTGCGACTTGATGTGCGGGCGGTACTGGAAGTCCAGCAGGGTGTGGACCTGGGTGGACACCTCAAGCACGATGTCGCCGCCGTGCCCGCCGTTGCCGCCGTCCGGGCCACCGAGCGGTTTGAACTTCTCGCGGTGGACGGACGCGCAGCCGTGGCCGCCGTCGCCTGCTTGCAGGTGCAGGGTTGCGCGATCAACGAATTGGGCCATGGTGGGTTTTCCCGCCTTTCTTTAGGACACGGACGATGATATGCAAAAAGCGCCGTCGGCCCGAATGGACCGGCGGCGCCTACGCTTCGCGGTTACGCGGTGGCGGTTGCCTCTTCGGCGGTGCCTTCGTCGACAACGCCTGCTGCCTCGGCCTGCTCGAGGACCTCGGAAGCGACGCCCTGGCCGTCGGCCGGGACGATGTTGACGATGCGGCGCTTACGCTTGATGCCGAACTGGACGGAGCCTGCGGTCAGTGCGAACAGCGTGTCGTCGCCGCCGCGGCCGACGTTGTCGCCCGGGTGGAACTTGGTGCCGCGCTGGCGGACGAGGATCTCGCCGGCCTTGACCTGCTGGCCACCGAAGCGCTTCACACCGAGGCGCTTGGACTCAGAGTCACGACCGTTCGAGGAGCTGGATGCACCCTTCTTGTGTGCCATTGTTCAAATTCTCCTATGTGTTTACTTGATGCCGGTGATCTTGACGGTGGTCTGCTGCTGGCGGTGGCCCTGGCGGACCTTGTAGCCGGTCTTGTTCTTGTACTTCAGAATGTCGACCTTCTTGCCCTTGCCGTGCTCGACGATCTCTGCGGTCACGTTGACCTTGGACAGTGCGTCTGCGCCGGAGGTGACGTCTGCGCCATCTACGAGAAGGATCGGGGTGAGTTCGACCTTGTCGCCTGCTTCACCCTCAAGCTTCTCGACCTTGACGAGGTCGCCCTCGGCAACCTTGTACTGCTTGCCGCCGGTCTTGACGATCGCGTACATAGAGGGTTACCCCTTATCTCTACTCGCCCGCCCCCTGCATGCTCGGAGGCGGAAATGGAACAGTTTGAGCGTTTCGGGGCCGATGGTGAGCCTGCCGTGCCCGCATGCGTAGGCAACGAGGCGGCACGCCCCGAAACAGCGACTCGGCAAGACTACACCGGCACCCTGCGCTTTACCAAACCGCGTTAGCTGCTGCGGCGTGTGGCGCGCCTGCGTCCGCGCCGCGGGGATGCCTTTGCTTCTCGACGGCGCTCCGACTGCCCCTCTTCCTTCTTCGGCCTTTCCTTCTCGGCCGCGCGGGCGTTGGCGGCTGCGGCGGACGTGGCGTTGGACTTGCGCACTGCGCGTCGGCGGCCCCGGCGGCCCGCCGCCGGCTTCTCCTTTTCTGCCGGCT
Source organism: Corynebacterium faecium (assembly GCF_027257105.1). Taxonomy (NCBI): domain Bacteria; kingdom Bacillati; phylum Actinomycetota; class Actinomycetes; order Mycobacteriales; family Corynebacteriaceae; genus Corynebacterium; species Corynebacterium faecium. Next base: position 131,525 of record NZ_JAPYJX010000006.1, read on the forward strand.
CAACCTTCTTGGCATCCGAGTCGGCTACTGCTGCGGTGGTCTCCTCGGCGGCGTCCTGGTAGTCCTCGCGGCGCGGGCGGTGATCCGAGCGGGAGTTGCCGCGGGTGCGGCGCTTGCGGCGCGGCGAGTTGTCGAACTCGTCCACCGCTTCCTCGAAGCTCTGCTGCGGGGTGTCCTGCGTGTCCGCCGGGCGCTCGTCGCGCTGCTCCTGCGCGTCCGTCTGGTCCGTCCGGTCCGTCTGGGGGCCGCGCCCACGGTTGCCTCCGCGGCGGCCGCGGCGGCGCGAGGAACGGCGGCGCGGCTCGGAGCTGTCGTCGTCGACGTCGGAATCCGCAGCGTCAGCGGAGTCGCTGTCGTCGCTGAAGATCGAGTTGAGCAGGTTGTCCATCTCGTCTTCGTTGAGGTGCTTGCGCTTGGAGCGGCGCGAACCGCGCGACGGCTGCTCGTCGCGGCCCGAGTCGCGCCCGGTGTCGTGCTCAGTGTCGTGCTCCGCCTCGGCGGGCTTGTTGCGGCCGCGGGAGGAGCGGTGCTCGTCGTCACGCGAACGGCGCTTGGAGCGCTCCTCGCGCCCGCGCTCGGAGTAGGGGTCGTGCTCGACGGGGTCGTCGGAAACGATGATGCCGCGGCCGCCGCAGCACTCGCACTCGGTGGAGAAGGTCTCCAGCAGGCCGTTGCCCAGGCGCTTGCGGGTCATCTGCACCAGGCCCAGCGAGGTGACTTCGGAGACCTGGTGGCGGGTGCGGTCGCGGCCGAGTGCCTCGTTCAGGCGGCGCAGCACGAGCTCCTGGTTTTCGGGCAGGATCATGTCGATGAAGTCGATGATGATCATGCCGCCGATGTCGCGCAGGCGGATCTGGCGCACGATCTCCTCGGCGGCCTCCAGGTTGTTGGAGGTGACCGTCTCCTCCAGCGAGCCGCCGGAGCCGGTGAATTTGCCGGTGTTGACGTCGATGACGGTCATGGCTTCGGTGCGGTCGATGACCAGGGTGCCGCCGGACGGCAGCCACACGGTGCGCGACAGCGCCTTCTGCAGCTGCTCGTCGATGCGGTGGACCTCGAAGGCGTCCTTGCCGTCGTGCTTCGAGCGGTCGAACTTCTCCAGGCGGTCCAGCAGGTCCGGGGCGACGGACTGCACGTAGGCGTGCACGGTGTTCCACGGCTTGCGGCCGTCCACGATCAGCGACGTGAAGTCCTCGTTGAACAGGTCGCGCACGACCTTGACCAGGATGTTCGGCTCCTCGTAGAGGGTGACCGGCTTCGCGCCCTTGGAGTTTTTCTCCTTTTCCGCCTGGTTCTGGATGGCGGTCCACTGGTTGTGCAGGCGGTTCACGTCGGCCGCGATGGCCTCTTCCGGCACGTTCTCGGCTGCGGTGCGGATGATCGCCCCGCCCTTGCCGGGCACGACGTTGTTCAGGATCTCCTTCAGGCGCTTGCGCTCCGGCGCCGGCAGTTTGCGGGAGATGCCCGCGCTGCGGCCGCCCGGCACGTACACCAGGTAGCGGCCGGCCAGCGAGATCTGGGTGGTCAGGCGCGCGCCCTTGTGGCCGACGGGGTCCTTGGTCACCTGCACCAGCACCTGGTCGCCGGATTTCAGCGCCTGCTCGATGCGGCGCGAACGCCCGCCCAGCCCGGCGGCTTTCCAGTCCACCTCGGAGGCGTAGAGCACGCCGTTGCGGCCCTGCCCGATGTCGATGAACGCGGCCTCCATGCTGGACAGCACGTTCTGCACGCGGCCGAGGTAGATGTTGCCGATCATGGAGGACTGGCTTTCGGCGGTGACGAAGTGCTCCACCAGCAGCCCGTCTTCGAGCACGCCGACCTGGGTGATCTTGCCGTGGCCGTCGTGGCGGTCGCGCTCGCGCACCACCATGTGGCGCTCCACGGACTCGCGGCGCGCCAAAAACTCGGCCTGGCTGACAATGCGGGAGCGTTTGCGCTGCTCTTCGCGCTTCTCGGTGCGGCGGCGGCGCTGCGCCTCCAGGCGCGAGGAGCCTTTGATCGCCTTCGGCTCTTCGATGACTTCGGGCTCTTGCGTATCGACGTCCTCCGGCGAAGCCTCGTCGTCAGGCTTGGGCTCCTTCTCCTCGCTCGGGGCAGCCTGGCGGGTGGCGCGGCGGCGCTTGCGCTCCGGGGCCTTGAAGACGGGAGCGCGGTTGGTTGTCTCCTCCGGCACGGGGGTGATCTCCGGCTCGACGTCGGTGAGCGGGCCCTCGCGCAGGTCCGCCTCGACCTTCTCCTCGATCTGGTGGATCTCGTTTTCCACGTCCTTGCGCACGCGCTGGCGGATCTTCTCGTCCGCGGCGTCGTCGGCGGTCTCGTCGCCGGTGGTGTCTGAGGCGGCGGCGTCGGCGAGCGCGTCGAGAAGCTGCTCGCTCTCAGCGCGCGTCAGCGTGGATTGCGCGACCTTGACCACCCCGAGCTCCGACAGCGCCACCACGAGCTCTTTCGACGGCACGCCGAGGGCCTTGGCCAGGGTGAACACGCGGGTTTTCTCCGCGAGCTGGGAGCGGTCGAATTCGGCATAAATATTCTTGTGACCAGCCAATGTGCGTCACTCTCCAATTTTGCTCAGCCGCAACCCGCCGGGGTGTGCCGGGCGCTGGCAAAACGGTGCCGAAGCGGCCGCGCGGCGAACCCCACGGTGCGGTACATGTGAAAGTTTCCTAGCACCGCCAGGCGGCGCTTGCGCTCCCCATTGTGGCACAGCGGGGCAGTGTTTACTTCTCGGCCAGTCGCAGAAGGTCGGCCACCGCGGCCACGGGGGCGTTCTCGTGGGATTCGGTCAGGGCGGTGCCCACCACGATTTGCAGCACACGCGCGGCGTTGAAATCCACGCCGGCGCGCTGCAGCAGCTGGGAGATGAGCTCCTTCAGTTCGCTGAGGGTGCGGCCGACAAAGTCGCCGACCTCGCCGGTTTCGCGCTGCGCCTCCACAAACGCGGAGATCACGGCGCGCGCCCGCTCCGGCTGGCCGCACGTCACCACCGCGACGGCCGCCTCCGCCAGGTTCACCGGGTCTGTCAGCGCCTCACCCTCGGCGGTTGCGCGTTTGAACGCGTCACGCCGGCCCTGCTCCAGCCGTTCGAAGCAGGTAGCCACAAGTTTGTCGCGCGTGGAGTAGTAGTAGCCGATGGATCCCACCGGCACCGACGCCGCCGCAGCGACCTGGCGGTGCGTCACCCCTTTGAGTCCCTCCGAAAGCAGCAGACCGATCGCCGCATCCAGGATCGCAGAGCGCTTCTCCACCGCTCGTGCCTGTTCGCTGCGAGATGCCACCACCATCTCCCTTTCTCACTATGCGGATTACATGCGACTCTATTTATACAACAATTGATCCCGCGTGATTCTAATTCCCCCCGTCCAAGGCGTGAAAAACACCGCAGCCGGGTGGCTGCGGTGTTGGCTACGTGCACTTAGAGGTTCGGGAACCAAATTCCGATCTCGCGCTCGGCGGACTCCGGCGAGTCCGAACCGTGGACAACGTTCTCCGCCACGGACAGCGCGAAGTCGCCGCGGATGGTGCCCGGGGTGGCCTTGGCAACCGGGTCGGTGCCGCCGGCCAGCTGGCGCCACGCCTCGATGGCGCGCTCACCCTCGACAATGCCGGCAACCAGCGGAGCGGAGGTGATGAAGTCCACCAGCTCGCCGAAGAACGGCTTGTCCTTGTGCTCTGCGTAGTGCTTCTCAGCGGTCTCGCGGTCTGCAGTGCGCAGGTCCAGCTCCACTAGCTTCAGGCCCTTGCGCTCGATGCGGGAGATGATGTCGCCGACGTGGCCGTTTGCAACACCGTCGGGCTTGATCAGGATCAGAGTACGTTCAGTCATAGCCCAAAATCTTACCCCAAAGTCGTGGTTAAGCCTCGCGCACGATGCGCGCCGCGTCTTCCGGCGTGGTGTTGCGGAACCACAGCTGCACCTGCTGCACCGCCAGCTGGAAGTTCCCCTCCGCCTTCATGCGGTTGACGGTGGCTCGCTGCTCGTCGTCAAGCTCGGGCGCAATCTCCTCGCGGCGCGTGTATTGCTCGTAGAACCCGAGCACCAAAAACAGCCCGGCGGCGACGATCGCCGCGGTGCCCACCCACCCGGGCAGGGTGGTGTAGACGGTAACCACCGCGACGATGGAGAACACGGCGGCCAGGGCAAAACTCACGATGCGCATGGGCCATACCGTAGCCTTGTTGCCCATGGTGCACAGCTCTCCCCTGCCGGATGTCGCGCTGCCAAATACCGCGCTCGACCGCCTGGTCCCGCGCTCGGGTCTGCCCGCCATCACCGAGTACGACACCGGACGCACCGTCTCCTACGCCGAGCTGGGCGCGCTCGCCGACGCCGCCGCCACCCGCCTGCGCAACCGCGGCGTGGGCCCGGGCAGCGTGGTTGAGCTGCGCTTGCCCAACTCGATCGACTTCGCGGTCGCCTTGCTCGCCGTTTCGCGCACGGGTGCGGCGGCGTGCCTTGTCGGGCATTCGCTTATCGACGCCGAAGCGTCCCGGTTGTCTGCCCTCGCCGGCGCCACCCACCGCGTCGAGCCGGACGATCTCGCCCCCGGCCCCGCCGACGCGTTCGCGCCCGCGGACCCTGACTCGGTGGCCGCCATCCCGTTTTCCTCCGGCACCACCGGGCTGCCCAAGGGCGTGGAGCTGACGCATCGCTCGATTACCGCCAACGCGGTGCAGTTCAACGCGGCGCTGGCCGCCAGCGGCATCGGCGCGGGCACCCACGTGGCCGCTCCCCTGCCGTTTTCCCACATCTACGGGCTGAACACGCTGCTGCTGTCTTCGCTGGCCGCGGGCCGGCACGTGTTCACCGCCGCGCGCTTCGACCTCGCCGAGTTCGCCCGCGCCCACCGCGAGCACGCCATCGAGCTGAGCTTCATCGCCCCGCCGATCGCGCTGGCGCTGGCGAACTCGCCTGCCGTCGACCCGGCCGATTTCGCCGCCTGCGCCCACATGGTCTGCGGCGCCGCCCCCTTGGACGAGGCGCTGGCGCGCCGCGTGGAGGACCGCCTCGGCACGGTCATGCTCCAGGGCTACGGCACCACGGAGTCTTCGCCGGTGACCCACGTCGGCATCGCCGGCAGATCCAACCCGGGCACCATCGGCTTCGCCATCCCCAACACCGAATTCCGCGTGGTGGACTTAGGCACCGGCGCGGAGCTTCCCGACGGCCACGACGGCGAGCTGCACGTCCGCGGCCCCCAGGTCATGCGCGGCTACCTCCACAACCCTAAGGCCACCAGCAACGCCATCGCGGACGGCTGGCTGCGCACCGGCGACATCGCGCGGGTGAACCCGGACGCCACGGTCACGGTCGTGGACCGCGCCAAGGACGTGTTCAAGTACCACGGGTTCCAGATCGCCCCGGCCGAGCTCGAGGCGCTTATGCTCACGCACCCGCAGATCGATGATGTGGCTGTGGCCGAGCGCGGCGGCGTGCCGAAGGCTTTCGTCGTAAAGCAAGGGCCCTTGAGCGAAACCCAAGTGATGGAGTGGGTGGCGGCTAGGGTGACCGCCTACAAAAAGGTGCGCGCCGTGGCGTTCGTGGAGGCGATCCCCCGCAACGCCGCCGGCAAGATTTTGCGCAAGGACCTTTAAGTGCCCAGGTGTTGGGTGGTGAGGTAGCCGCCGCGCATGCGCTGGACAATTTCGGAGCGCATGCGGATGACGAAGTACCAGACAATGCCGAAGATGATGCCCACCGCCGTGACGGACCAGTGGATGAAGAAGCCGAAGATCAGCGGGATCTGCAGCGCCAGGTCGATCCACAGCGCCGCCGGCTTCTTCTGGAAGAACGCCATGACCACATGCGCCAGCCCGATGACGGTGACGTAGACCCAGTTGAAGGTGGTCCAGTGCTCGCCGCCGTCGACTTTCAGGATGACGGTGAGGATGAGCAGGACCGTGATGGCCTCCATGATCAGCGTGCCGGCGAGCACGCCGGTCAGCCCCGACAACGGGTCCTTGACGGGCGCCTTGCCGGGGCCGAGCGGGCCCATCTGCTGCTTTTTGGGTGTCATTGCGGGTCCTTTCCAAACATGGCGCGGGCCTCGCCGGCGGTGACCACCGAGCCGGTGATGATCACGCCGGAGCCGGACTGCACGCCCACCTCGGCGAGCGCTTCCTCCGCCAGCTCCACGGCGAGTTCGTAGGCGGACGGCAGGTGCTCCTCGACGTGCACGCGCTCGTCGCCGAAGACCTCGCGTGCGGTTTCCGCCAGCTCGTAGGCGTCCGTGGCGCGCGAGGAGCTGTTCTGCGTGATCACCACCTCGGTGAGCACGGGCTCGAGGGCCTCCATGATGCCCCGGGCGTCCTTGTCGCCCAAGATGCCCAGCACGCCGATGAGGCGCGTGAAGTCGAAGTCGCGCTCCAGCGCCGCCGCGAGCGCCTTCGCGCCATGGGGGTTGTGGGTGGCGTCGATGAAGGTGGTCGGGGTGGCGCGCACGCGCTCCAGGCGTCCCGGCGAGGTGGTGGCGGCGAAGCCCTCGCGCACGGTGTCCGCGTCGAGCGTGCGTTCTGACGACGCGCCGAGGAACGCCTCCACCGCCGCCAGCGCCACCGAGGCGTTGTGGGCCTGGTGCGGCCCGGACAGCGGGATGAACACCTCCGGGTACTCGCCGGAAAGTCCCTTCAGCGTGAGCGTCTGCCCGCCCACGGCCACCTCGGAGGCGGCCACGCCGAACTCCTGGCCGAAGCGGGCCACCGGCGCGCCGATTTCCACCGTGCGCTCCAGAATCACGCGCATCGCGTCCGGCTCCTGCTGGCCGATCACGGCCACGGCGTCCGCGCTGCGGATGATCCCGGCCTTCTCGCCGGCGATTTCGGCGATGGTGTCGCCCAGGTAGGTGGTGTGATCCAGGCCGACGGGCATGATCACGTCCACGTCCGCGTCGACGACGTTGGTGGCGTCCCAGGTGCCGCCCATGCCGACTTCGACCACGGCGACGTCGACAGGCGCATCCGCAAAGGCCGCGAACGCGAGGCCCACCATGACCTCGAAGTAGCTCATGGGCACACCGGTGCGCTCGTCCACCATCTGGATGTACGGCTCGATCTCGCGGTAGATGCGCACGAAATTCGCCGGGTGGATCGGCTCGCCGTCGATGCCGATGCGCTCGGTGACGGACTGCAGGTGCGGACTCGTCGTGCGGCCCACGCGGTTGCCGAACGAGCGCAGCAGCGACTCCACCATCCGCACCGTGGATGTCTTGCCGTTGGTGCCGGCGACGTGGATGACCTTGAAGGACTTCTGCGGCTCGCCAAGGAAATCCATGAGCAGCTCGATGCGCTCCAGCGACGGGTCGATGTCCGTCTCCGGCCAGCGGGCGGTGAGCTCCGCTTCCACCTGCGCGAGCGCGACGAGGTCTTCCTCGCTCACGCCGCGCGGGGCGAGCGCGTCGTCCTCGCGCCCCTCCCCCGGCGCGCCGAGGTTGAGCGTCAGGCCAGTGTCGGTCTGCTGGATGTCGTACTGCTCCGGAAGTTCGGGCAGCTCGAAATCATTGTCTGCCACTTAGGCCTCCGGCAGCTGTTCCAGGCGGGCGGTGACGCGCTCGAACTCTTCCTGCGCGACCTGCTGGCGGACCTTGATCTTCTCCACGACCTGCTCCGGCGCGTTGGCCAGGAACTGCTCGTTGGCGAGCTTGCCGCCGGTGGTGTCCAGCTCCTTCTGCGCCGCGGCGAGCTCCTTTTCCAGGCGCTTGCGCTCCGCGGCGACGTCCACGGTGCCGGAGGTGTCCAGCGCGACATCGAGGTTGGCTTGGCTCAGGCGCATTTCAATGCTTGCCGACGCGCTAAAGTCCTCCCCCGGCTCCTCCACCCTGGCAATCTGGCGGACCACGTCTTCGAGCTCCGCCAGGTCCGCGGACGCGAAGTCCACGCGCGCCGGCACCTTCTGAGAGGGCTTAACACCCTGGTCGGAGCGGAAGCGGCGCAGCTCGGTGATGAGCTTGATGGCGTCCTCCACGCGGGTGCGGGCCTTCGTGTCGGTCTCGGCGCCGCCGTTGGTGTCGTCCGCGGTCGGCCACGGCGCGATGGTGACGGTTTCCTCGCCGGTGAGCGCCTTCCACAGCACCTCGGTGACAAACGGCATGGTCGGGTGCAAAAGGCGCAGCACGACGTCGAGGACGCGGCCGAGCACGACCTTGGTGGTCTCGCCCTGCTCGCTCTCGCCGTCCCGTGGGATCTGGGTCTTGGCGATCTCCAGGTACCAGTCGCACAACTCGTCCCACGCGAAGTGGTAGAGCAGCTCGTTGGCCTTGGCAAACTGGTAGTCGTCCAGGTAGGCGTCCACCTTGGCGCGCACTTCCTCGGCGCGGTCCAGGATCCAGCGGTCCGCGTCCGTGAGCGCCTCGCGCGCCGGCAGTTCGCCGACGTGCGCGCCGTTCATCAGCGCGAACTTGGTGGCGTTAAACAGCTTGGTGGCGAAGTTGCGGGCGGCGGTGGCGTGGTCGTCGCCGATCGGCAGGTCCACGCCCGGGTTCGCGCCGCGGGCCAGGGCGAAGCGCAGCGCGTCCGCGCCGTACTGCTCGACCCAGTCCATCGGGTCGATGCCGTTGCCCAGGGACTTGGACATCTTGCGGCCCTTTTCGTCGCGCACCAGGCCGTGCAGGTACAGGTGCTCGAACGGAATCTGGGGGCGGCCCTCAGCGCCCTCCCCCAGGATCTCGGGGGTTTCCTGGCCGGCGAAGGTGCCGAACATCATCATGCGCGCCACCCAGAAGAACAGGATGTCGTACGCGGTGACCAGCACGGTGGTGGGGAAGAACTTCTCCAGCTCCGGGGTCTTTTCCGGCCAGCCCATGGTGGAAAACGGCCACAGGGCGGACGAGAACCAGGTGTCCAGCACGTCCGGGTCCTGCTCGTAGCCTGCCGGCGGCTCCTCGTCCGGGCCGACGCAGACCACGTCGCGCTCACCGTTTTCGTCCTCCGGGCCGTACCAGATCGGGATGCGGTGGCCCCACCACAGCTGGCGCGAGATGGTCCAGTCGTGCATGTTGTCCACCCAGTCGAAGTAGCGCTTCTCCATGGATTCCGGGTGGATCTTGGTGTCGCCTTCGCGCACCGCGTCGCCGGACATCTTCGCCAACTCGTCGACCTTGACAAACCACTGCAGGGACAACCGCGGCTCGATCGGCTCGCCGGAGCGCTCCGAGTGGCCCACGGAGTGCACGTACGGGCGCACCTCCTTGACAATGCGGCCCTGCTCCGCCAGCGCCTCGCGCACGGCCACGCGGGCGTCTTCGCGCGTCATGCCGTCGAAACGGGTGCCGGTATCGGCGATGCGCCCCTTCTCGTCCATGATGATCGGCATGTCCAGGTTGTGGCGCAGGCCCATCTCGTAGTCGTTCGGGTCGTGCGCCGGGGTGATCTTCACGGCACCCGTGCCCAGTTCCATGTCCACGTAGTCGTCCGCGATGACCTCAATTTGCAGGTCCTCGCGCAGCGGGTGCGGGAACACCTGGCCGATCAGGTCGGCGTAGCGCTCGTCGTCGGGGTGGACGGCGATCGCGACGTCGCCAAGCATTGTTTCCACACGGGTGGTGGCCACGACCAGGTGCGGCTCGTCGTCGTTCAGCGAGCCGTAGCGGATGGAGACGAACTCGCCCTCGACGTCCTTGTACACCACCTCGATGTCGGAGACAGCGGTTTCCAGCACCGGCGACCAGTTGACCAAGCGGTAGTCGCGGTAGACCAAGCCCCGGTCGTAGAGCTGCTTGAAGATGGTCTGCACGGCGCGCGACAGGCCGTCGTCAAGCGTGAAGCGCTCCCGCGACCAATCCACCGAGTCGCCGATGGCGCGCATCTGCGTGGTGATCGTGCCGCCGTACTGCTCCTTCCACTCCCACACGCGCTCGATGAACTCCTCGCGCCCGTAGTCGTAGCGGTCCTTGCCCTCTTCCGCCTTGAGCTTGGCTTCCACCTTGGTCTGGGTGGCGATGCCCGCGTGGTCCATGCCCGGCAGCCACAGCACCTCGTAGCCCTGCATGCGCTTGCGGCGCACCAGGGAATCCATCAGGGTGTGGTCGAGGGCGTGGCCCATGTGCAGCTGGCCGGTCACGTTCGGCGGCGGCAGCACGATCGAGTACGCGGGCTTGTCCGAGGCCGGGTCCGCCGTGAAATAACCGGCGTCTACCCAACCTTCGTACAGGTCGCGTTCGTGGGCGCTGGGTTCCCACGACTTGGGCAGGTCGTTCGCAAGATCGTTCTGAGTCACGCGCCCTATCTTAACCAGCGCCCTAACACAGCTTGTCGGCGATGGCGGCTTCCTCCCGCAGGGCCTCGATGTTGGCGTTGATGCGGGTCCTTTGGTCGTCGGAAAGCTCGAGCCCCTCGACGAGACGCCAGCTGCCGTCGCTGACGGCCGGGAAGCCGAAGACGAGGCCAACGTCGACGCCGTATTCGCCTGTCGACGGCAACGCCACCGTCGCCCACCGCCCCCCGGTGCCCTGGACCCAGTCGCGCATGTGGTCCACGGACGCCGACGCCGCAGAGGCGGCCGAGGATTTGCCGCGCACGTCGATGATCTCGGCGCCGCGCTTGGCCACCCGCGGGATGAACTCGCCGGTGTACCACTCGCGGTCCACCTCAACCGGGTTGCCGCCCGCGGTGGCGTAGGTGACGTCCGGGAACTGCGTGTCCGAATGGTTGCCCCACACCACGAGGCGCTCAATGCTTCTCGACGGCACGGACAGCCGGTCCGCCAACATCGATTGCGCCCGGTTGTGGTCCAGGCGCATCAACGCGTTGAAGCGGTCTTTGGGCACGTCGGGCGCGGCCTTGGAGGCGATGTAGGCGTTGGTGTTGGCCGGGTTGCCCACCACCAGCACGCGGATGCCGTCGGCGGCGCCGTTGTTGATGGCCTTGCCCTGGCCGATGAAAATCTGGCCGTTTGCGACGAGCATGTCCGAGCGGGACTCACCCTTGCCGCGCGGCTTCGCGCCCACTAGGAAGGCGGCTTCGGCGCCGTCGAAGGCCTTCACTGCGTCGTCGGTGACCTCGATGGAGTTCACCAGCGGCAGCGCGGAATCCGAAAGCTCCATCGCGGTGCCCTCGGCGGCGCGGACCGCGTCTGGGATTTCTAACAGGGTCAGATCCACCGGCTCGTCGCCGTAGACGTTGCCAGCGGCGATGCGCCACAGTAGGGAGTACGCGATGTTGCCGGCGGCGCCGGTGACCACGATCTTTGCCATGTGTCTTGCTCCTTCACTCAAGCGGCTTGTGTGTTGCATCACGGTAACTTACCCCCGGCCGGGGCGGAATTTCAGCGCTATGCGTCCGGGAGCGGACATCTGGTGCACGATTGAGAGGTATTTCGAGTGAAAGGGGACGGACGTGACCGACGGTGCCGACGCGACCTCTGGGGCGCCATCCCCCGACGCCGTCGTCCACGCCGCCCTCGTCGCGTTCGCCCGCAAAGGCTACTCGGGCGCGAAGATGGAATCCCTGGCCAAGAAAACCGGCATGACCAAGCGGATGATCCACTACCACTTCGGCGACAAGCGCGGCCTCTACACCGTCGCGCTGCGCCTTGCGCTGGAGCAGCTGGCCCCGCCCGAGAACATCCTCAACCGCTCGCACGCCGTGCCGGTGGAAGGCATGCGCCGCTTCGTCGACGCGCTCTACCACGCGTTTTTGCACAACCCCGATGCCGTGCGCCTGGTGCTGCGCGAAAACCTGGACCCAGAAGTTAAGGCGGAGGACGCGTCAATGCTCGCCGGCGTGCGCGAGGTGAGCCTGCACGCCGAACGGCTCCTCCTCGCCGGCCAGGACGCCGGCGCCTTCCGCCCCGGCATCACCGCAGTTGACCTGCTCGCCCTGATTTCTTCGCTGTGCTTCTACCGTGTCGGCAACGCCGCCACCGCCAAGCACGTCTTCGGCGTGGACGCGGAAAGCCGCCGCAACGTCGACGGCATGCGCCGCATGGTCATCGACGCCGTGCTGGCGTTTTTGACCTCCAACATCTCGTACTCCGGCTACGAGTCCTACCTGGAGGCCGCCCCGGCACCCGCCGAGGACGCGGAGCCGGACGAGCTATTCGATATCTACGGCGACGAAGGCTGGATCGTCTAACGGCCCGTCGCTAAGCAGACTGCTTTTCTTCGGCCTCGATGTACTTCGGCTCCTCCGTGCCGAGCGCCACGGCCTCGTCGACGACGACCTCGGCGACGTTCTCGCGGTCCGGCAGCTCGTACATGATGGGCACGAGCAGCTCCTCCATGATCGCGCGCAGGCCGCGGGCGCCGGTCTTGCGCTCCGCCGCCTTATCGGCGATCACGCCGAGCGCCCCGTCGGTGACGGTCAGCTCCGCGCCGTCCATGGCGAACAGGCGCTGGTACTGCTTGACCAGCGAGTTCTTCGGCTCCGTAAGCACGCGCTTCATCGAATCACGGTCTAGGTCGTTCACGTGCGCGAGGATGGGCAGGCGGCCGATGAACTCGGGGATCAGGCCGAACTTGACCAAATCGCCCGGCTGCACCTGGGCCAGCAGGTCCGCCTCGTCGCGCTGCTCCTTCGAGTCAATCTCCGCGCCGAAGCCGATGCCCTTCTTACCCACGCGCTCCGCGACCACCTTGTCCAGGCCAGCGAAAGCACCTGCCACGATGAACAGGATGTTCGTGGTGTCCACCTGGATGAACTCCTGGTTCGGGTGCTTGCGCCCGCCCTGCGGCGGCACGGACGCGGTGGTGCCCTCCAGAATCTTCAGCAGGGCCTGCTGCACACCCTCGCCGGAGACGTCGCGGGTAATGGACGGGTTCTCGGACTTTCGCGAGATCTTGTCCACCTCATCGACGTAGATGATGCCGTGCTGGGCGCGGTTGACGTCGAAATCCGCCGCCTGCAAAAGCTTCAGCAGGATGTTCTCCACGTCTTCGCCGACGTAGCCGGCTTCGGTGAGGCTGGTGGCGTCCGCGATGGCGAACGGGACGTTGAGCATGCGCGCCAGCGTTTGCGCCAGGTAGGTCTTGCCGGAGCCGGTGGGGCCGAGCAGGAGGATGTTGGACTTGGCGATCTCCACGTCCTCGTCGCGCTTGCGGCTGGACACGTTGGACGTCTCGGCCTTGATGCGCTTGTAGTGGTTGTACACCGCCACAGCCAGGGTCTTCTTCGCGGTGTCCTGTCCGATGACGTACTCGTCCAAAAACGCCGTGATCTCGCTCGGGCGCGGCAGGCGGTCCGGGTCGTCCGCGTCCTTCGTGTTCTGCGCGCCGGCGAGCTCTTCCTCGATGATCTCGTTGCACAGCTCGATGCACTCGTCGCAGATGTAGACGCCGCCGCCGGCGATGAGCTTGCGCACCTGCTGTTGGCTCTTCCCACAGAAAGAGCACTTGAGCAGGTTCGCGCTGTCGTGCGTAGTTGCCATATGCGCCTATCTACTCCCGTCTTCGGTCAATCCCCACCGAGTGTAATGCTTGCGTCAAACCGTACCCGCCGCGCCGACACAACTGTCACGCGCGTGCGAAAATGGGGCCCATGACGCTTCTTCACACGCAAGAATTCGGCACCCCCGACGGCGAAGCGGTGGTGCTGCTCAGCTCCATCGCCACCACCTCTGACGCCTGGTCCGAGGTCATCCCCGCGCTTTCCGGCTACCGCGTGATCACCGTCGACCACCGCGGCCACGGCGGCTCCGGCGTGCCCGCCGAGCGCCCAACGGAGGTGGGCACGCTCGGCCGCGACGTCCTCGCCGCACTCGACGAGCTCGGCGTGGATCGCTTTTGCGTCGTCGGCGTCTCCCTCGGCGGCGCGATCGCGCAGTGGCTCGCCGCGAACAGCGGCCGCGTAGACAAGGCCGTCTTCGCCGCCACCGCCACCTTCCTCGGCGGCGAGGAGGCATGGGAGCAAAAGATCAACACCGCGCTTCACGACGGCACCTCCGGCCTGACCTCCACCCTGATGGGCAACTGGTTCACAGAAGCTTTCCGCGCGGAACACCCGGAGGTGGTGCAGCGCGTGGCCGACATGATCGACTCCGTCGACGACGAGGGCTACGCCCACAACGGCGCCGCCCTTGCCACCTGGGATTTCGCCGACGAGCTGGGCAAGATCACCTGCCCGGTGCTCACCATCGCGGGTGCCTCCGACCCGACCTGCCCGCCCGAGAAGCTGGCCGAGATCGCCGCCGGCGTGGCCGGCCCGTCCCAGTCAGTGGTGGTGGACCCGGCCGCCCACCAAGTGGCCATTGAGAACCCGGAAGAATTCAACACCGCACTAACGCGGTTCCTCGGAAACTAATCCGCTAGCCTGTACACGTTAAAGCACCGCGCCCCGAAAGGAACCGATCCGTGAATCGCAGCCGCACACTTTCTGCCTTCGCCGCAGCCGCCCTCGCCGCGTCGCTGCTGGCCGGTTGCTCGGACTCCGGCGCGGACGTAGAGCCCCTGGCGGAACCCATGCTGGACTTCCCGCAGACCAGCACCACCGCCACCCCGACCCCGACGACCACCGAGGCCGACGATGAAGAGGAGACCACCACCTCCTCGTCCACCACGACGAAGTCCTCGTCGAGCTCGTCGTCCAAGTCGTCCACGCGCACCTCCACGAAGTCGAGCTCCAAGCGCTCGGAGTCCCGCAGCTCCAACAACTCAGGCTCCGACAACGCAGCGCGCGAGCCGGAGCCGGTGCGCGAAACCATCGTCGACGACCGCCCCGGCGCCACCTGCGCATGGCCCACCCAGGGCGCGTCTTCCGGCAACCAGGAGTACAGCACCTTCTGCGACCGCGAATGGGCCCGCACCGTCACCTCCGACGGCCAGGACTACTACTGGGCCGCCCAGGGCCAGGGCTGGGTCTCCGTCGACCCCGTCACCACCGACGAGGGCGGCATCTGCTGGGCTCGCGAGGACTTCGAAACCGCGCCGGAGGCCATCCGCAACGCCGTGGCATTCTGCGACCCGGCGTCCGGGGAGGCTGAGGAGTAGCCGGAGGTTTCGTCGCAAAGCAAAATGCGCCCGGAAGTGAACCGGGCGCATTTTTTGTGGGCGCTTAGCCGTTGAGCTTGCGGTAATCGAAGACCTGGTCGATGATCCCGTAATCCACAGCCTCGGAGGCGGTGAGGATCTTGTCGCGGTCCGTGTCAATGCGGACCTGCTCCGACGTGCGGCCCGTGTGGTGCGCGAGCGTGTCCTCCATGAGGCGGCGCATGCGCTCGATCTCCGCGGCCTGAATCTCCAGGTCGGACACCTGGCCCTGGGTGCCCTGGGTCGCCGGCTGGTGGATCAGCACGCGCGAGTTCGGCAGCGCGGCGCGCTTGCCCGGCGCACCAGCGGCGAGGATCACCGCGGCTGCCGACGCGGCCTGGCCCAGGCAGACAGTCTGCACGTCCGGGCGGACGTACTGCATCGTGTCGTAGATAGCCATCAGCGCGGTGAACGAGCCGCCCGGGGAGTTGATGTACATGGTGATGTCGCGGTCCGGGTCCTGGGACTCCAGCACCAGAAGCTGCGCCATGATGTCGTTCGCCGACGTGTCATCCACCTGGGTGCCCAGGAAGACAATGCGCTCCTCGAACAGCTTGCCGTACGGGTCGATCTGCTTCGTGCCGAAGCTCGTTTCCTCCAGGAACTGCGGCAGCACGTAGCGGGAGTTGGGCATCTGGAAAGTCATAGTGGGTGTCTCCTTAATTCCTCGTGTGCCTTAGTTCTCGCCGATGGAGTGCTCGCCAGCCTGGGCCGCATTCTCAATGACGTGGTCCACGATGCCGTACTCCTTCGCCTGCATAGCGTTGAACCAGCGGTCGCGGTCCGAATCCTTCGTGATCTGCTCAAAGGTCTGGCCCGTGTGCTCCGCGATGAGCTGCGCCATCTCGCGCTTCGTCTCCGCGAACTGCTCCGCCTGAATAGCGATGTCGGCTGCCGTGCCGCCGACGCCCGCGGACGGCTGGTGCATCATAATCCGCGCGTGCGGCAGGGCGTAACGCTTGCCCTTCGTGCCGCCCGAGAGCAGGAACTGGCCCATCGACGCCGCCAGGCCCATGCCGTAGGTGGCGATGTCGCACGGGGAGTACTTCATCGTGTCGTAAATCGCCATACCGGCGGTGACGGAGCCGCCCGGCGAGTTGATGTAGAGGTTGATGTCGCGCGTCGGATCCTCCGCCGACAGCAGCAGAATCTGGGCGCAGAGCTTATTGGCGATCTCGTCGTCCACCTGCTGGCCCAGGAAAATAATGCGCTCCCGGAGGAGACGCTCATAAACGGAATCTCCCAGGTTCATGCCTTGGGTCGGGGAAGTCATAACAGACGCTCCTTTGCTAGTTCATCCGGTAACGCCACTACCCTACTCGGGTGATTCTGTAACTCCGAGCCTGTTCGCTACCGGCGTACGGGTCGGTGTTTGGGGCGGGTTCCTGACAGATTACGGCGGGCGTTTGCGGCGACCTGGGGCGATCGGGGCAGCCTGACAGATTCTGCCGCGAAGCGTCTTGGCGCGGGTGGTTGTGCGGGATAGTTCACCGGCGGATGAACCATCTTGCATCGGGGTCACGCGCGACCTGGGCCAAGTGAACTATTTGCCCGTCCAGTGCCTACAAGTTCACGAAACCGGCCCGGCCGAGTGAACAATCCTGCAGGAATGACAAAAGCGGCCGGGGCAACACCATGCCCCGGCCGCTAAGAGAACGGCTTAGTTCTCCTCGGACTCCTCAGCCTCGTCCTCCTCGATCTCGCCGAAGTACTCGTTCGGGTCAACCTTGTTGCCGGCCTCGTCCTCGACCTGGGTGCGGGAGATGGCGATGGCCAGGGCCTTGCCGCGGCGCACGTCGGAGAACAGGTTGGCAATCTGGCCGGACTGCTGCAGCTGGGCCACGAACTGGTTCGGGTCCATGCCGTAGGACTGCGCGGTGAACAGGATGTGGTCGGTCAGCTCCTGCTGGGAGACCTCCGGCTGCTCCTGCTCTGCCACAGCGTCGAGGAACAGCTGGGTGCGCACGGACTCTTCGGCCTGCTCGCGGGACTGCTTGTCAAACTCCTCGCGGGTCGTGCCCTGCGCCTCGAGCAGCTGGGCGAACGCGTTCTCGTCGTGCGCCATCTGGCCCAGCAGCTGGTGGAGCTGGTTGTGCACCTGCTCGTCCACCACGGACTCCGGCAGGGCAAACGTGGACTCTGCCAGGGCGACCTTGAGCACCTCGTCGCGGATGTCCGCGGCCTGCTTGGCCTTGGCGTTCTCCTCAACCTGCTCGCGGGTGGAGTTGCGCAGCTCCTCGACGGTGTCGAACTCGGACGCCATCTGCGCGAAGTCGTCGTCGAGCTCCGGCAGCTTGCGCTCCTTGGTCTGCTGGACGGTGACCTTCACGGTGGCCTTCTCGCCCTTGTGCTCGCCGTACTGGATCTCGGACTCGAACTCTGCGTCCTCGCCGGTTTTCAGACCGCGCAGCGCGGTGTCCAGGCCCTTCATCAGGTCGTCGGCGCCGACGCGGTAGGTCAGGCCCTCGGCGGAAGCATCGTCGAGCTTCTCGCCGTCGACGGTGGCCTCGAGGTCGATGATGGCGAAGTCGTCGGTCTTCAGCTTGCGCTTGGTGTCCTTGAGCTCACCAAAGCGTTCACGGAGGGTGTCCAGCTCGGCGTCGACTGCTTCGTCGTCAAGCTTGAGCTCCGGAACCTTCACGGAGATCTTGGAGAAGTCCGGCACCTCGATCTCCGGGCGCACGTCGACCTCGGCGGTGAACTCGACGACGTCGTTGTCCTCGATCTTGGTGATCTCGATCTCCGGCTGGCCGAGCGGGTTGATCTCGTTTTCCGCCAGGGCCTGCTCGTAGCGGGTCGGCAGCATGTCGTTGACGACCTGCTCCAGGATCGGGCCGCGGCCGAAGCGAGCGTCGATGAGCTGGCGCGGAGCCTTGCCACGACGGAAGCCCGGGATGTTGACCTGCTGGGCGATGGCCTTGTAGGCCTGGTCGATTTCCTTGCCCAGCTCGTCGAACGGCACGCTGACGTTGAGCTTCACGCGGGTGTCGCTGAGCTTGTCGACGGAAGTCTTCACGGATTTCTCCTGTACTAGATCGAAACAACGTTTGTCAGATGTTTATATGTGGCGGGCCCGCGAAACCACGGGCCCGCCTTGGTCGGGGCGACAGGATTTGAACCTGCGACCCCCTGCTCCCAAAGCAGGTGCGCTACCAAGCTGCGCCACGCCCCGTTGCGGTAAAACCGCACGGTATGAACCACATTCGTTGAACGTGTGTAGTTCAGAACAGTCATTGTAGCGGTGCTTCAATCACCGTCCGCATTGAGGGCACAAAAACACCGGCCCCGCAACCGGAACCGGTGTCATGTGTGGAGGGAATGACGGGAATCGAACCCGCGTCTTCAGCTTGGAAGGCTGAGGTATTAGCCACTATACGACATTCCCAAGCGCCGAAATCTGCAGCGCTGTGCGGAACTTTAGCGCAGGCGTATGCGTTGAACCAAACACGAACGAAATTTTAGGAGGAGTCATGTTCACCCTGTTGCTCATTTTCTTGATGGTCGGCGCGTTGGTGATGTTGCCGAACATGAGCGGGCAGCGGCAGATGCCACAGTCGCGGCGCCAGGTGGCAAGGCAGCAGCAGCTGTCTTTCGACGACGCGTACGCCGACGCTAAGCGGTGGACCGACCGCTTGGGCTCGCAGGTGCTGAACCTCTCCGGCAACGACACTGCGTCACAGCAGGCGATGGCCGACGCCTCCGAGCGCTTCAACGCGGCATCCGCCGGGCTGAGCGAGGCGCGTTCTGTCAAGCAGGCGATGCTCGCGCGCGAGTCCGCGCTGGAGGGCCTGCACTACGTTAACGCGGCCCGCGAGATCATGGGGCTGCCCGCCGGCCCGCAGCTGCCGGAGCTGGAGGGCCAGCGCCAGGCAGGGCGCGTGACCGAGCAGCGCACCGTCACGCAGGAGGACGGCACGCAGGTCATGGCGTCGCCGCACGCCACCACGCAGACGCCGCACTACTACCCCGGCGGCGCCGTCGCGGGCCGCCCGGTGCCGGCCGGCTGGTACTCCACCGCGTGGTGGGGCCCGGCGATGATGACCGGCGTGTGGGCGGCGAGCTCCATGATGTTCTACTCCGCGATGTTCGCGGGGATGTCCGGCGTGGCGTCTGCAGAGGCGTTTGAGGCCGGCGGGCTCGGCGAAGGCATGGACGGCGCCGGCGAGATGGGTGACATGGGTGACATGGGCGATGCCGGCGGCGACTTCGGGGACTTCGGCGGGTTCGGCGACGGCGGCGGCTTCGACTTCGGGGGATTCGACTTTTAGCCGTGCGTTACACTGCACAGCGATCGCGAACCCCAGAAAGCTCAAGAGCAAGGAGTGGCCGTGCGCATTGCTGTGCTGCTGAAAGAAGTGCCGGACACGTACAGTGACCGCGAAATGAACCTGGAGACGGGTTTGACGGACCGCTCCGGCGACGTCGTCGCCGACGAGGTCAGCGAGCGCGCCGTCGAGGCCGCGCTGCGCATCGCCGAAGCCGGCGAAAACATCGAGGTCGAGATCTTAAGCGTCGGCCCGGAGTCCTCCGCCGATTCGGTGCGCCGCGGCATCGCCATGGGCGCGAGCGAGGCCTACATCGTCTCCGACGACGCACTCACAGGCGCGGATGCGACGTTGACTGGTGAGGTGTTGGCGAAGCTCGTCGAGAAGCAGGGCTACGACCTCGTCATCGCGGGCGCCGAGTCTTCCGACGGCGGCACCGGCGTGGTTGCCCCCTTCATGGCCGAGCTGTTGGACTGGCCGGTGCTGACCAACCTCACCGAGCTCACGCTCGAGGGCGAGACCGTGCGCGCCACCCAGGCCTCCGACGCCGCCACCGCCCAGCTCGAAGCGCAGCTGCCGGCCGTGGTGTCCGTCGCCGACGAGTTCGCGGACCCGCGCTACCCCAACTTCAAGGGGCTGATGGCCGCGAAGAAGAAGGAGCTGCGCACCGTCACCCTCGCCGAGCTCGGCGTGGACCCGGAGGATTTCACGCACCCGCGCGCCATCATGACCAGCATCGAGCGCCGCCCGGAGCGCGAGCGCGGCGAGATCATCGACGCGAACTCCACCGCCGCCGCCCGCCTGGTGGACTTCCTCGAATCCAAGAACCTCATTTAAGGAGCAGCCATGACCCAGATTCTTGTTGTCCCGGACCGCTCCTTCGACGGCTCGGTCAGCCCCGTTGCGGCCGAGCTCATCGGCGCCGCGTCCGCCGTCGGCACCCCGGTGGTGCTGGCGTCAGACCGCGCGCACGCAGAGGAGTTGGGTGCGCTCGGCGCCGCGGTGGTGCTGGTGTCCAACGCCCCGCTTATCGACGCAGCTACCGCCGCCTTCGACGAACTCTTCCCAGCAGCCGTCCTGTTCGCCCACACCGTGCGCGGGCGCGAAGCCGCCGGCCGGTTCGCCGCACGCACAGGCAGGGCGCTACTCACCGACGCGGTGTCTGTGAGCCGCGACGACCAGGGCATTGTCACCGAGCACCAGAACTTCGGCGGCGTCTACACCGCTTCTGCCGCGGCGACGCACTCCGCGCCGGTGATCACCCTGCGCAAGGGTGCGGTGGAAACGCGTGCGGAGGCGGCCACGCCTGAGGTGCGCGAGTTGGAGGTGGCGCCGACGGGACGTCGAGAGGCAGAAGTGCTCTCCGTGACCCCCGTCGAGCGCACCTCCGACCGCCCCGACCTGCTCACCGCCGACAAGGTGGTCGCAGGCGGTGTGTCCTTGGGCGACGAGGACATGTTCGAAGACCTCGTTGGCGGGCTTGCCGACGCGCTGGGTGCCGCCGTCGGCGCCACCCGCTCCGCCGTTGACGAAGGCCAGGTACCGTACGAGGCGCAGATCGGCCAGACCGGCGTGATGGTCAGTCCGAAGCTCTACATCGGCGTCGGCATCTCCGGCGCGGTGCAGCACCTGGTGGGTATGCAGACCGCCGACACCATCGTGGCGATCAACTCCGACGAGGACGCCCCGATCTTCGACATCGCCGACTTCGGCATCATCGGCGACCTGTTCGACCTGGTGCCGGACATCATCTCCGAGATTGAGGCGCGCAAGTAATGCAGGTAGAACTCCGCCGAGGACTGCCGCGAGTGCCAGGCGGCGAGCCGTGGCCGCCGGCCGGCACCGTCGACGTTGCCGACGCGCCGGTTGAGGCGGCGCAGGTTGAGGCCGCGCCGGCGCCGGTCTCCGACGACACCGTCGAGGTGCCGCTGCGCCGCGGCCTGCCGCGCGTGCCGGGCGGCGAGCCTTGGCCGCCCGCTGGCACCGTGAAGGTTGCCGTGCCCGCCGGTGCCGCCGCAGAACCCGCCGCCGTTGACGACGCGGAGTCGGCGCACACGGTCGAGGTGCCGCTGCGCCGCGGCCTGCCCCGCGTCGAGGGCGGCGACCCGTGGCCGCCCGCCGGGACCGTGCGCGTCGCCGCCCCGGCACCGGAAGCTGAGCCCGAACCGCATCCGGAAACCGAAACAGAACCCGCTGCGCCTGTGGCGGCGACGGTGGTGGACGACGCTGTCGCCAAGACGGCCCCCGAGCCAGCCCCGAAACCGGTTCCGAAACCGGCCCAGCAGCCGGCACCCGCGTCGGCGACGGCGGGGAAACCGGAGGGCGTCGCAAGGCAATGGCTCCCATGGGCGATCGGTGCGCTACTGCTGCTCGCCGCGGCGGTCTTCGGCGCTCGCTGGTTTGTCGGCACCGAGACCGGCGCCGGTTTCATCGAGCGCTACGACGGCATCCAGCCGCTGCCGGATAATGCCCCCGTGGGCTTCCCTGCGTGGCTGAACTGGGCCCACTTCTTCAACATGTTCCTCATGGCCCTCATTGTGAAAACGGGCCTTGACGTTCGCCGCGAGAAACGCCCCGACGCCTACTGGCAGCCCAAGAAGGGCGGCAAGAAGATCTCCGTGACACTGTGGCTGCACCAGGTGCTGGACGTCGCCTGGGTCGTGCTCGGCGTCGTGTTCTTCGTGCTGCTGTTCGCCACCGGGCAGTGGATGCGCATCGTGCCCACCAGCTGGGACGTGTTCCCCAACGCGGTGTCCGCGGGGTTGCAGTACCTCTCGCTGGACTGGCCAGATGAGAACGGGTGGGTGTACTACAACGCCCTGCAGGAGCTGTCGTACTTTGTCACCGTGTTTGTGGCGGCGCCGCTGGCCATCGCGTCCGGTTTCCGCATGAGCGGAATGTGGCCCGCCTCCTGGAAGGCCGTCCCGGTGTCGTGGGCGCGGGCGGTGCACTTCCCCACCATGGTTTACTTCCTCATCTTCGTCGCCGTGCACGTATTCTTGGTCGCCGCAACCGGGTTGCGCGGCAACCTCAACGCCATGTTTGCCGCGCGTGACGACGCCTCCGGATGGCTCGGCCTCATCCTCTTCCTTCTCGCCGTCGCGGTGACGGCCGCCGGCTGGTGGGCGGCCCGACCCTCTGTGGTCACGCCGGTGGCGCAGGCCACGGGCAAGGTGACGCGCCGCTAGGCTGGCACACCTTTTCGGGGTAGCCAGCCTAGCCTAAGTTAGGTAAGACTTGCCTGAATCACGCGCGGCGGTTTAGCGTAAGTCTATGTTCCTCGCCGCATTCCTGGTCGGCCTGCGTGAAGGCCTCGAGGCCTCGCTGATCGTCGGCATCCTGCTCGCCGGCTTGGACCGGCGCGATGCCGCCGGGGCCCGGCGCAGCCTCTGGTGGGGTGTCGGGCTCGCGGTGGTCATCTGCGTCGTCCTCGGCGCCCTGTTCACCTTCGGCCGCTACGGCTTAAGCTTCCGCGCCCAGGAGGCCATCGGCGGCACACTGTCGCTGGTTGCGGTGGCCATGATCACCGGCATGGTGCTGTCCATGTCCAACAAAGACGGCATGGTGCGCAAAGTCCTCGACGCCAAGACGGGCGACGCCGTCGCAGCCGGCGCGAGGGCGATGTTCTGGCTCGCGTTCATCACCGTCGCGCGCGAGGGTCTCGAGCTGACGCTGCTCATGTGGGGGTGGGTGGTGCAGCCGGCGGCGGTCATCGGGGCGTTCCTCGGTATCGGCGTGGCGCTGGTGATGGGCTACGCCATCTACAAGGGTGCGCTGCAGATGAACATGCGCACGTTCATGCAAGTGTCCTCGGCGTTGCTCATCGTCGTGGCCGCGGGCATCCTCGCCTACGCCATCCACGACCTTCAAGAGGCGCAGTTCTTGCCGGGGCCGTTCTCCGGCGCGCCGATCGCCCCGACACACCCGCGCACCGGGGAGGTGCTCGTGGGGTTTGCGACGTACCCGTTCTGGATGGCGTCGTTCCCCTTCGGTTGGGCATTCGATTTCGAGCACGCCATCGACCCCACGGGGCCGATCGCCACCTTGGTCAACGCGCTCACCGGGTTCGAGCCGAAGATGAGTTGGCTGCAGGTCATCGGCTGGGCCATCTACATCGCGGTCATTGTCCCAATTTTTGTCAACCACGTTCGCCGGGATCAGGGGGTGGGGCGGCCGGAGGTCGTCGATACGCACCCTGCTCTCGTAGGAAAGGAAGTCTAATGTCACACCACCGAACCCTCGCCGCCGTGGCCGCGCTGCCGCTGGCACTGACGCTCACGTCGTGCGTGGAAAACGCCGCCAACGCCGACAGCATCGAGGTCACCTCCGACGCCGACACCTGCGCCGTGAGCACCGACAGCACCGAATCCGGCGCGCGCACGTTCAAGATCAACAACACCGGCAACCAGGTGACGGAGTTTTACCTGCTCGCCAACGACGGCCTGCGCGTCATCGCCGAGCGCGAGAACATCGCCCCCGGCGAAACGGCCGACCTGACGGTCTCGCTCATGCCGGGCGACTACTTCACCGCCTGCAAGCCGGGCCTGCGCGGGCCGAACGTCGGCCAAAGCGCGTTCACGGTTACCGGCGAGGCCGTGGCCGTCGACGAGTCGGACCAGCAGCGTTTCGACGACGCCGTCGCCTCCTACGTCAACTTTGCTAAGAACGAAGTGGCCGAGTTCGTCCCCCTCGCCGAGGAGTTCGCCGCCGCCTACGCCTCCGGCGACGACGAGAAGGCGCGCGAGCTCTACCCCACCACGCGCGTGCACTACGAGCGCATCGAGCCGATCGCGGAGGCGCTGGGCATCCTCGACCCGAAGATTGACTACCGCGAGGTGGACTACATCGCAGAAGCCGATGAGCTGAAGGCGGAAGACCCCGCCTTCGACCAGTGGCGCGGCTTCCACCGCATGGAAAAGGATCTGTGGGTGCCAGAAAAGGACGCCAAGAATGCCGACGGCGCCGACGCCTGGCAGGACTGGGAACCCTCCACCCCGGCCCAGCGCACACAGGTCGCGGAGCTGTTCGTCGCCGACGTCAACCAGCTGCTTGACACGGTTAACGACCCAAACTTCGCCGAGGACCAACAGCTGACCATCGACTCGGTGTCCAACGGCGCGATCTCGCTTCTGGAGGAGGTGGCCACCACCAAGGTCACCGGCGAGGAAGACTGGTGGAGCCACACCGACCTCTACGACTTCGCGGCGAACATCCAGGGCTCACGCATCGCGTTCGACCTGGTCGCCCCCATCGCCGCGGACCGCGGGGAAAACGGCGCCAAGCTGGTCCAAGATATCAACGACCGCTACGACGACGTCGAGGAGATGCTCAAGGAGTACGGCTCGCTGGAGACCGGGTTCGTCTCCTACGACACCGTCGACGCGGCCGCGCAGGCGGAGCTGACCCGGGCGCTCGACGCGCTGCGCGAGCCGCTGTCCCAGCTCACCGGCACCGTACTGGGGCTGGGCTAATGGTCAGCCGGCGACAGCTTCTCACCCTCGGCGGCCTGGGCACCCTGGGCGCGGCCAGCGCGGCCGCCCTCGCCGGGTGCGCGAACGAGGACGGGGCGAAGAACAATGATGCGGCGGGTGGGGCCGGGGGTTCGTCGTCAAGCGAAGAGCTCATCGTGGACTTTGCCGGCGAGCACCAAGCCGGGATTATCACGCCCATGCAGAACAACCTGCACTTCGCGGCGTTCGACATTTCGGAGAAGGCGGATCGGGAGGACGTGATCGACCTGCTCGAGCGCTGGACCGCGGCGGCGCGCCGGCTCACGCTCGGCGGCGACGTCTCGGCCAAGGGCGCGTTCGGCACCGGCGATAGCTTCCCGCCGGACGACTCGGGCGAGGCGGTCGACCACGGCCCCTCCGGGCTCACGCTGACCTTCGGCTTCGGCCGCTCCTTCTTCCGCGAACAGCTGGGCACCGCCGGCAAACTCCCCGCCGAGTTCACCGAGATGCCCACGATGACCAACGACTTTTTACGCCCCGAGTTCTCCGAGGGCGACATCTGCATCCAGGCGTGCGCGAACGACCCGCAGGTGGCAAGCCACGCGATTCGCAACCTCACCCGCCTCGCCGTGCCCACCGCGACACTGCGCTGGACCCAGCTCGGCTTCGGGCGCGCGGGCGCAACCGGGACGGAGCAGCCGACACCGCGCAACCTGTTCGGCCAGAAGGACGGCACCGCCAACATCCGCGCCGACGAGGACGCGGAGTTGGCGAAGCACGTGTGGATTCCCGCCGACAGCTCGCAGCCGTGGGCCGCGGGCGGGACGTACATGACGGTGCGCCGCATCGCCATGAACATCGAGGTGTGGGACACGCTGCAGCTGCGCGAGCAGGAGCGCGTGACCGGCCGCGACAAGCCGGTCGGCGCGCCGCTGTCCGGCGGCGACGAGTTCACCGAGCCCGATTTCGATGCGGTCAACGAGCGCGGCAACCCGAAGATCGACCGCGCGTCCCACCTGTTCAACGTGCACCCGGCGCAAAACGACGGCATCCGCATGCTGCGCCGCCCCTTCAACTACGTCGACGGCACGAACGAGCAGGGCCGCATGAACGCGGGTCTGTTCTTCATCGCGTTCACGCAGACGCCGGAGCGTTTCGCGCGCGTGCACAAGTCGATGTCGCGCGACGAGATGTTCACCGAGTACCTGAAAACCACCAACACCGGCACCTACCTCATCGTGCCGGGCGTGGGAGACGAGGGCTACATCGGCGAAGGCATGTTTGCTTAACGACGTCTACAGCGGGCGGCCCATGTCGGTGCGCGAAATCTCCACGGCTTTACGGATCACCTCGGCCAGCGCGGCCTCGACGCGCACCCGCGACTCGTCGGATTCGAGCAGGTCCTTGCGCACCTCGAACATGACGGCCAGCACGGCGGTGTTCTTGTCGTAGTCCACCGGCACGTACGCCCCGGCGAACGGGGTGTTGCGCTCGACGTTGAAGCCGGCGGCGGTGAAGGTGCGGTCGGCTTCGTCGGCAAGCACGGCGGGTGTGTGCACAGAGTGAGTACCGATGCACACATCCGGGAGGAGTTTGCCGGGGTGGATGCGGTATTCGTCGGGCTGGTTGTTGTAGGAGTGCACGTCCACGATCACCGCGCAGCCACAGTCTTGGATGCGGCCGGAGACCAGCTTGGACACCGCATCGGCGTACGGGAAGTAGTACTCGGCCTTCAGGTCGGCGACGTCCATGTCCAAAGGCCGCAGCGGGTTGCCGTCGCCGAGTTTGAGGAAGATGGCGCCGCGTCCAGTCGAGTCCATGGATTCGCGTTCGTTGGAAAACCGCCCCGGGTCGGCGACCAGGCGGGAGAGGTTGTTCACGATCATCCACGGCGCGCAGCCGGATTGCTCGGCGGCGGCCGCGGCGAGGGTGTCGGTGTGGTCGTCGGTGACGCGGTCGAGCTCGCGCGCAATTTGGTCGTCGGTGGCGATGAAATCAGCGGCAACCTCGGCCGGGATTTCGCGCGACGCGTGCGGCACGTGCACGATCACTGGGCAGTCAGTGCTTCCTTCGTGGATGGTGAAGTTCATAGTTCCGCAGGATATAGCGCTCAGGGGCTTCTTGCTTCTCGACGGCACCTTCGGCCTCGAACGCCTCCAACCAACTTTCCATGGGGAAGGTCCCCCATTTGTCGTGGAACCGGTTGGCGTTGGCGACGATGTCCTCGATGTGCTCCCACGGCGGCGAGGACACGGGGTGCCACTGGTGGTAGGCGTGGGCCCCGCCGACCCAGATCAGCGGGATGCGGTGGCGCTGGAGCTCGCGGGCGAAGTCGGTGTCTTCCCCGCCGTAGCCTTCAAACGTGGGGTCGAAGCCGCCGAAGTCGTGCTCGATGCGCGCCCACGTCTTCGCGGTAAGGGCGAAGGAGAGGGACCAGAACAGGTTGTAGTTGTCGGCGTCGACGAGCTCGCCGTCGGCTGGGTTGGGTCGGGCGGGGTGCGGGTCGGGGTCGGTGACGCGCAGCTCGCCTGGCTTCATGTAGGTCACCGGGCCGGCGGCGACAGCGTCGGGGCGTCGCGTAAGCGCCGCGACGTAGCGCGGGACCAGCGCGTCGGAGGCCAGGCAGTCCGCGTCCAGGAACACGAGCACCTCGGCGCCGCGTTCGATGGCCACCTGCGCGCCCAGGTTGCGGGCGGCAGCGAGATTCCGCGGTCCTGCCACCACGTGGCTTTTCGGCACCGCCTTGGCCAGCACGTCCGCATCGGCGAGCGCGACGGTGACGTGGTCGACGCCCATCGGCATGAGGTTGACCTGGTGGGTCAGGTGGTCGCGCCGGTTCGCGTCGGCGAGCGTGATCACGCAGGTCGCCGGCTGGCCGGGGTCCTCTGCCACGCCGGCGATGACCTCGGCGGCCCGGCGCGCCGCGCCGTCTGCCTGCCAGCGCGCCCAGTCGGTGTCGCGGCGGCGCAGCAGTTCGGGCCATTCTTCTGCGGCGGGGAAGGCGTTTCGGACCGTCGCTAGGCCTTCGAGTGCTTTCGCGCCCGCCTTTTGTTCGGTGAAGGGGCGCGGCTGCGGCAGGATCACCGCCGGGGTGTCGGTGGCTGCCAGGTCCGCCACGGAGTTCTGCCCGCCGGCGGTCACGGCGATGCCTGCGGACTGCAGCAGCTCCGTCGGGTCGTCGACGTGGTTGTCGCCGCCCAAAAAGGTGAACCGGTACTCGGGGCAGGCTGCCTGCACCGCCTCCCAATCGGCCGGCGACCACGTCGAGCCGCCCAGACCCGCCATCACCACCACGTGGTTCGGGTCGCGCTTCACACCCTCGCGCGGGCTAAGCCGCGAGATCCCGCCGACGGCGTGCAGCCGGTCGGCGTGCGCGCGCAGGTGGTCGGGCACCTCGACCCAGTCCGGCCACGCCGCCACGATCGCGTCGGCTTGGGCGTAGGCGAGCTGGTGCGGGGCGTCGCCGCGGTAGCCCGGCATCGCGTGCACCACCACCGGCACACCCATCAGCCGCACGAACGCGGCGACCTCGTTGGACACGTCCACGTAGAACGCCTCGGGCTGGTTCTCGGCCACCCAGTCGGCGATCTGCGCGAACCTCGATGCGATCTGCGGCGCCCCGTACGGCGCGTAGTGCAGCGTGCCCCCGGCGGTCATCGCGCGGCCGGAGCGCAGTTCGCGTGGGCCGGCGCTGGCGTCGTCGAGAAGTGCAACGTCCCCGCCTGCCGAGGAGAGGATCTGCGCCTCGCGGCCCATCGCGCGCAGTTCGCGCTGGATGGCGCGGCAGCGGTGCAGGTGCCCGGAGCCGTGGTGGTGGGCGTAGATCCCGATCATTTTCCTACCTTTCCAAACGCCGCCACCTGGCGGAAGATGTCGGTGTAGTGCTTCGCGGTTTGGGAAAGCGAATGCCTCTCGACGACCCAACGGCGCACCACGTCCCTCTCAATCCCACGCGCCTGGTCGATCGCGGCGGCGAGCGCGTCGACGTCGTCGGCAGGTGCCAGGGCGGCCGGGGCGTCGCGCAGCAGCTCGCCCATGCCGCCGCGGCGAAACGCCGCAACGGGGGTTCCGCACGCCATCGCCTCGAACGCGACGAGCCCGAACGGTTCCTCCCACCGCGGGCTGACCACCGCGACGCTGCACCCGGCGACCAGGCGCCGCAGTTCCGCGTGGGAGAGCTCGCCGATCCACTGCGCGTCGTGCCCGAGGCGCGGCTCGATTTCGTCGCGGAAGTAGTGGTGGTCGCCGTTGCGACCCGCCAAGACGAGGGGGATGCCGGCTTTGCTGCAGGCGTCGATAGCCAGATGCGCGCCCTTTTCCGGCACGAGGCGGCCGAACCACACCGCGGTGCCGCCGCCGTCGCCGGGGCGCCAGAGGTCCACGTTGACGCCGTTGGGGATGATCACCGGCTCACTGGGCAGGCGCCAGTCGCGCGCGGTGGTGCGGCTGACGGCGGCGAAACGCCCGGCGCGCAGGCCAGCGGCCGTGATGGCGGCCTGGATCTCCTCGACCATCGGGGTGTGCAGCGTGGTCAGCATCGGCAGCGGCTCCGGCGACGCGGCCGAGGGGAAGATGTATGGGTTGAGGCTGTTGTTGTGCACCACGTCGTAGCCGCGCGCGACCAGCAGGCGGCGCAGCTGCACAAACGCGGCGTTCTCCCGCTCGCGCCCGCCTTCCGGGTAGGTGGTGTCGGTGGCCTCGGCGGCGTGGGAGCCCCAGTCCACCCCGGGCAGCTCGAGTGTTTTGTCGTTGCCGTCGGAGCCTTCTGCGGCGAAGAAGTCCACGTCGTGGCCGAGGTCGCGAAGAGCTGCGACCATGGTGTGGCAAAACGCCTCCAGCCCGCCGGCGTACGGCTCGCGCACGGGGTAGCGCGCGGGCCCGACCAGCGCGATGCGCAGTTTGCCGGTGCGCGCGGCGTGCGGCGCGGGTTTCGCGGCAACGGTCACTCGCTCACCACTTTCCTGTAGATCTCCTCGTGCGCGCGGCGCACCTCGTCCAGCTGCCGCGCGCGGTCGCCGGCGTACGGCACCGGCCCGCGCGCGAGCAGCCGCGCCGCAGCCTCGCCGGCCGCGCGCCCGTCGCCGGTGCGGTACATCTCCACCGCCTCCGGGGTGTCGGCCTGCCCGGCGTAGCACCCGCAGTCCGGCACCGCCACGGGAACACCCAGGTCGCGGCACATTTCCAGCCACCCCGAGTGTGTCCCGCGCGTGTACGGCAAAATGCACACTCCGGCGCGGCCGACGGCGGCGTGCAGCTCGTCGTCAGTCATGGGCTCGTGCACCACAGTGCCTATCGACGAAAGCTCCGCTCCCCCATGCACATACACATCCAACGGCACCTGCGCCGCGATATCGCGGTAGAACTGCGCGTCCGACACCACGTTGGAGCGCACCGACTTCAAAAACACCGCCGCGCGATCCCCCGGCTCCACCTTCACCGGGTTCTCGACGATCCGCGGGTGCGGCACCACCCGCACGTCCGTCGCGCCGAAGTCGCGGGTAAGAATCTCGGCGGCTTGGTCGGTGAGGGTGATGAGGGCGGATGCTTCGTCGATAAGCAATTGCAACCGCTCGTGGTGCTCGGTCTGATCGACGAGGTGCGGGTTGTCCAAGTCGTGGACGGTGAGCACCAGCGGCACCGGCAGCGCGCGGCAAAGCTCCGCGATCTGCGCGGGCGTGCGGTGCTCGAAGCCGAAGTGGATGTGCACCAGGTCCACGGCGGGCGGGTCACGCCAAAACTCGGCCTCGAAGGCGGGGTGCGGCCACCAGTTGCCGTCGATGTCCGGGTCCGGCAAGAACTCCACGCCAGCAGGGCGGATAGCCTGCGTGTACGGGTGGCCGGAGGGGATAGACAGAACGCGCACCCCACTAATATAAAGGTTTTCGCATACGGTGTTGGCATGCCGTTGCTCGTCGTCGTTGGGAACTGCCAGGCGGAGTCCACCCGCAAGCTTTTAATGTCCACCGGACACTTCACCGGCGAGCGCATCGCCCCAGTCCACGAGCTTGAAGCGGCGGACATGGGGTGGTTTTTGGATCTGGTGGCCCGCGCCGACGTGCTGGTGACGCAGCCGATCCGCGACAACTACCGCGGCCTGCCCGTGGGCACCCGGCAGCTGCAAACGTCGGCGCGGCGCGTGGTTGTGCCGGTGCTGCGTTTCGACGGGCTCATGCCGTACCAGGCCATCATCCGCGACCCGGATGATCCGTCGTTGAACCCGCCGGTAGTGCCGTACCACGACCTGCGCACCTTGGCCGCGGCGGCGGGGTATGCGGGGGCCGCTGCGCCGTCGCCGGATGCGTTGCGCCGCGCCGCCGCCATGTCCGTCGAGCAGATGCGGCTGCGCGAGCAGGCCCACGGCGCGGTTGTGGTGTCGGACTACCTGGAGACCACCCCGGTGTGGCACACCGTCAACCACCCCGACAACGCGACGCTGGCGTTCATGGCGTCGCGCGTGCTGGAGGCGCTGGGGCTTTCCGACGCGCCCGTGGCCCCCGACTACGAAATGCTCGGCGGGCTGGATGCGCCTATCGACGCCGCGGCCGCCGACGCCCTCGGCGTTTCCGTCGCAGGCCGCGAGGAGTGGCGCGAGCGTGGCGCCGGGGCCATCGACGCCGACGAGATCCGCGCCGCGCAGCTGGAGTTCTACCGTGAGCGTCCGGCGCTGGTCGCTCATGGGTTGCAGCGCCACGCGGAGCGCATTGCGAATCTAGGGTTGGTGCAATGAAACATCTCATCGTCGGCCCCGCGGGCCACGGGGTGACCGAGTACGCCCTCGGGCTCGCCCGCGCGACGGGCGCCGAGGTCATCCGGGAGGAGACGTTCGGCGACGCGCCGCTGAATGGCCCCGTCCACGTCACGTTCACCGACCACCTCTTCGGCGACACGGCCGAGCGCCTTTTGGCGCGCATCGACGGCCCGCTGTCCGTGAGCCTGCACGACATCCCCCAGCCCGAGGAGGGCGCCGAGCGCTACGCACGTCGCGCCGGGGTCTACCGCGAGCTCGTGGAGAAGGCGGACGTCGCGGTGGTGAACTCCAACCACGAAGCCTCGTTTTTCGACGCCGCGACAACCGTGATCCGCCTGCCCATCCCGGTCATCGACTCGCCCTTCGACCCCGAGCCGGGCAGCGTCGGCGTGCTGGGCTTTCTCTACCCCGGCAAGGGCCACGAGGACCTCATCGAGGCACTCCCGGACCACCGCCTGCGCTTCCTCGGCGCGGTCTCAACCGGCCACGAAAAATGGGCCGAAAACCTCGACGCCGAAATCACGGGCTGGCTTTCCGACGCCCAACTCGCCCGCGAAATTGGCCGCATCGCGGTGCCGGTGTGCCCGCACCGCCACTTCTCTGCCTCCGGTTCACTCATGGCGTGGCTGGGCGCGGGCCGGACCGTGCTGGTGCGCGACTCCGCCTACGCCCGCGAGATCGACGCGTGGCTGCCCGGGCGCGTGACGCTGGTGGCTGACGGGGGCTGGCGGGAGGCCGTCGCAAAGCATGTGCCTGAGCAGCTCGAACCGCCGCGCTACGGGTGGGCCGAGGTCGCCGAATTGTGGGAGGAAACATGGCGTTTAGCTGGCCTGATGTGAGCGTGGTCATCCCGCACTACAACGACGCGGAAGCGCTCGAGCGGGTCGTCGCGGCGGTGCGCGCGCAAGACTACGCGGGCGAGGTGGAGATCGTCGTGGCCGACGACGGCTCCGCCGAACCACCCGCGATCGAGGGCGCGCGCGTGGTGTGGCAGGAGGACAAGGGCTTCAGGGCGGCCGCGGCGCGCAACCTCGGCGCGGACGCGGCGCGCGGCGAGGTGCTCGCGTTTCTCGACGCCGACACCGTGCCCGAGCCCGGCTACCTCTCCGCGGTGGTGCCGCACGTCGTGGGCGATGCGCGGGCGGTGGTCGTCGGCGCGCGCCGCACCGGCGCCGATGATAAAGAGCCGCAATGGCTTATCGACGCCTGGTCCGCCACCGCCAACCTCCGCAACACCGACCACAGCTCCTGGCGCTACATCATCTCGGCGGTGCTGACGTGCTCGCGCGAGTTCTTCGACGAGGTCGGCGGCTTCGACGGCACGCTCGTCGGCTACGGCGGCGAAGACTGGGAGTTCGGCTTCCGCGCCTGGAACGCGGGCGCGAGCTTCGTGCACGAGCCGGCGGCCGTCGCGCACCACGCGGAGGAGGACTTTGGGCAGCGTTACGACGACCCGGCCGTCGCCACCGCCGTCAAAAACGCCGAATCGCTCGCCCTGGCCCGGCGCGTGACCCACCCGTTGGCGCGGCCGGACGGGGTCATCTTCGACACCTTCGACATGCAGGTGGAGGTCCCGGAGCTCGACGGCGAGGGGGTGCGCGACTTCGTCATCGCGGAGTGGCTGAAGGTCGGCGCGTACGTGCGCGTCGCGGAGGTGCCGGCGCTGTTCGCGCACGACCCGCGGGTGGGCACGGCGGAGGTCGACGCGCGGGTGAGCATCGCCGTCGGCGCGGGCTGGGCGCCGCAGGATATGGGCGCGCTTTTGGCGGTGGAGTACGTGCTCTCCCCCGACGGCACGGTGGTGCGCACGAAGCGCGCCGCCGCGCTGGAAATGGAGCCGGCCACCGCGCACCCCGAAGACTTCGGGCTCACGCCGGTGGCAGGCCCGCTGCAGCTGGAGCGCTACTTCGCGGGCTGGTGACGCAGCTTACGGAAGCTCGGGCGCGACGCCGGTGCGCTCGTACTCGGCGAGGATGTCGATGCGGCGCTGGTGGCGTTCCTCTTCGCTCCACGGCTGGGACACGAAGGCGTCGACAATTGCGAGCGCCTCTTCCTCGGTGTGCATGCGGCCGCCGATGCCGATGAGCTGCGCGTTGTTGTGCTCGCGGGCGAGCTTCGCGGTCTCTTCAGACCACGCCAAGGCGCAGCGCGCGCCCTTGACCTTGTTTGCGGCGATCTGCTCGCCGTTGCCGGAGCCGCCGAGCACGATGCCCAGCGAACCCGGGTCAGCCACCACGGCCTCAGCCGCGGCGATGCAGAACGCCGGGTAGTCGTCCAAAGCGTCGTACTCGTGGGCGCCGCAGTCGGTCACCTCGTGACCCTGGGCCTCAAGGTGGGCCTTGATCTGGTTCTTGCGCTCGAATCCGGCGTGGTCTGCTCCAAGGTAAATACGCATGGCGTTTAGCGTACCTGGGGCATCTCCGTGCGGGTGCGCTTGAGTTCGAAGAAGTACGGGAACTCCGCCAACCCAACCGCGTGGTCGAACAACTTGCCGGCCTCTTCGCCTTCCGGCACGCGGGTGATCACGGGGCCGAAGAACGCGTTGTCGCCGAGCTTGACCACCGGGGTGCCCACGTCGTCGCCGACGGCATCCATGGCGGTGGCGTGGAAGCCGCGCAGCAAATCGTCGCAGTCGGACGTGTTGGCCACCTCAACGAAATTTTCCGGCAGGCCCACCTCCGCCAGCGCCTTCGCGATGATCTCGTCGTAGGCGCCGTCGCCCTTCTTGCCGCCCTCGCCGCCGGCGTGGATCATCGTGCCCATCGTGGTGTACAGCTCGTCGACCTTCTCGGGCTGCTCCTCCTTGACCTTCGCGAACACGCGCGCCGGGCCCCAGTTCGCTTCCATCATGGCTGCGTAGTCTTCGGGGATGTCGCGGCCGTCGTTAAGCACTGCGAGCGACATGGGCACCCACTCGACCTCGATGTCGCGGACCTTCTCCACCTCTTTGATCCAGCGGGAGGTCTGCCATGCGAACGGGCAGGATACGTCAAACCAAAATTTCACTTGTTCCGTCATGGCGCCCACGATAGCGCGTGTAGGCTGCGGCAGATGAAGACAAATTTGACTCGCAAGGACGCGCAGACACGCGCCGAACTGATTTCCAACGTCCGCTACGACATCGCCGTGGACATCACGGACGCCGACGAGTTCACCACGGTGAGCACCGTCCATTTTGATTCGAAGGCGGGCACCACCCACTTCGACCTGGTTGCTGCCGGGTTCGAGGCCACCCTCGACGGCGAGGAGACGGGCCGGGAGCTTTCGCTTAGCGACGGCGCCCACACGCTGACCGTCACCTCCCACGACGCGTACAACCGCACCGGCGAGGGCCTGCACAAGTTCACCGACCCGGTGGACGGCAAGGACTACCTGTACACCCAGTTCGAGCCTGCGATGGCGATGAAGGTGTTCGCCGGCTTCGACCAGCCGGACCTGAAGGCCACCTACACCGTCAGCGTGAAAGCCCCGGAGCGCTACACCGTGATCCTCAACGAGGCGGTCACCCGCACCGACAACGGCGACGGCACCGCGACGTGGACCACCGAGATCGACTACCCGCTGTCGACCTACCTCATCGCGATCTGCGCCGGCGAGTTTGAGCGCATCTCCGACACCTACGACGCCGGCGACGGCCGCACCATCGAGCTCGGCCTGTACGCCCGCGCGTCCCTGATCCCGCACATGGATTCGGAGCGCCTGTTCCGCCAGACCAAGGATGGCTTCGACTTCTACCACGCCAACTTCGGCCGCACCTACCCGTTCGGCGACAAGTACGACCAGGTGTTCTGCCCGGAGTACAACATGGGCGCGATGGAGCACGTCGGCTGCGTGACGTACCGCGACGAGTACATCTTCACCTCCGAGCCCACCCCGTACCGCCTGGAGCGCCGCAACGACACCATCCTGCACGAGATGGCGCACATGTGGTTCGGCGATTTGGTCACGATGCAGTGGTGGGACGACCTGTGGCTCAACGAATCCTTCGCCACTTGGTCGGCGGCCACCGCGCAGACCGCGATCGGCGAGTACGCGGACGCGTGGACCACGTTCGCGTCCGTGGAGAAGGCGTGGGCGTACCAGCAGGACCAGTTGCCGTCGACGCACCCGATTGCCGCGGACGCCCCGGACATCGAGACCGCGGAGCAGAACTTCGACGGCATCACCTACGCCAAGGGTGCGTCCGTGTTGAAGCAGCTGCAGGCGTATGTGGGCTACGAGGAGTTTTTCGCGGGCGTGCGTAAGCACTTCGACAACCACGCCTACTCCAACGCCACCTTCGACGACCTGCTCGGCGCGCTCGAGGAGGCGTCGGGCCGCGACCTGTCTAGCTGGGCCGAGCAGTGGCTGCGCACCACGGGCCCGTCGACGCTGCGCCCGGAGATCGGCGAGCGCTTCGCGGTGCTGCAGGAGGATCCGCGCCCGCACCGTGTGCGCGTGGGGCTCTACAAGCTTATAGACGGCTCCGTTTCCCGCGTCAAGCAGATCGAGACCGACATCGACGGCGAACGCACCGAGATCCCCGAGCTGGCCGGCATCGAGCACGACCTGGCGATCGTCAACGACGACGATCTGACCTACGCCAAGATGCGCCTGACCCCCGAGCACCAGAAGTTCGCGCTCGAGCACATCGGCGAGATCGAGGATTCGCTGGCGCGCACCTTGATCTGGTCGTCGCTGTGGGAGTCGGTGCGCGACGGCGAGCTGGCCGCCCGCGAGTTTGTGAAGCTGGTCGCCGCCCACGCCGCCGCCGAGACGCACCCGAGCGTGCAGGAGCGTCTGCTCGCCCAGGCCACGCAGGCGGTGCGCCAGTACGTCGACCCCGCCTGGGAGGGCGAGGGCATGGACCTGCTCAACGCCGCCTTCCGCGGCGCGGAGCCGGCCGCCATCTTCGACCGCGCCCTGGCCCGCCTGACGCCGACCGAGGAGACGATCGCGTACTTCAAGGAGCTGCTGGAGCGCTCCGACAACCAGGAGGTGCGCTGGCTGGCGATTACCAACCTCATCGCCGCCGGCGCCCTGCCGCTGGAGGCGGCGGAGAAGGAGCAGGACAACACGTCGGAGGGCGCGATTTCGCGGCTGCGGGCGAGAGCTGTCGTCGATAAGCGATGGGCTTGGAACAAGCTCGTCGAAGACGACCTGACCAACCTCGAAGCCCGCTACCTCATGGACGGGCTGACGTTCACCTACGACGGGCTCGAGGGGCTGACCGACGAGTACTTCCGCGCCGCGCCCGCGCTGTGGGAGCGGCTGACCAACGAGATGGCGCAGCGCACCCTCGAGGGCATGTACCCGCGCTGGGACGTCACCGCCGGCGCGGTTGAGAAGGCGAACGCCCTACTCAACGGCGACGCGCCGGCCGGGCTGAAGCGCGTCATCGCCGAGGGGCAGGACCGCATCGCGCGAGCGGTGCGCAACCGCGAGGTCGACGCTACAGCTGAGTAAGCGCCTGCTCGAGGTCGGCGATCAAGTCGGCCTCCTCCTCGATGCCCACCGAGATGCGCACGAGCTCGCCCGGCACCTCCAGCGCGGAACCGGCGACGGAGACGTGCGTCATGGTGGCGGGGTGCTCGAGCAGGCTCTCCACGCCGCCGAGGGACTCCGCCAGGCAGAACAGCTTGGTGGACTTGCAGAACGTCTTCGCCTGCTCGGTGGTCTGGAACAGCACGGAGACCATGCCGCCGAAGCGGGTCATCTGCTTTTTCGCGGTTTCGTGGCCCGGGTGGGTCTCCAGGCCCGGGTAGCACACGCGGGCGACTTGCGGCTGGGCGTCGAGAAACTTTGCGACGGCCTCCGCATTGTCGCAATGCTTGTCCATGCGCACGGAAAGCGTCTTCAGGCCGCGGCCGGTGAGGTACGTGTCGAACGGGGACGGGTTCGCGCCGACCCAGCCGAAGAAGAAGCGCAGCTGCTCGTGGAAGCCGGGGACGCGGGAATCGTCGCCGCAGACGATGCCGCCGACCACGTCGGAGTGGCCGCCGATGTACTTCGTGGTGGAGTGCACCACCACGTCCGCGCCGAGGTCGAACGGCTTTTGCAGGTACGGCGAGGCGAAGGTGTTGTCCACCACCAGCGTGGCCTGCTTTTTCACGGCGGCGATGGCTTCGATGTCCACGATGTCCAGCATCGGGTTCGTCGGCGTTTCCACCCAGATGGCCTTGGTGTTGTCCTTCACGGCCGCGGCGACCTCTTCCGGGTTGGTCATGTCCACCACGGTGTTTTCCACGCCCCACTGCGTGAACACTTGCTGGATCAGGCGGTAGGTGCCGCCGTAGGCGTCGTTGGACACGACGATGTGGTCGCCGGGTTTGAGCAGGATGCGCAGGATGACGTCGATAGCTGCCATGCCCGAGGAGTAGGCCACGGCGTACTCGGCGCCCTCCAGCGCGGCGACGGCCTTTTCCAGCGCGGTGACGGTGGGGTTGCCCACGCGGGTGTACTCGTAGCCGCCGCGCAGCTCCGCCAGCCCGTCCTGGGCGAACGTGGTGGAGGCGTAGATCGGCGTGTTGATCGGCCCGTACAGGCTGTCGGGTTCGTATCCGGCGTGAATGGCGTCGGTAGCAAATCCAGTCATGCCCACAGACAGTAGACCAAGCGGTTCATTCCGCGGGCATTTTTATGCACTAGACTCGCTCCCGATGAAAGCGCAAACAGATACTGCAGAAAAGGTCGACGAGGCCGTCGACGGCGTCACCAACTGGTGGAACGACCCAGCCACCCACGAACTCGTGGTGGAACGCCCCCTGAAAATCCTGCTGATCATCGTGGTCGCGCTGGTGCTGAGCTGGCTGGCGCGCAAGGTGATCAACCGCGCCACCCGTCACGGCATCGAGCGCACCCCGTTCATCGCCCCCACCGCCGAAGACACCCCGCAGTACCGGGCGCAGGAGGCCCGCCGCCAGCAGCGCATGAAGACGCTGGGCAACGTGGGCCGGTCCGTCGCCGCGATTGTGATTTGGACGTGGGCGATCCTCGCCGTGCTGGATCAGCTGGGGGTGAACGTCGCACCCCTGATCGCGTCCGCCGGTGTGGTCGGCGTGGCCATCGGTTTTGGTGCGCAGTCGCTGGTGAAGGATTTCTTCTCCGGCATGTTCATCCTCATTGAGAACCAGTTCGGCGTGGGCGACACAATCCAGGTCGGCGACATTGTCGGCGAGGTGGAGGAGATGTCGCTGCGCATCACTACGCTGCGCGACATCGACGGCGCGCTGTGGCACATCCGTAACGGCGATATCGAGCAGGTGGGCAACCACTCGGCGCGTTTTTCCACGGCGCGTCTGCAGATCCCGGTGTCGGTTATGGCGAATCCGGACAAGGTTTCGCGCGTCATCGAGGACACCGCCGTCGCCGCGTGCCAGGATCCGGAGATCCGCGATGTGGTCATGGGCACGCCGACGATGCTGGGTCCCAGCGAGTTCAACCCGACCTACGTGTCGTTCCGTTTGAGCGTGACCACGATGCCGGGCGAGCAGTGGGGCGTGGCCCGCCACCTGAACCACCGCATCC
This sequence comes from Corynebacterium faecium, assembly GCF_027257105.1. Lineage (NCBI taxonomy): Bacteria > Bacillati > Actinomycetota > Actinomycetes > Mycobacteriales > Corynebacteriaceae > Corynebacterium > Corynebacterium faecium. Next base: position 170,445 of record NZ_JAPYJX010000006.1, read on the forward strand.
TCGCGGCGTTGCACGAACAGGACGTGGTGCTCACGGCGATGGATTCTGTGCTTGTAGAGATGAAGGAGAGCAATGGAGATCGGCCCTAAGCAGGAGCAGACGCTTTACGACGCCGTCGGTGGCGACGCGTTCTTCCACCGCCTCGTCGAAGGCTTTTACACGCAGGTCAAGAAGGACGACCTCATCGGCCCGATGTACCCGGACCAGGATTGGGACGGCGCGCAGGACCGCCTGCGCTGGTTTTTGGTGCAGTACTGGGGCGGCCCGCGCACCTTCCAGGAAAAACGCGGCAACCCGATGCTGCGCAAGCGCCACTTGCCCTTCGCCATCGGCGAGGCGGAGGCGGACCGCTGGTTGGAGCTCATGGGCAATTCCATGGAGCAATTTACTGACGACGAGCTGCCGCCCGCCTACCGCGCCCAAATGTGGAACCACATGCAGCGCGTGGCCTACATGATGATCAACCAGGGCCCGCGCGCGTACTAAAACAGCAAATTCGGGCGGGTGCTGCGGTAGACGGAGCCGAACGGCGCGTCCAGGCGCACCCAGCTGCCGGAGGTGGCTACGCGCAGGTGGCGCGGGATCTCGGCGGGGGCCTCGAAGCCGGGGATGAGCCCGAGCGAGGTGCAGGCGAAGATCATCCGCATGGGGATCTCCACCGGGTTGTTGCTGTCGGCGTCGGCGGTGAGCACGGTGCCGTCGAGAAGCGAGCGCGGTGGGCCGGCCGGGCCGGAGAACTGGCGGGCCAGGTTGCGGCCCTCGTCGGCCAGGCGGCGGGCGACGCCGATGGGGACTTCCTCGCGGGCGATGAAGCCGCTGGCCGGCGGCAGGGCCCCGGGCCAGGCGGCGTCGCGGGCGGGGCCGACCTCGGTCGCCCCGGACTTCAACGCGTCGAGCATGGCGCGAGCGCTGACGGTGGCGCCGGGGTCGGTGGTGGAGCCGGAGGTGCGTCGAGAAGCAATGGCATCAAACGGCGTGGTCACGAACACGTCGAGTCGGCCCTCGCCCACCTTTTGGATGCGCGCACTCGCCTGGGCGTCCAGCGCGAGCGCACGCGAAAGCAGCGCGGTGAGCCCGCGCGCGCCGCGCTCGATGCGAACCTCGACCATTTAGGCCCCGGCCGTCTTGGACAGGATGCCGATCTCCTTCTGCGTGATCTCGCGCGGCGAGGTCGTGGTGGTATCCACCGTGACCTGCACGCACTCGACCACGCAGCAGACCTTGCCCTGCGCATCCTTGATTTCCTGGCGGGTGGTGAACGACGTGTTGCCCACGTTGGATACCTGCGTCTCCACTGTCACCTCGGTGGTGTTGGGCAGGATCGGGCGGACGTAATCCACCTCGAGGCGGCGCACGAACACCACGAACTCGTGGCCCTGGGAGAAGAAGAACTCCTGGGCGAACGCCAAGCGCGCCTCCTGGGCGAGCTCGATGTAGGCGGAGTTGGTCACGTGCCCGTAGCGGTCGAAGTCGCTCCAGCGCACCGGGATGGTGTGGACGTGGATTTCAGCCATGGGGTACTCCTAACGGGTGAGCTTGCGGTGGGTGACGCGCGACGGCTTCGCGGCTTCCTCGCCGAGGCGCTCGACCTTGTTGGCCTCATAGTCGCCGAAGTTGCCCTCGAACCAGAACCACTTGCCCTCTTCCACGTTGCCCTCCCAGGCCAGGATGTGGGTGCAGGTGCGGTCCAGGAACCAACGGTCGTGCGAGATCACCACGGCGCAGCCCGGGAAGGCCTGCAGCGCGTTTTCCAGCGAGCCAAGCGTCTCGACGTCCAGGTCGTTGGTCGGCTCATCCAGCAGGATCAGGTTGCCGCCCTGCTTCAGCGTCAGCGCCAGGTTGAGGCGGTTGCGCTCGCCGCCGGAGAGCACCTTGGACGGCTTCTGCTGGTCCGGGCCTTTGAAGCCGAAGGCGGACAGGTAGGCGCGCGACGGCATTTCGTTCTGGCCGACGTGGATGTAGTCCAGGCCGTCGGAGACGACCTCCCAGACGGTTTGCTCGGGGTCGATGTTCTCGCGGTTCTGGTCCACGTACGAGATCTTGACGGTCTCGCCAACCTCCACGGAGCCGGAGTCGGCCTCCTCCAGGCCCACGATGGTCTTGAACAGCGTGGACTTACCCACACCGTTGGGGCCGATCACGCCGACGATGCCGTTGCGCGGCAGGGTGAACGACAGGTCCTTGATCAGCACGCGGCCGTCGAAGCCCTTGTTCAGGTTCTCCACCTCGACGACCTTGTTGCCCAGGCGCGGCGGGGTGGGGATCTGGATTTCCTCGAAGTCGAGCTTTCGGTACTGCTCGGCCTCTGCCGCCATCTCCTCGTAGCGCTCCAGGCGGGCCTTGTTCTTGGCCTGGCGGGCCTTCGGCGAGGAGCGGACCCAGTCCAGCTCCTTCTTCAGGCGCTTCTGCAGCTTCTGGTCTTTCTTGCCGGCGACTTCGAGGCGCTCGGCCTTCTTCTCCAGGTAGGTGGAGTAGTTGCCCTCGTAGGGGTAGAGCTTGCCGCGGTCGACCTCGCAGATCCACTCGGCGACGTTGTCGAGGAAGTAACGGTCGTGGGTAATCGCCAGCACGGCACCGGGGTAGGTCTGCAGGTGCTTCTCCAGCCACAGGACACTCTCGGCGTCGAGGTGGTTGGTCGGCTCGTCGAGGAGCAAAAGGTCCGGCTCGCTCAGCAGCAGTTTCGCAAGTGCTACTCGACGGCGCTCGCCACCGGACAGGTTGGTCACCGGTGCGTCGGAAGGCGGGCAGCGCAGTGCCTCCATGGCCTGCTCGATCTTGGAGTCGATCTCCCACGCGTCGGCCGCGTCGAGCTCTTCCTGCAGCTTGCCCATTTCTTCCATGAGCTCGTCGGAGTAGTTCGTCGCCATCTCCTCGGCGATTTCCTCGAAGCGCTGCTTCTTCTCAAACAGTTCGCCGAGGCCTTCCTCGACGTTGCCGCGCACGGTCTTTTCTTCGTTCAGCGGCGGCTCCTGTAGCAGGATGCCCACGGACGCGCCCGGCTGGAGGAACGCCTCGCCGTTGTTCGGCTGGTCGATGCCGGCCATGATCTTGAGCAGCGACGACTTACCGGCGCCGTTCGGGCCCACGACGCCGATTTTGGCGCCCGGGTAAAACGCCATGGTGACGTTGTCCAGGATGACCTTCTCGCCGATGGCTCGGCGGACGTTTTTCATCGTGTAGATGAACTCAGCCACTACGAATCCCCTTTGTTAGTGCGGAGGTAAATACCGCACTTAGGGTACATGACGCACACGCGCGCCCCACCGCTTCCAAGGCGCGTTAGAAGCGGCGGGGCGAAGGCTGCAAAAACTAGAACGGGGCGCCGCCGGTTGCGGCGAGCTCCTCCCCTGCTCTGTCTGTGTCGGCGTCGGTGTCGGTGCGGGTGACCCCGTCGACGTCCTCGGCGCTGACGCGGCGCTCCTCCACCTCCGGCGTGTCCGAGAAGCTGCCCCAGCCGCTCTTGGGCTCGGCGTTTTCGGCATCTTCGCCGTTGAGCTTCTTGTTCAGCGCCTTGGCGTCCATCGCCTTGGGCATCTCGTGGCCGTCGAGGGTGTTGCCGGAGACGGACGTGCGCACCGAGTTGACCTGGTAGCGCGCAAGATCGAACGCGACGTGGCGGGCCTTGAGGGTGGTCTTGGAGCGCAGCGCCACCTCGCCCTTTTCGTCTTTGCCTTCCCAGTACTCGTGGACCAGCTTGCCGATGACAATCACCGGGAAACCCTTGCGCAGCGACGCGCCAGCGTTGACCGCGAGCTGGCCCCAGCACTCGACGTCGACGTAGAACTGGTTGTAGTCGCGCCAGACGTCGTCGCCGTTGTCGTTCTTTTCCTTCTTCACGTCCGAGGTGGCCACGCGGAAGCGCAGCACGGCGTTGCCCGAGTTGAAGGTTTTGAAGTACGGCTCGGCGATCAGGTTGCCGAGCAGCGTGTAGTCGATGTTGGCCATTTTCAAGGCCCCTTTCTGCATGCGTGCGGATGGTGTGCGGTTGCGGGGGCGGGGAGCTCGTCGATAAGCAATTGCCCCCTGCGCGAGCAGAGTCGCACGAAACGCAAGCCGGAAAAAGGGGTCGGCGAAATTGTGGATAACTTAACCTGAGAAATTCACAATCCGCAGCTAGCGGCCATGAATTTGAGAAAGCATCTCGTTGTAGCGGCGCCACTCCTCGTCGTCGGACTCCTCCGCGCGACGGTCCGACTCGGCCGTTTCCGCCTTATCCTCGCGCCACCAACGCATGAACAGCTCGCCGAAGACGATCACCAGCGGGAAGGAGCCGGACGCCCACGCGATGCCGCCGCCATCCTTCTGCACGGCCAAAAGGTCCGGGTTCCACGGCAGCTCCAGCGAGCGGTAGAACTCCTCGCCCATCACGGAGCCGAGCTGCATGAGGTAGACGCCCATGAACAGGTGGAACGGCATGGATACCCACAGCCACAGCAGGCGCACCTTCGCGGTGGGGCGGCCCTCGATCTCGTCGGGGCCGATGAGCTCCCAGAAGTAGAGGTAGCCGGAGATGAGGAACGCGGCGTTCATGATGACGTGGCCGGCGTGCTCGGAGATCATGAGCTCGTAGAACGGCTGGATGACGTACATGGCGTAGAAGACCACCAAGAACTGGATGGTGGACACCGGCGAGAACGTCACCGCGCGCAGGAACTTGGAACGCTGGAAGCTTTCCGCCCACAGGCGCGGGTTGAACTCGCCGGCCGGGTACGCCTGACGCACGAGTGTCAGCGGCGCGCCGAGCACCAGGAACACCGGCACGCCCATGGACAGGATCATGTGCACTGTCATGTGCGCGGAGTAGGAGGCGGGCATGTGCATGCCCATGCCGGAGCTCAGCGTGACGACGACCATCGCGCAGCCGGCCAGCCACCACAGCGTGCGCGCGACCGGCCAGCCGTCCACCCGGCGGACCAGGTGCAGGTAGTACGCCGCCAGCAGGATCGCAATGACGCTGAACAGCAGCTCCGGGCGCCAGGTAGTGATCCAGTTGGTCCAGGTCAGCGGCTCGGTGAGGTTGTATCCCATCTGGATCTGCATGCGCGTCAGGTTCGGATCCAGCGGCGGCGGGGGCGGGGTGCGGCCGAGCGTGACGGCCAGGCCGGAGATCGCCGCCATGACGAGCACCTCGCCCGCGGCGAGGCGGGTGAACGCGCGCGGTTGGGTTTCCAGCTGCGGGATGGTGCGCTCGCGGTGCACGTAGCCGATCATGCCGAGGACGACGATGCCGACAGTCTTGATGATCAGCACCCAGCCGTAGCTGTACTGCGTGAGGTCCTCCAGGCGCACCCGCACCAGCGCGTTGACCACGCCGGAGACGGCCATGGCCAGGATGGAAAACAGCGCGATGCGGGAGTAGCGCTGGGTGGCGGCGGTGAGGCCGGGGCCTCGTCGTAAAGCATGTGCGACAAGCGCCATCAGCCCGCCCACCCAGAGCAGCATGGCCACGAGGTGCCAGATCAGCGAGTTGGTGCCGAAGTCGTGCGCGCCGCCGGTGGCCGAGTGGCCCGTCAGCGCGATCGGCATGACCACCACGATCGCGCCGACGAACAGCCAGACCTGGGACCACCAGCTGGACGCCGCGTAGCCGAACGCCGCCACGATGGCGGCGAAGACGGCGACGATGAGCCACACGCGCGCGTCCGCCACCTGGTCCAGCGCCTGCGACCACGCGGCCGCCTCGAAGAGGACGGTTTTCAGAGGTTGGCCGGAGACGTCCGAAAGCACCAGCGGGATCATGACCAGCCCGATCAGCGCGATGCCCGCGCTGGCGTGGGCGCCGGTGCGCGAGGCGAGGTGGCCGTCGACCGTCAGGCGTGCGCCGTTGAGATCTTGTTGGGTCTGCTTCGGCGGGATGAGGAAGGCCGAGAGCAAAAACGAACCCGTGGCCAGCGCCATGAGCAGCCACGCGACGCCACGCAGCGCCGGCAGCCCGACCGTGGTGGCCGCGCCCGGATCCGGGATGCCCAGTTCCGCGAGCGAGCCGCCCGAGAACGCCTCCCCCACCGCGCCGGCGACAACAGCCGCGATGGCGAACGCGGCCAAATACAGCGGCCAAGCGGGGGCGACAGTGCGGGTGCGCGCGGGTGCAGTCATGCCGCATACCCTACTTTCGCGTGTGCCTGAGCCATAACTACAATCAGCCGGTGTTGCCCCCATAGCTCAGTGGATTAGAGCATCCGGTTTCTACCCGGCTGGTCGCGGGTTCGAATCCTGCTGGGGGCGCAAATTTCCGCCCTGAGCAGGCACTTTACTGAGCGTGGCGACGCGCTACGGCCAAAACTTAACGTGTAGGCCCAAAAAGCCCCCTCCGCCGGCACAGCGGAGGGGGCCGATCACATCCCGGCGGACACTAACGGTTACCACTGGGCAGCATGACCAACGAACCGCGCAGATTCACATAGCGTGCGCCCGACGGGGCGCTCAATATCGTGGGTAGATAGCCCACTGCAATAAGTAGACGAAAACCATGGGTAGCCCGCAGAGACAGGCAATCACGTAAATGGTCCTGACCGTGTCGGCGGAGGTTCCGTATGTTTCGGCTACTCCAGCACAGACCCCTGCTATGAGCTTGCCCCCCTCGACTTTGTGCCATTTTTCTCGCTGGGACATTATGAACATCCTTACTCAAACGTTTGCGTTCACAACGATTCCGTGACGGTGTGCTCGGGTTGCATCGTAGCCCAGCTTTACCACTGCGGCGCTCCACTTCCGAGGCCCGTGCGAAAGCGCGAGCTTTCGTTCTTTTCGCCTGTTCAGAGGGGGTTTTCGGCGTGGTGTCCGGGTTTGCGCATACAGTCGGCGGGGCAGATTTCCCCTACCCCAAGGAGACCCTAAACCATGACTGACCCGAAGAACTCCCCAGTCAACGAAGACAGCATTGAGAACCTGTCCGACCCGGACGCCGACACGTCCGTGCAGGAGACCGGCGAGGACAACGACTTTGAAGCGGACGGCCGCGACTAGGCACGTCCAGCGAAAACCGGCCCCGCGTTTGTAGCGGCGGCCGGTTTTTGTACGAATCGCCCGCGCCAAATCCTGACCTGGGGGTTTGCAGGCTGAAAATTGGCGGAATTGTCGATTCGTGCACAACCCTCCCAGAGCGCCGCACCGTTTTGAAACGCCTGTCCCACCATGTGGCACATTCGTCCGCACACTGATATTTATTTCCCACACAGTGGAATGAAAGGACGGGCGATGACCACCAGCGTCGAACACCACCCCACTCCCCAACCAGCGGCACCCGCCGCGCTCCGGGAGACCACCCCGGAGGAGCGCCGCCGCGTCAAACTCGCGTCCACCATCGGCACGACGATCGAGTTTTACGACTTCTACGCCTACGCCACCGCCGCCGTGGCAGTCTTCCCGTTCCTGTTCTTCCCCAAGTCGGAGTCCAGCACGGTTGCACTTTTGTCCTCATTTGCCACGTTCGGCCTGGCGTTTATCGCCCGCCCACTCGGCTCGGTGCTGTTCGGCCACTTCGGCGACAAGGTCGGCCGCAAGGCCACCCTCGTCGGCGCGCTGCTGACCATGGGCATCGCCACCTTCGTCATTGGCCTTTTGCCCACCTACGCGCAGGCCGGCATCTGGGCCCCGGCGCTGTTGGCCCTAATGCGCTTCTGCCAGGGCCTGGGCCTGGGCGGCGAATGGTCCGGCGCGGCGCTGTTGTCCACAGAAACGGCAGCTAAGGGACGCCGCGCGTGGGCCGGCATGTGGCCCCAACTCGGCGCACCGTTCGGATTCCTGCTGGCCAACGGCCTGTTCCTGATCCTGGTGACAGTGCTGGGCCACACGTCCGGCGACTTCGAGGGCGCGTTCATGGCATGGGGTTGGCGCGTGCCGTTCCTGCTGTCCATCGTGATGGTCATCATCGGGCTGTGGGTGCGCCTGCAGGTTGAGGAGACCCCGGTGTTCCAGCAGGTGGAGCAAAACGACCAGAAGGCCGCCTCCCCGCTGGCCGAGGTGTTCAAGACCGCCTGGAAGCCGCTGATCCAGGGCACGTTCATCATGGTCGGCTGCTACACGCTGTTCTACATCGTGACCACCTGGTTCCTCTCCTACGGCATCGGCTCCGCCGAGGAGGGCGTGGGCCTGGGCATCGCCTACCCGACGTTTTTGAAGCTGCAGCTGGTGTGCATCTTCGGCTTCATGCTGGGCATCCCGGTCGCGGCGCACCTGGCCGACACCTACGGACGACGCCCGACGCTGGGCCTGACGTCCGTGGCCATCATCGTCTACGGCCTGTGCTTCAAGTGGCTGCTCAACCCGGAGACGTTCACGATGGTCTCCCTGGGCATCTTCCTTTTCATCGGCATGATCCTGATGGGCTTCATCTTCGGCCCGATGTCCGCAATCCTGCCGGAGCTGTTCCCCTCCAACGTGCGCTACACCGGCTCGGGCATCGCCTACAACGTATCCTCCATCCTCGGTGCTGCGATCGCCCCGTTCATCGCCACGGCGCTGAGCTCCAACTACGGCCCGAAGGCGGTGGGCTACTACCTGGTGGTCGTCACCGCGATCTCGTTGGTGGCCATCCTCACCGCACCTGAGACCAAGGACCAGGAGATGCACGAAATCTAACGCGTCGTACAAAACCTGAACTCGGGCGGCTTCGGCCGCCCGTTTTTCACGCCACCACCCCGTCAAACGCCCCCCTGAGTTCAGGTTTTCACCGAGGCCACCAAACGCGCATATATCCCCTCCGAAAACTCTTGCTTTCCACTCCGGAAAGTGACACACTTGCAGACATGGAAAGCAACGCACCGCAGCCCAACCCACCGCAAACGCAGATCTCCCGCGAAGAAGCCCGCGCCGCCCTCGAGCAGATCGACGGCATCGAGCAAGAAACCCAGCGCAAACACACCCCGGCGTGGGCCTACGCCATCCTCGGCACCAGTTTCGGCGTCACGATCGCCGGCACGATCATCGGCTGGAAGTACTGGTGGGTGCTGTTCCTGCTCATCGTCATCGCCTGCATCGCGCTCGCGATCTGGGACAACAACCGCAACGTGCGCCCGAGCATGAAGCAGCCGATCCAGGAAGACCCGAAGACAAACTGGGCCGCCGCACTTGCTCCAATGCTCGTCTTTCCGCTGACCTGGTTGGTCCCCGAGGGCAGCGTGGTCGGCGGGGTCATCGCCGGCGTAATCACGGCGGTCATATTCACGGCCGTCATGATCCACGAAAGCAGGAACCGATGAACGCCCCGGCCATCGACCCCGTCATTCACCCCCTGGCCAGGTTGAAGATTTGTGCGGCGCTGTACGGGGCGGGAGCCGTCGAGAAGCAAACGTCCCGGCACGAGATGCGCTTCAGCTCGCTGCGAGAGAAAACTGACCTGTCGGATTCGGCCCTGTCGAAGCAGCTGGCCACGCTGGAGGAGCACGGCTACGTCACGCGCTTCCGCGAGTACGGCTCCACCCGCGCAAAGGACACGGTGTGGGTCACGCTCACTGCAACCGGCGCGGAGGCCTTTGAAAACCACACGGCCGCGTTGCGCGAGATCGCTGGCGGGTAGATTCGTCCTCATGAGTTTTCCCGCACCAGCACCCGGCGCGTTCGCGCTGATCACCGGCGCGAGCCAAGGCATCGGCGAGGCCATCGCGCGCCAGCTCGCCGCTGAAGGCCACAACCTCATCCTTGTCGCAAGGCGCGAAGATGTTTTGCAAAAGCTTGGCGACGAGCTCTCGCTCGCCCACGGCATCAACGTCGAAATCTTCGCGGCAGACCTGTCCAAGGCCCGCGACGTGGACGCCCTGATCAAACACATCAACGACCGCACGGTTTCGATCTGCGTGAACTCGGCGGGCATCGCCAGCTTCGGGCCGTTCATGGCCCAGGACTGGGAGTACGAGACGAACCAGTTCAACCTGAACGCCACGGCGGTGTTCCGCATTACCAAGGCGGTGCTGGACCAGATGGTGCCGCGCGGCGAGGGCGCGCTGTGCAACGTCGGCTCCGCGGCCGGCAACCTGCCGATCCCGAACAACGCCACCTACGTGTTCACCAAAGCAGGCGTGAACCAGTTCACCGAGGCGCTGCACTACGAGCTCAAGGACTCGGGCGTGCACGTGACCCTGCTTGCCCCGGGCCCGGTGCGCGAGGCGTACATCCCGGAGGAAGAGCAGTCCATCGTGGACAAGGTCGTGCCGGATTTCCTGTGGACCACCTACGAGTCCTGCGCCGCCGACACCATCAACGCGATGCGCAAGAACCGCCGCCGCATCGTGCCCGGCCCGCTTTCGAAGGCCATGGACGTGGTGTCCAACTACGCCCCGCGCGGGTGGCTGCCGCCGATCATGGGCAAGTTCTACGCACAGATGGGAGAGGAATAGATGGACATCGCTGCCAAGGACAACCGCATCGTCTGGGTCGACCTGGAGATGACGGGCCTGGACCCTTCCCGCCACGTCATCGTGGAGGTCGCCGCCCTGGTGACGGACGCGGAGCTGAACATTATCGACGAGGGCGTGGACCTGGTCGTGCACGCCACCGACGCCGAGCTCGCCGAGATGGACGACTTTGTCACGCAGATGCACTCCGACAACGGGCTGCTCGATGACATCAAGGCGTCCACGGTCTCGCTCGCGGAGGCGGAGGATGCGGTGCTCGGGCTCGTCGAGAAGCATTGCGATCCTGCGCACCCCGCGCCGCTTGCCGGCAACTCGATCGCCACGGACCGCACGTTTATCAGAGCGCAGATGCCGCGCCTCGATGCGGCGCTGCACTACCGCATGATCGACGTCTCCACGGTCAAGGAGCTTTCCCGCCGCTGGTTCCCCAAGGCGTACTTCAACCAGCCGCAAAAGGGCATGGCGCACCGCGCGCTGGCGGACATTGTGGAGTCCATCCGCGAGCTTGATTACTATCGACGCTCCGTGTTCGTGCCCTCCCCCGGGCCCGACACGGAGGCCGCCGTGGAGGCTTCCGCAGGCGCAACCGACGCCTACCAGCCGTTTTTGTGAAAACACGGTGAGGGGCTAAGGTAGATCCCGCTGCAAAAACAGCAATGGTGGCTGTAGTTCAGCTGGTAGAGCACCAGGTTGTGATCCTGGGTGTCGCGGGTTCGAGTCCCGTCAGCCACCCCAAAGTTCAAGGCCTGGCCCGCAGAAATTCGCGGGCCAGGCCTTAGTTGTTGGCGCCTGGTTTGTCCCCGGCTGGCCCCTCCCGTTCGGCCACGGGTATGCCGTTTTAGCAATGTGGCAAATATTTGCCACATTCCAAAACCAGCACACCCCTACTCGTACAGCGGCTCACCGGAACCGCCGGAGCGCTGCTCCCAATCGAGGTTCCAGTACCCCAGGCCGTCGTAAGGCGTGAGCGTGCCGCCAGCGGTGTTCTTCACCACCACCGGGTCGCCGCGCTTGACAAAGTTCTGGAACCACTGCGCGTTGTCGTAGGAGGCGTTGATGCAGCCGTGGGACTGGTTGTAGCTGCCCAGCGCGCCGAGCGCCCACGGGGCGGAGTGCACGTAGATGCCGGAGTAGGACAGCTGCGTGGCGTAGTCCACCGGCGTGACGTAGCCGCCGGCGTCCAGCGCGAGACCGTAGGTGCGCGAGTCCATGGTCAGCTTCTCGTGCTCGTCGCCGACCACATACACACCGTTCGGGGTGTCGTGGACGTTGTCGGTGCCCAGGGAGATCGGGAACTCCTTGACCAGCTCGCCGCCCGAGTAGACACGCATCATCTTGTCGGCGTTGTCCACCACGGCCTCCACGTTGTCGCCGATGGTGAAGTTCGTCTCGCTGTCCTCGCCGCCGTAGACGCCCTTGCTCAGCTTCTGGCCGTAGATGTCCACCTTCACGCTGACTTCAGTGCCGGGCTCCCAGTAGTCCTTGGGGCGCCAGCGCACCTCGTACGGGTCCAGCCAGAAAAACGCGCCTTCGGTGTCGTTGGAGGTCTCCACATCGATGTGCTCCTCCATCGCCTTGGTGTCCTGGACGGGACTGTCGAAGCGGATGGTCACGGCCTGCGCCACGCCAACGGTCGCGCCGTCCAAGGGGCCGACGTAGGCATTGACCGTCGCGTCCGGGGTCAGCGTGGTAAACGAGGACACCACCTTCTGGCCTTCTTTGTCGCGCGCCTCCACGGTGTAGGTGCGGCCGTAGCCGAGCGGCTCGGCGACGGACCACTCAGACTTGTCGCCGTCGAACTCGCCCTCGATCTCCTTGCCGGCCTCGTTGGTCATGGTCACAGACGACAGCCCCGCGGTGGCGGTCACCGTGATCGGGTCCAACGGCGCGACACCGGTCTCCCCGTTTGCCACGCTGACCTTAGGCGGGCGCGGCGAGGCCTTTTCGGTGGTTTTTTCCACCAGGGAGGCGTCGGAGGTGTGCGCGGCCGGCTCCAGCTTGCCGGTGTCCCCGATGGTGCACGACGCGAGCGTCGCCGCTGCAGCCACCAGCGCACAGGCGCGTACCACTCGACGGACCACGGCAAACCCCTCACACAACTACTGTTTATCAATCCCCCATACTCTATCCCCTCACCAGCCAAAGTCCACTATTGTCGCGCGTGTGTTTACGCACATTGCCTATCGACGATTTCTCGCCCCTGACCAGCCGATTTCACGCTAGGCAGAGTGGGTGCTACAGTTTCTTTTCGTTGCCGAGAGCGACAGAGAAAAACAAAATACGCGCCATTAGCTCAATTGGCAGAGCAACTGACTCTTAATCAGTGGGTTCGGGGTTCGATTCCCTGATGGCGCACAAGAAAAGCCCCTTCACCAGCGGAAACAGTTCCACCGGGAAGGGGCTTCTTCGCGTTTCGGGGTCAATCCCCACTAATTCCCCCACACTTTCAAGAAGTTTCGCCCGCGCCGAGCGATTCCAGCGCCCACGAAGCATCGGGGGCTTTCGGCCCGAACTTGAGATACTTGTCTTCGGTTATCTTCGTGTTGGCATGACCGGCGACACGGGAAGCGGTGAGCACGTCTGTCTGTTCCGCCACTATGGTGAGCACAGTTCGCCGTAGTGTGTGGGGCGTGAGTCCTTCGAAGGTTGATCCGCAGACCCGGCGAAGCCGCGTTCGCACGTTCGCGGGCGACCGGGGCGTTCCGTTCGCCGTCGCGAAGACGAAGACCGCATCGGGGGCTTTCTCGATATTGAGCCGGTGAAGAGCGTCGGCGGTGAACGTCGGCACCATCACTGTTCGCCGCCCGCTCTTCGTTTTCGGGCGCGGTTCCCAAACCAGCGAAGGACTATCCGGGGTAGCCTTCCGTTGCTTCACCGACCCGGCGACCGTGACCTCGACGGGGTTCGCCGCGAAGTTCACATCTTCCCAACGAAGGCCGAGCACTTCCCCGATTCGGAAGCCGGTTCCGAGCATCACGTCTACGACGTCGGCAAGATATGGCTGTAGCGGACGCCCGCCCGTTCCGGGCTTCGACTTCCCGACGTTCTTCTCTTCCCAATCGTGGATAGTCTTCCGAAGACGGGCGACTTCTTTCGGGGTGAGCGCGGTTGTTTCCTTCGCCGCTGTTTCCATTGTCGGAATGGCCCGCCCGGGGTTGAAGGTCACGATGCCTTGAGACTCGCCGAACGCGAACGCTTGGGAGAGCACGCGGCGAAGTGAACGATGCACCGAAGGCTTCCCTTCCGCCGCTTCTTCGACCCACGCGCCGAGACGCGGGGCGGTACATTCCCGAATGAGTAGATGCCCGCGTTCGGCCTTCACGCGCTCATAGGGCACCTTGTAGGCCGCTAGTGTGCCTTCCGAGAGCTTCCCGGCGTCGGCACGCTGTTCCACCGTCGCCCACCACGATTCGAGCAGAGCCGACAACGGCGAGCTAGCGTTTAGATCCGCGTTTCCGAGATTCGCCCGCTCTTCGGCAATGGCGCGGGCGTCTTTGAGCGCCGACGTCTTCGTTCGGCGTTCGATATCGACTTGATGCTTCCGCCCATCTTGGCCGCGATACCAGCAGCGGGCACGCCACCCGCCCCGCGACTTTTGGGCGTTCACGGCCCCGACTTCCCCCACTTCCAGCCGACGCCTACCCATTTTCTAGCCCTTCGTAGTCGCCGCCTTCGATTACACCGCCGAGTGCAATAATTCGCGCTTCAACGGCCCCGAGCCGACGAATGGCGTTATCGCGGTTCGCTTCCGAACGGGCGGTTCGGTTCGCCGGTTCGCTAAGCGCCGCGATTCGTTCGGCTAAGCGACGCCGCTCTTCGGAGAGCCGTATTAGTTCGTTTCCCGTCGCATTTTCACGACGGTGGATCGCCTTTTCTTCGTCGGTGAGGGCTTCGCCTTTTTCCCGTTGGGCCGCTATGGCTGTCGACGTGTTTTCGCTCGCTTCGCGCCGTACCAGAAAGTGCGCCGCGTCCAAGCTAGGCAGATCCACCATCGGCGAAAACTCGACATATTCGTCGGGCATACCTGGATATAGCAGCGTGGCGAGTGACGTGTTCAGAGCTTCCGACAACACAAGCGCATCGGGTAAATACAAACGCTTCCGCCGACCAGTTTCGAGATCGGCGATAACCGCCTTCGTCACTTTGTGGCCAATTGCGGAAGTTCGGTCTTCGAGCTTTTGGGCACTCAATTCCAAATCGATTCGCCGCTTTCTCATGGACTCGGAGAAAACTTCCACCAGCTCAATTGCCCAATCTGACATGCATAAAAGCATACGACACATGTCGCGCCGCGTTCCCGTTGATATTAAATAATCCCGTCTCATACTCGGCAATTTAGACTAATGGCGTCATTTCCACAAGACTCTTGTGCCATACACATGATTACGCTACGGTGTTGTGTAGGTTCACCGAATATCGAGAAGGGAGAAACGATGAACCGAACACCAGACCAGCTACTCACAGCCGCCGAGCTGGGCGAGTACCTAGGCGTCTCGAAGCAGAGTCTCGCGCAGATGCGAACGAATGGCACCGGCCCGCGCTTTATCCGCGCTTCGGCGAACAACATTCGCTACCGCTGGGCCGACGTCATGGCCTGGCTCGAAGCGAACTCGCACGAAAGCACGGACGAATACACCAACCAACCGGGCACGTTCAACCGGAAAGTAACTGCCTAAGCAGGCAAAAAGGGGAGACACAATGCGTATCGAGAAGTACAAAGACCAGCGCGACATACTCGGCACCCGCACCCGCGCCTTCCAGATCATCGACAACGACGGCGCGTTCTATCTCGCGGGCCGAACCGATTATCTGCACGACCTTCCGCCCGTCGAATGGGTATGGAAGCAGGCAACGGATCGCGACCTTCGCCCCGGTTCGGCACGATTCCGCCGCATTATGGCCGCGTGCCTGGACAGCGAAGGGGAAGGTGGCACGCTTCGCCGCCCCGCCGACGTCACCGCCCGCATCGAACAGCTCGCAGACGTCTAAGGGGGCAACCATGACCAGAATTCCCCGTTCTGCACGCGACCTAATCGAGAGCGCGAACCGTGAAGGTGAGACGCCACAAGACGCGATACATCACGCGCTTATCCGTATCCTTCCGGGCTTCTTGAGCACCGAAGTCTTCGATACCTACACGCTGGGCGAAGACCTAGCGCGCTGGGCTGTAGCGAACCTTGAAGACGTAGACCTTGACAGCTACCGGCACGGAAGCCGCTACCTCGAAGGGAAGACGAAGGCAGAACCGCAATGACCGACCCGCTGACCGTCGAGAGTCGCCGTAGAAGAACTCTTCTTTTCGACTCGATGAAGCACCACGAAAGCATTTGCCGAACGCTTCGATCCGAAGACCGAACGGCCTTCGCTTTTCACTCGATCCACTTCGCCCGCGCTGGATATGAGCTAACCGCCCATATGTTGCGCTGGAATGAGTTAGAGCCGGTAGAAGCCGCCGACATGATCGAACTGTTTAACCGCATCACCGAAAACGCGGCGAGCACCTTCACGCCCGGAAGCCGGGGTGAACTATGACCGTCGCCGAACAGAGAAACGCCCCCGCCGTAGCTGCAACTACATGCGAGGGCAAAGACCACAGCCTAAGAATTCAGAAAGGAACCGGATCTTCCATGCACATTACCACGGCCCCTAACACTTGGCCTATCAGTAATAACGTCACGGTGACGGAAGGCGACCACGGCCCCGCCGTAGTAGTCACCGCCGACACCCCGCTCACCATCGAGCAGACCCGCCGCTTAGTTCGTGACCTTCTCGAAGCGCAGCGTTTCATCGCCGACACCTTCGAGCCGATCCCGTTCGTTCTGGCGTAAGTGCGCACCGGGCCGGGGAAGCTCTTCCGCTGCAACGGATTCCCCGGCGTCACGGAGGAAGGACACGGCCCCGGAACGCCCGGGGCCGCTTTCGACTACCGACCACGGGCAGAAAGCGAACACAGTTGTCACACTACGAAAACCTAGGTTCCTTCGTGGAGGAACTACCGGCTGACGAATGGAACAAAGAAACGTACGTCTTCGATGAAGAGACGTTACAGTTGTCTAGTTGGGCGCGCAGCGAATGGGCACGGAAGTACGCCCCGATCCCCGCGTTAAAGGGCGTCCGCACCACCACACAAAACGCGAAGCTCGTGCTGTCCACTATCGCCGATTACAGTAACCCGACCTATTGCGGTTCGTGGCCCGGTATCGACACGATCATGGAAGAGACGGGCTTAAAACGCCGAGCAATTCAGTACGCCCTTCGAGCACTGGAAGCGGCCGGGCTAATCGAAGAAGCCCCGCGTCTTGCCGAAGCGTGCCCGAAGTACCTCGCGATACCCGCCGATAAACGGCCCGTTTTTTATCACGTCTACTTCGTCTTTGATAGGCGCTACATTACGCCCGCCTTCACAGAATGGGCAGACTCAAGGCTCGGAGAATTGCGGGAAAAGTATGCGAAACAGCGCCGAGCGGGGTGCAACGAGGAACCGAGCGGGGTGCAACGGGTAACCGAGCGGGGTGCAACGGGTGACCAAACGGGGTGCAACGAGGAACCGAGCGGGGTGCAACAGGTTGCATACAAAACAAGTATTAAACAACTATCTAAAACAAATATTGATCCAAATAGGGATACATGCGAAGCCGAAAAAACCGACGCCACCATCGAAGACCCGAGCGCCGCGCTAGACGCGCTTTCAACCGACCCCGACCGTCTTCGCTTTGAACAGCTCGCAGACACGAACCCGGAACTTCGCCGCCTTCGCGACGAATTCGAGCTATTGAAGAGAGGGCAGACCGGAAACGGCGCACCTTCGCAGTGGACACATCGGTTCACCGGCTAGCGAAGGGAGAGCATCACAGACACAGTTTCAGAGCCGAAAACCGGCTAACTATGGGGGAAAGTATGGGGGAATCGGGCTTACACGGCCCGCTTTACTTCCTTGACCAGCACCGAAGGCGTATCAATGCGACAACGGGCGGTTGTCGGTTCGATGAAAACCGCCCTTTTGCCCTTGATTCAGCGACGGCGGAGCGGGTGCGGAAAGTGTGGCGGGAAGAAATACCAGCCAGCGGGAAGCACGGCGAGATAGGGCGCGGGAGGGATAGAGATACGTTACGTAACTCTAATCCCACATCGAACGACGGCCTGTTGGCCCGGTTGAAGCGTGACCACCCGGACATGGCCCACGAAGCAAACACAAAACCCGGCCTTACGGGAAAAGACCGGGGAAGTGTAGCGCCGAGACAGGGGGCTACCCACTCGCCGCTAACTCAATCATCATCGCCCCGCTACGCGGTCAAACACTTTCGTCCCCGTCTTCGCTTCGGAATATCGTGCTGTTCGACCAAATCAGTAATGACACACCAGCCGACGCCCGTAAAGTCACGAACTTCCGACCAAGTTAGATCGGGCCGATCACGAAGAAGCGAAAGCGTCTGCCTTCGACGCCTTTGCGTAGCTAATCGCGCCAATTCCTTCTTAGCGTGGCGCACACGCCGCTCGCGGGCGGCGTTCGGATCAAGCCGTTTCAGTTCCGCAAAACCCGGCACACCCGCCGCGAAGAGCAGCGTTCGCGCTTCGTAAGCCACACTTCGAGCACAACCACAAACATCAGCGACCTCTTCCGGGGAACGGTTCGGCCCGCGCTGCCACTCGATTAACACCTGATCCATCACGCCACCCCGCCCCGGTAGCTTCACGAACTCTTGGCCCTTATTCACGGCTTTCCGCACTTCTGCCCGATCCCGTTCAACCGACCAGCGGTAACGAAGTTCGTCGGCTAGTTCTTCGTCGCCGTTCTTCACCGCCGTTTCAATCTTCCCGGCGAGAGCAGTCACGCTAGTTCGCTTCCGATCCGCGACCTTCCCGGAATAGTTGTTTCGCGCTGACTGTTCCGGTGACGCCGCCCGAAGAGCCGCTAGCTCTTCGGCGTACGCCCCGCGACAATTGGCACACAGGCCGCGACCTCGATGCATGGCGAACCCGTCAGGAATAGGTGGCTGGAAGCGCGACCAGCGCACCATCGGCGTTCCACAGTTGCGGCACGGCGTCCCGAACTCGATAAAGGGCCGTTTCCGCCCCGGGTAGATGCCCTCGATACCAGCGACCGCTTCTAATGCGTCTAGCGCGCTCTTAGAGCCGTCGCAGAGCACGCCCGCCATGATTACCCCATTCGCCGGTGCTAGAGCTTCACGGCGTAAATCAGAGCCGGAATACAGGGCGTCTCTAGCGCACCGCTTCAACATCGGGCACGACTGGCACACCTTCTTCGCCCGCCGAATGTTGCCTTCCGCCGCTTCTTCCGGGAACAGAAACGCATCACGAACAGACAACGGGGTCACAGTGGCGCACGCGGGGGAAGACACGCCCAAACCGTCGCCCAAACCGGGAAGCGGTCGGGCCGACCAGAACCGCCCCAAACTGACCGCCACCGACTAACGCCGACAATCACGCCATGACCAACGAACGGGAATGGCTGACCTACCACGAAGCCGCCGAACACTTCGGCGTCAGCGAACGCACCCTCAACCGAATGGTGAAGGCCGGGGAAGTCACCATCACCCGCCGCCGCTGGACACGGCCAAGCGTCTACCTCAACGCCGCCGATATCGCCGCCGCGCTGGAAGGTGCCGAAGCATGACCAACTTCGACAAAATGCTTACCTACCAGCAGGCCGCGCAATGGTACGGCGTCACCGAACGCCACCTAAAGCAGCTTCGCGCCGACGGGAAAATCACCGCCCACGAACGCCCCAACCGGAAGACCCGCTACTTCGACCCGGAAGAACTCGACAACGTTCTCGGCAAACCGACGCCCAACCAGCTCATAACGAACCTTCTTTCGCACCTTCCCCGCCGCTACCACGAACCGATCCGCGACCTGATTCGCCGAATCGACCTAGGCGAGCTTCCCCCGAACAGTCTTTTCATCGAGTACCACGAACCGCCGAACCTCGAAGACCTTCTTGCACTCACCGACGCCGAGCTGAAACGCACCCTCGACGCCCTCGCCGACCAACCAGCACCGGAACCGGCACCCGACCTTCTCGAAGACTTCCCCGACCTAGACGAACTACTCGCCGCCGATATCGACCTGGACGGCTACGACTAGACGCCCGGAGCACCGCCCACAAGCCCACACAACGAACGGAGAAAACATGTCCTATTCAGTGAACCTCTTCACCCTCGAAGACCGGCTAAACGGCCTTCGCGAAGAGATGCGCACGAAGGCCGAAGCCCTCGCCCGCTCCAACTCATTCACCGCCGAAGGCAAAATCGAGAAGTGGGATCAGACCCGCGCCGCCTACTTCGACCGGCTGCAAGACCTTCGCGGTGACGTGAACGCGGTAAAGCGCGGCATCGACAACATGCTCGACTACGCTCGCGCCGCCGCCGTCGGCACCCCGCCCGACCCCGCCGCCCCGGACGTCGCCGCTGAACTCGCCACGGCCCGAATTCTCAACCGCCGCAATAAGTGGGAGATGAACACCATCACCGCCGAGCTGAACAAACTTCTCGGCACGCCCACCGCCGCGCTATTGATCGAAGAGTTAATCGCACGCGGCCACGCCGATGAAGCCACCATCGACGCGCTAATCGAGAGCATTGTTCCCGCCGTCTCGGAAGCCCGCGTATTCCAGCAGTACGCGAAAACCGCAATGGCGAACGTGTTCGACCGACTCATTCACGACCTGGACGAACTCGACCAGCGCGGCCCACTCGCCCCCGGAGCAGCATCACCGAGCGGCACGGAAGACCAATACCGCGTGACCCTTGCGACCGTCTTCGGCACCGGCCCCGCCATTGTCACCGCCGAAGGCAAGTACACCTACGACATGAACAAATTGGAGCGATACCGTGGCTAGCCTTTTCGAAAAAGCATTCGCCGAAGCCGTTGAAACTGGGCGCGGCAACATCGACCGACTTGTCGCCCTGAAGCGAGAAGACACCGCCCGAGAGAAACGCGAACTGGACAGGCAGACCCTCGCGGACGAACTCAACGCAGCTCGCAAACAAAAGGCAGAGCAAGACGCTAAACGCACCGCCGCCGCCCGGAAGAAGATTAAGCCCCTTCGCGCCGAGCTGGAAGAGAAGCGCGAGAGAGTCACGGACACCCGCGCAACCCTCGACGCCGCCCAAAAGGCCTACAACGAAGCCCTAGCCGAAGCGAAGGCAACCCACCGCCAGATCCTAGGGATCGCGTGGAACTTGTGGCCCGGCAACACGATTCCACGCGATAACGACGGCAACCCGACAGCCGACATTTTTTCGCAGTTCGGCTACGTCGTAGTAGACGGGGAAAGCATCACCGTGCTACGAGATGAACCTTCAATCTGGGCATGAACAACGACACCATCACCGCCGCCGACCTAGCCGAATGGATACGCACCCGCGACCCGGGAAGCCCACTCGCCGACCCGAACCGCTACCAGATCCACAACCCCAACCGGGTAACGCTGATACCACCACCGCACCCCGAAACATACGGGCTACCCGCGATAACCGTAGAAACGTTCACCCGGGAAGACGGCACCCGCGCCTACAGGTGGCGAACACCGCACGCCGAACGCACCGGAAGCTTCACGGGATACGGAAGCGCCCACGCCTTCGCAACTTCGCTACGCGATTACCTCATGGGCCGGTGAACTACCCCCGATAGACCATCGGGGAACAGGGGTCAAACCCGTGAACCAAGAGGGGGTGAAAACGGGGTGCATTTCACCTTCGCTTCACCCCTTCCCCGGTTCTTAATCGCCCCACTAATTCCCCCTATAATTGGGCGCAATTCGCCGCGATTATCGAAAGCTTAAGAATATTCGAACAGCGTTCCAATCTCGACGTAAAAGCACCTTTTGGACGGTTTTCCTAGACGAACGCCTATTCGAATTCAGTCCAGTGGGTTCGGGGTTCGATTCCCTGATGGCGCACAAAGTGCGGCGAGGCCAGCAGGAATTCTACCTGCTGGCCTCGTTTTGTTCTGCATTTGGCCATTGCGCCCGCTGCCCGCCCCCTGAGAGTAGGCTTAAGCCCATGAAGACAGCATTAGTGATCGTGGACGTGCAGAACGACTTCTGCCCCGGCGGCGCGCTGGCCACCGCCCGCGGCGACGAGGTGGCGTCCAAAATCGCCGAACTGATCTCCACCGCGGACAGCCGCACCCATGACTACGACTGCATTGTTGCCACCCAGGACTGGCACATCGACCCGGGCGCGCACTTCTCGGACGCGCCCGACTTCGTGGATTCGTGGCCGCCGCACTGCCGGGCCGACTCCTACGGCGCGCAGATCCGCGGCCCGGTGAACACCGAACTGATCGACCAGTTCTTCAAGAAGGGCCACTACACCGCCGCTTACTCCGGCTTCGAGGGCGTCAACGACAACGACGAGTTGCTGGCGGACTGGCTGCGCACGCAGAGCGTTTCCCACCTGGATGTCTGCGGCATCGCCACCGACCACTGCGTGCGCGCAACGGTCCTCGACGCGTTGAAGGAAGGCTTCAAGGTCCGGGTGCTGCGGGCAATGTGCTCGCCTGTCGACGACAAGCGCGGCGCCGACGCCCTCCAGGAGATGATCGACGCCGGCGCGGAACTGGTCTAACGCTAGTTCGGCGTGTAGCCGAGCAGGTCTTCCATCTCCCCCATCTCGGCGGTTTGGACGTCGACCATCTGCTGCGCCATTTCGCGCAGCGGGCCGTAAGCGCCGCGGTCGATCTCATCCTGCGTCATGTCGATGACGTGGGCGTGGTGGAAGTGCATCATCTCCAAAAACGCGGTGCGCAGATCGTCGCCGGCTTTTGATTCGAACTCTGCGAGCTGCTCCGGGTGGAACATGCCGTTGGCGATGTGTTTGGAGTGGTGCTCCATATCCTCTTGGATGCCCCACTCGTCAGCCCAGGCTCGCATCTGCTCGTTCTCGCGCTCCTGGCCGTCCTTGATGCGCTGCGCAAGGTCGCGGACTTCGGCGTCGTCCACGTCCGAATCCAGCAGCACGTCCGACATGTCGATCGCCTGCTCGTGGTGCGGAACCATCATCCCGAGGAAGTGGACGTCCACCTCGTTGTAGCCCGCCTCCCCGTCAGCGGAGGTGGTGGTTTCGGGGGAGAATACGGCGCGTATCGACGGCCCCGCGAACGTCAGCACCAGCGCCAACGCCGCAATCACCGCCACTGCGATCCACAGCGGCTTCTTGCTGGGCCGCATCTCCTCGAGTTCCGGAACGTGCGCGGTCTGCGCGTGCTCATTCGTCATTGGTATGCCCTTTCACTCAAGATGAGTATATACAAAACCGCCCAGCTGCGGGAGACAGCTGGGCGGTAACAGCGTGAGGCCTGTTGCCTCTAGCGGTTCGCTAGCAGCTTCTGCAGCTCCTTAAGCTCGCCTTTGCGCTTGCGGCCGTTGTACACCTTGATGCCGACCAGGGCTGCAACACCGACGACGATCCCGCCGATGACCTTCTGCACAGTCTCATCCTGGAGCCAGTTAGCGGCCTCGGACTTTGCGTTACCCGCCAGGGTCTTCGGGTTGGTACGGTCCGCGAGCTCGTCCAAGGTACTGGCGAGCTGGTTGCGGGTGCGCTCGAGGTCGCGCTCGATATCGTGAATGTCTCGTGCCACTTTGGGAAACTCCTACGTCTACGTTGACTTTTACAGACTGACGTCTTTTCGTCTCCACAGTAGTGTAAAACGGGGAGGCATGACTCAGCCGATTAGATTAGAAAAGGGCGACACCGCCCCCGCTTTCACCCTCAAAAACGATCGGGGCGACGACGTCTCGCTCGCCGACTTTGCTGGTCAGCGCGTCATCGTCTACTTCTACCCCAAGGCCAACACGCCTGGCTGCACCACTGAGGCCTGCGACTTCACCGACAACATGGAGCAGTTCCGCGACGCATCGGTGACCGTGCTGGGCATTAGCCCCGACGCTGAAGACAAGCTGGCCAAGTTCCGCACTGACCACGACCTCGGCATCGAGTTGCTCTCCGATCCGTCGAAGGAAACGCTCGAGGCCTACGGCGCTTTCGGCGAGAAGAAGAACTACGGCAAGGTTGTCCAAGGCGTAATTCGCTCAACCTTCCTGGTGAGCGTGGACGATGCCGGCAAGGGCACCGTCGATCAAGCCCAGTACAACGTCAAGGCAACCGGCCACGTTGGCCGCATCTTGCGCGACTGGGATATTTAGGGTCACCAAACGCCCCGAAAAAGATTGGTGCGCCCGGAGAGACTTGAACTCTCACGCCATAAGGCACTGGAACCTAAATCCAGCGCGTCTGCCAATTCCGCCACGGGCGCGTCGTCGTTGGATGTTACACGGCGCAAGGCACTGAACAATAAACGCCAGGCGGCATCCAACTTTCGTTTGGTCTTTTCATGTTGCCGGGTAGACTGACCGGCTGTGAGCGAAGAGAACAAGGCAGTTGAGAGCACCGATGCGGTGCCTCAACGCGAGCGGGTCCGCGTGCGCTGGTGGCACATCGTGCTGCTCATCGCGGCGGCTGTGACCTGTCTGCTGCTCGCCCGATGGCAGTGGCACCGCTACCAGTCTGGTTCGGGCACCTTCCAAAACTTGGGCTACGCACTGCAGTGGCCGTGCTTCGCCGCGTTCTTCGTCTACGCGTACCGCGCCGGCCTGCGGATGGAAAACCAGAAGATCGACGCCGAGAACGCCGGTCTGACCATGGACGACCTCTACGAGGCAGATTTGGCGGAGTTCGGCGAGGTGAAAGAGCCGACCGAGATCGACGAAGACTTCCTGCCGTCGCGCCCTGAGCTGGACGTGGAGGAATACAACAAGCTCGTGGCACCGCGCCGACAAACAAACACTGAAGGTAAAGGTGAATCAGCATGACGCAGCCCACCCCGCAGACCCAGACCGCGCAGCCCCCGCGCATCCACCCGGAGCGCCAGCGCCGCGTGAAGCAGGCGCTGACGCTGTTCACTATCACCGCGTGGATCACCGGTGTGCTGTTTCTTTTGCTCATCACCCGCATGATCATGCAGTACGGCCTTGACATGAACGTCGATTACTTGTCCTGGGTGGCCCGCGTGCACGGCTTCGCGTTCGTGGCGTTTCTGATGGCGTCGCTGAACCTCGGTTCCAAGGCGCGCTGGTCCACCAGCACCTGGATCACCACCGCGATGTCCGGCGTTGTGCCGTTCATGTCCTTCATCGTGGAGGCCAAGCGCCGCAAGGAGGTCAAGGAGAAGTTCCAGCTCTCCTAAGCACAAGACAAAACCCGGCAGGGAAAACCTGCCGGGTTCTTTGCTTTCGGAGAACGTTTACTTCTCGGTGGTCTTGGACAGCACCATCACGCCGACCTTTTCCGCCTGGTCGTTTTGCGGGCTCAGGGTCAGGGTGTCGCCACTGCGCTCGGCGTCGTACTTCAGGTCCTGGTGGGTCAGCGGATCCTCGAGCTTGAACTCCTTGTCATCGCGCAGGCAGTTCGCCTCGTTGGTTTCGCCGTCGGTCTCGGTCATCTGCCAGTCGCAGTCCTTGCCGTCGATAGTGATGGTGGCGTGGCCGCCGCCTTTGCCCTCCTGGGTGGCGGTGATGTCGCCGGTCCATTCGCCGTCGAAATCACCCTTCTGACCGCAGCCGGTCAGCAGAGCGCCGGAGGCGAGAACAGTTCCTACAAGTGCAATCGTTTTCTTCATAAGCACACTGTAACGAATTGCGTCACTTCAGCGCCGCTATGTGCGGGGCCAGGGCCCTTAGCGCCTTGCCGCGGTGGGAGCTTGCGTTCTTCTCCTCTGCAGACAACTCCGCGGACGAACGGCCCTCGGCGTCGGCCGGTGCAAAGAGCGGGTCGTAGCCGAAGCCGTTCTCGCCGCGCGGCTCGCGCAGCAACTCGCCTTCCCAGCGGCCCTCGGCGGTGAACTCTTGCCCGTCCGGTGCTGCCAGGGCGCAGCAGGACACGAACGCGGCGGCACGCTCGTTGATGTCCGCCATCTGGGCCAGCAGCAGGGCGTTGTTGGCCTGGTCGTCGCCGTGGTTGCCGGACCAACGGGCAGACAGGATGCCCGGCATGCCGTTGAGCGCCTTGACGGTCAGCCCGGAGTCGTCGGCCACGCACGGCAGCCCGGTGGCCTTCGCCCCGGCGCGGGCCTTCAAAAGTGCGTTATCCACGAAGGTGAGGCCGTCCTCGACGGGGTCGGGGTACGACGGAGCATCGTTGAGCGACACAAGCTCCACACCCTCGATGTCGAGCTCGCGCAACACCTGCTCGAGCTCACGCACCTTGCCTTGGTTCCTGGAAGCGACGAGAACTTTTACCATCCCAGCGCCGCCTTCTGCGCCGCAATGAGCTCCTCGCAGCCCTTCGCCGCGACATCGAGCATCTCGCCGAGCTGCTCGCGGCCGAACAGGCCGTGCTCGCCGGTTCCCTGGATCTCCACGAAGTTGCCGCCCTCCTGCATCACCACGTTGAGGTCCACCTCGGCGCGGGAGTCCTCCTCGTAGGGCAGGTCCAGGCACACGTGGCCGTCGATGATGCCGGCGGAAACCGCGGCGATGGGCTTGAGCAGCGGCTCGCCCGGGACCACGCCGCGCTCCTTGAGCACAGCGATGGCGTCAGCGAGCGCGACGTACGCGCCGGTGATGGAGGCGGTGCGGGTGCCGCCGTCGGCCTGGAGGACGTCGCAGTCGAGCTGGATGGTGTTCTCGCCGAGCTGGCTCAGATCCACCGCAGCGCGCAGAGAGCGGCCCACCAGACGCGAGATCTCGTGGGTGCGGCCCTTGACCTTGCCCTTCATGGACTCGCGCGGCATGCGCTCGTGGGTGGCGGACGGGAGCATGGCGTACTCGGCGGTGAGCCAGCCTTCGCCGGAATCCTTCTTGAAGCGCGGCACGCCCTCCTCCACGGAGGCGGTGCACATGACGCGGGTGTTGCCGAACTCCACGAGCACACTGCCCGCCGGGTTGGAAGTGAAGCCGCGGGTGATGCGCACGGGGCGCAGTTGGTCGAAGGCGCGGCCGTCCAGGCGCGAAAAATCAGTCATGCGTCCAAGGGTAACGCAGGCGCTTAGGGCTCGAAGGTGGCGCCGGCTTTGCCCAGGATGATCTCGCCGTCGAACTCGGCGCGGGCGGCAGCGAGGACCTCCTCCGGATCGGTCCACGGCTGGATGTGCACCAGCACCAGGGTCTTCACTCCTGCTTCGCGGGCAATGCGTCCTGCTTCCTTGCCGGACAGGTGCATGCCCTCCGCCTTACCCTCGGAGGTAGCGCCCCAGGCGGCTTCGCAGAGGAAGTAGTCGGCGTTGCGGGCGGCGTCGATAAGCGTTGGCGTGTACCCGGAGTCGCCGGAGAAGGTGATCACCTTGCCGGCGGCGTCCTCGATGCGCAGCGCGTGCGATTCTTGTGCCGGGTGGACTACATCGAACGGCGTGATGGTCAGGCCGCTGAGCTGCTCCGGCTGCCCGGCGCGCCAGGTGGTGAACTCGAAAGTGTCCGTAAAGTCGTCCTGCTCCCCCGGCGCGTCCGCGCTCATGCGACCCAGGTGCTCCGGGGCGTACGAGGGGCCGATCAGCCTGTGGCGCTGCTCCGCCGGGGCTGTGGGGTGGTACCGGCGCCACACGAGCAGCGACGGAAAGTCCGAGCAGTGGTCGGCGTGAAGATGGCTGAAGATGACGTGCGCCGCAGACGGGTCGAACCGCTCCTGCATGGCGGCGAGCGCTCCCGGACCGAAGTCCATCACCACATCCGTTTCACCAGGCACGGAGATGACGTAGGAGGAAGCTGGGTTACCGGGCGCGGCCAGGCTCCCGGAGCACCCGAGGATGGTCAACTGCATGGAATCACTCTGCCATGAATGGGGCACATTTTCCTAGTGAATCTTCAAATCGCGGCCGACAGCGTGCACCGGCGGGGCTAGGAAGCGCCGGGCGAGCGCGTCGAAGGTGTCGGGGTCGCCGGTGGATTCGAAGGTGCGGGTGGGGGCGGAAGTGGCGTCGTTAAGCATGTTTTGCTCAGTGAGTACCCGGAGCACGTCCTTAGAGGTCTCCTCGGCCGATGAGACGAGCGCGACCTCATCGCCGATGGCCAGCTGGATCACGCCCGACAGCAACGGGTAGTGGGTGCAGCCGAGCACGAGCGTGTCCACGCCTGCCTCACGCAGTGGTGTCACGTAGCCGCGGGCCACCTCGAGGACTTCCCTGCCGGAGGTCTTGCCCTGCTCCACAAACGGCACGAACTCCGGGCAGGCCTGGGCGGTGACTTCAAGGCCCGGGTGGATGGAAAACAGGTCCTGGTACGCGCCGGACTTCACCGTGCCTTCGGTGCCGATCACGCCGATTTTCTTGTTGCGCGTGGTGGCTATCGCGCGGCGCACGGCCGGCTGGATCACCTCGATGACGGGGATGTCGTAGCGTTCGCGGGCGTCGTGCAGGAAGGCCGCGGTGGCGGTGTTGCAGGCGATGACCAGCATCTTGCAGCCGCGCTCCACAAGCTCGTCGGCGATGCGCTGCGAGTGCGCGCGCACGTCCGCGATCGGCTGCGGGCCGTAGGGGCCGTGGGCGGTGTCGCCGATGTAGATCAGGGATTCGCCCGGCAGCTGGTCCATCACCGCGCGGGCGACGGTCAGGCCGCCCACGCCGGAATCGAAGAGCCCGATCGGTGCTGAATTTGGGTTGCCAGCGAAAGTGTTCACGCCGGCAATCCTATCGCTGGCCAGGATTCTGCAATGAACGCGCTTTGGCCTCGCGTTTCGCGACGAGCTGCGGCGGGTCGTCGGAGGTGATCACCATGCCGGCGACCAGACCGCCGATAGCGCCGAACAGGTGCGCCTGCCAGCTCACGCCCTCAGTGCCCGGCAGCAGCCCGAAGATCAGGCCGGAATAGAAGAAGCCGAGGATAAGCCCGGTGATGATCTGGCCGATGGAGCGGTTGAAAAAGCCACGGATGATCAGATAGGCCAGCCAGCCGTACACCAGCCCGGAGGCGCCGATGTGGTTCGTGCCCACACCGCCGAGCAGCCAGGTGCCTAAGCCACCGATGATCACCACGAACGTTGTGACCTCCCAGAACACGCGCTTGCCCGAGTAGCCCACCAAGAACGCGAAAATTGCGCCGGGGATCGAGTTGGAGATGATGTGCTCCAGGTTCGCGTGCAACAGCGGCGAGGTGAAGATGAACGCCAGGGAGGACACGTCCAGCGGGTGGATGCCAAACGCCTGCAACCACGGGAACACCAGCTCCAGGATGAACACAATCCAGATCGTGGCAAGGAAGCCACCGGCGAGCTTCAGGCCCGTGCTGCGCTGCGCCTTTCGCTTCGGCACCCGTTTGTTTCCGCGGGTTTGGGTGTATTGAGGCTGGCCGTACTGGCCCTGCTGCTGCGGGGTCGCGTACGGGTTGTACGGCTGGGCGGGCTCGCTAAACGCCGGCTGCTGCCGCTCCGGGTGCGAGAACGGTCGCTGGAATGGCTTTCCGTAGCCCGGCTGCCCGGTCTGGCCGTAGCCCCAGCCCTCGGGGGTGTGGTTGTGTTCGCTCATCGTGGTTGGAGTCTAGCGGGTTCGCCGATTGTGGGCCGGGCTGTGGCGCGGCGGTGCTGCGCCACTCCTTGCGCCAAACCCTGAGCACGGGATCCAGAGTATGGCCCAAAACAGGGCGTGCTCTGGGTCCCGTGCTCAGGGTCTGCGAAGGGGTTTGCAGTGGCGGCTGCAGCACGGATTCGAGGAAGGGCCTGCTGCGGTGGCCGACCGGAGGGCGTCGTAAAGCTGCGGGCGAACCCGCTAGCCCATGAGGGCTTCGAGGAGCGAGTCCTGGCAGAACGCGAGCCAGTCGATGAGGCGCTGGCGGTCCTCGCGCGCGGCTTCGCTGCCGGAGTCGTCCGCGGAGGCGTAGAGGCGCATGTCGTTGAGCGCGGCGATGAACTGGTGGGCCTCGTCCTCCTCGATGGTCACCTCGACGCCGCCGGTGGGGCCGAGCGCGGTGTTGACCACCTGCAGGTTG
Organism: Corynebacterium faecium; assembly: GCF_027257105.1. NCBI lineage: Bacteria > Bacillati > Actinomycetota > Actinomycetes > Mycobacteriales > Corynebacteriaceae > Corynebacterium > Corynebacterium faecium. The sequence goes on from NZ_JAPYJX010000006.1 coordinate 199,734, forward strand.
ATCAGCTTGGCCTTGATGATGTCGTTTTCGTGCAGGCTGCGCAGCAGGCCGTTGTCGCCGTCGAACTCCTCGTCGCCCTCGCGCTCGAAGTTGGGCAAAAGGCGCGCCAGGCGGGGGTCCTCGGGAGCCTCGGTGTGGCCGGTGGCGACGCCGAGCATCTCCGCGAACTCGTCCTTCGGCGCGGACTGGGCGCGCGCGATCAGCGCCTCGGACACGGTGGCGGTGAGGTCGCCGATGACCTCGCGCTCCATCGGGTCGAAGACGGTGGTGTACTTCGGCGTCGAGCGCATCAGGCCCTTCTTTTTACGCCACGGCTGCATGGACTCTCCCCTACCCTGCCTGCTGCATTGTGGCCCAAAGCCCCGCGGTATGCAGCTTCTTCACGTCGGTTTCCACCTTGTCCTTCTCGCCCGAGGAGACCACGGCCTTGCCCTCGGTGTGGACCTGCATCATCAGCTCGGTGGCGCGCTTGCGGTCGTAGCCCAGCACGGTCTGGAACACGTAGGTGACATAGCTCATCAGGTTGACCGGGTCATCCCACACGATGCACAGCCAGGGCAGGTTCTCGCTCGTGGCCACGTCCACGTCGATGGCCTCGTCCAACTCCGGGGTTGCCAGCGGCGAACCCATGCGCTCCGCGCGGCTGGCCGCAGGAAAATCGGCTGAGGAAAACATGTGCACCACCTTACCTTCTCGTGCCTGGAGGGTACGCTGGCTCACCATGAACGACACTCCCACCCACTCCACCGGCACGCGCGGCTCCACCGCGTTTTTCACGGACATGTACGAGCTGACCATGCTCGACGCCGCGATCAAGGACGGCACCGCGCAGCGCGACTGCATCTTCGAGGTCTTCGGCCGCCGCATGCCCAACGAGCGCCGCTACGGCGTAGTCGCCGGCACCGAGCGGGTGCTCGACGCGATCACCAAGTTCCGCTTCACCCAAGACCAGCTGGATTCCGCGGACTTCCTCTCCCCCGAGGCGCGCGAGTACCTGGAAAACTACAGATTCTCCGGGCAGATCGACGGCTACCGCGAAGGCGAGCTGTACTTCCCGTACTCGCCGATTATGACGGTGCGCGGCACGTTCGCGGAGTGCGTGATCTTGGAGACGGTCCTTTTATCCATCCTCAACTCCGATTCCGCCGTGGCCTCGGCGGCCTCGCGCATGGTCTCGGCAGCCGACGGGCGCCCGATTATCGAGATGGGCTCGCGTCGCACCAACGAGCAGGCGGCCGTCTCCGCCGCGCGCGCGACCTACATCGCCGGCTTCAACGCCACCTCCAACATGGAGGCCTCCCTGCGCTACGGCATCCCCGCCTCCGGCACCTCCGCCCACTCCTGGACGCTGCTGCACGTGGACGAGGACGGCAACCCGGACGAGAAGGCCGCGTTCAAGGGCCAGATCGACTCTCTCGGCGTGGACACCACGCTGTTGGTGGACACCTTCGACATCACCAAGGGCGTGGAAAACGCGCTCGAGGTTGCCGGCACCGAGCTGGGTGCGGTGCGCATCGACTCCGGCGACCTGGGCATCGTCTCTAGGCGTGTGCGCAAGCAGCTGGACGAGGCCGGGGCGTTTAACACCCGCATCATCGTCTCGTCCGACCTGGACGAGTTCGCCATCGCCGGCCTGCGCGGCGACCCGGTGGACGGCTTCGGCGTGGGCACCTCCGTGGTCACCGGCTCCGGCGCCCCCACTGCGGGCCTGGTGTACAAGCTGGTGGAGGTGGACGGCCACCCGGTGGCCAAGCGCTCCTCCGGCAAGGTCACCTACGGCGGCGGCAAGTCCGCGCTTCGCGCCTACCGCTCCTCCGGCGTGGCGGTCGGCGAGGTGATCCACCCGCTCGGCGTGGACGTGCCCCGCAAGCAGAACCTGGAGTACCGCGAGATGACGGTGCCGCTGATCCGCGACGGCGAAATCGTGGACGGCCAGCCCGGCATCGAGGAGATCCGCGAGCTGCACGCGGCCGCCCGCAAGACGCTGCCGTGGGAGGGCCTGGCGCTGTCGCGCGGCGAGGTGGCCATCCCGACGAAGTTCGTCGGCTTCCCGGAGCCCACCGAGTAGGCCGTGGCAGCAGACGAACCGCTCACTCAGTCCACCACCGACCTGCTCGCCGCCGCGGTCGAAGCCCTCGGTGGCTCGCGCCGCCCCGGCCAGGTGAAAATGGCCGAGGCGGTGACGAAAGCCCTCGACTCGGAGCGCCACCTGGCGGTGCAGGCGGGCACGGGCACCGGCAAGTCCCTGGCCTACCTCGTCCCCGCCATCCGGCACGCCCAGGCGCACGGGACCACGGTGGTGGTCTCCACGGCGACGATCGCGTTGCAGCGGCAGCTCGTCGACAGGGATTTGCCCAGGCTGGCGGACGCGCTCGAGCCGCTGCTGCCTGAGCGCCCCACCTTTGCCATCCAAAAGGGCCGCAACAACTACTTGTGCAAGCACAAACTAATGCTTGATAGCGCACCTTCGGAGTCCCTCATCGAGGAAGAGGACCTGTCCTGGCTGGGCAAGCACGTCAAGCGCGTGGCGGAGTGGGCGCAGGACACCGAGACCGGCGACCGCGACGACCTGGTCCCCGGCGTGCCGGACATGGCGTGGCGGCAGGTGTCCGTCACCTCCAACGAGTGCCTCGGCGCGACCCGCTGCCCGCACGGCGAGGAGTGCTTCGCGGAGCTCGCGCGCGAGCGCACCAAGGACGTGGACATCGTGGTGACCAACCACGCACTTTTGGCTATCGACGCCCTCGCGGACGTGGCCGTCCTGCCCGAGCACGACGCCGTAATCATCGACGAGGCCCACGAGCTCGACGGCCGCATCACCTCCGTGGCCACCAACGAGATCTCCGCGCGCGCCCTGGCGATGGCCGCCCGCCGCGCCGGCAAGCTGGGCGCGGAGCGCGACACGCTGGAAAACGTCATCGACGACTTCACCGCCGCCATCGACCTGGAGGCCCCAGGGCGCTGGGAGGTCATCTCGGAGCCGGCCCGCGGCGCTTTCGCCGCGCTTCGCGACGCCCTGTGGAAGACCCGCACCGCCATTTCCGACGCCCCACCCGGTGAGTCCGAAAACGACCCGGAGAAGTTCGCCGAACGCGCCAACCTGCGCAACCACTTGGAGGACCTGCACGACGCGGTGGTGCGCATCCTCGAGGTCTTCGACGAGCCGGACCCCGCCAAGCACTCGGACGTGGTGTGGCTGACCCGCTCGGAGCGCTACGGCGACTCCGTCTCCGTCGCTCCCCTGTCCGTGGCGGGCCTTTTGCACGAGCGGCTCTTCGGCGAGAAGACGGTCGTGCTCACCTCCGCCACGTTGACCGTGGGCGGCAACTTCAACGCTATGGCCGCCGCCTGGGGCCTGCCGCAAGGGACCTGGGATTCGCTCGACGCCGGCACGCCGTTCGACCCGCGCAAATCCGGCATCCTCTACACCGCCCGCCACCTGCCCACCCCGGGCCGCGACGGGCTGTCCGCGGAAACATTAGACGAGATCGCGGAACTGATCACCGCCGCCGGCGGGCGCACCCTCGGTTTATTCTCCTCCCGCCGCGCCGCGGAGCAGGCCGCAGAGGCCATGCGGGCGCGCCTGCCTTTCGACATCCTGCTCCAAGGCGAGGACTCCACCGGTACGCTGGTGGACACCTTCGCCAAAAACGAGAACTCCTGCCTGTTCGGCACGCTCACCCTCTGGCAGGGCGTGGACGTGCCGGGCAGCGCCTGCTCGCTGGTGATCATCGACCGCATCCCCTTCCCCCGCCCCGACGATCCCCTCCTGCAGGCCCGCTCCAACGCAGCCGACGCCGCGGGCCGCTCCGGGTTCATGGAGGTTTCCGCCACGCACGCCTCCCTGCTCATGGCGCAGGGTGCGGGCAGACTTTTGCGGTCTGTCGACGACCGCGGGGTCGTCGCCGTGCTCGACAACCGGTTGGTGACCAAGCGCTACGGCTCGTTCATCCGGCGCAGCCTGCCGGCGTTCTGGGACACCACGGACGCGGACGTCGTGCGCGGGGCGTTGCGGAGGCTCGTCGCTAAGCAATAGCGAGCGCTGTGGTGGAGCCGGGCGCGACCTCCGTGAACCCGGCGTCGCGCACCGCCACCGCATCGGGGCGGGCGGCGAGCTCCGCGAACTCCTCGCGGAGCAGCTCGCGCACGTTTAGCGGGAAGCCGTTGGCCGCCCAGCTTTGCGCCCAGGCGGTGTCGCGCGCGGCCGCGAGCAGCATTGAGGCGTGGCCGGCCTGGGCCGCTGCCTTGCCCGCGGACATGTGCAGCGACGCGTCGAGCGCGATCAGCGGCACGTGCGGGTCGCGCGGGAGCACCTCCCCCGGCTCGATGTCCGTGCCCTTGATCTGCAGCTTCGCAATCGCGTGCGGGACGTCTGCAACCGCCGAGGGGACGAAGGCGCGCACGTTGCCGACGGTGACGCCGGGCAGCGCCTGCACGTCGTCCCAGGCCTTGTTGCGGGCACGGCGGGCCACCTTGCGGATGCGGTGGGAGTACCAGGCGTCTAAGGCCTCGCGCCAAAACCCGTCCTCTCCCGCGCGCGGGTCGAGGCACACGGCCACGGCGGCGCGGGCAGCGTCTTGAAGCACCTGGTTTCGGCTGGGCGGGTCCTGTTTGGGCAGGTTGATGGCCATCTGCATCGCCTGCACCGTCTGCGGGTCGTCCGGGTCCTCGCTGCGGGCTTTGTAGTCGCCCGAGACGCGCTCTGTAAGGAGTTGGTGGGCGGCGGCGATCATCTGCTCAGTCACCGGGGTCAGGGTACTCCTCATTGCGTTGGGCCTGAAACGACGAAAACCCCCGCCGAAGCGGGGGTTCGTTCAGGAGGCCGGTGTCCGGCGACTACTTGGAGTCGCGGTGGCCGGTGTGCGCCTCGCGGCGCAGGGTCTCCACCATGTGCGGGTAGTGCAGCTCGAACGCCGGGCGCTCGGAGCGGATACGCGGCAGGGCGGTGAAGTTGTGGCGCGGCGGCGGGCAGGAGGTTGCCCACTCCAGGGAGTTGCCGTAGCCCCACGGATCGTCGACGGTGACGATCTCGCCGTAGCGCCAGGACTTGAACACGTTCCAGATGAACGGCAGGAAGCCGATGCCCAGGATGAACGCGCCAACCGTGGAGACCTGGTTCAGCAGCGTGAAGCCGTCGGTGTCCAGGTAGTCGGCGTAGCGGCGCGGCATGCCCATGTTGCCCAGCCAGTGCTGGACCAGGAAGGTCATGTTGAAGCCAACGACGGTGAACCAGAAGTGGATCTTGCCCAGCTTCTCATCCAGCATGCGACCGGTCATCTTCGGGAACCAGAAGTACACGCCAGCGGTGGAGGCGAACACCACGGTGCCGAACAGGGTGTAGTGGAAGTGCGCAACCACGAAGTAGGAGTCGTGCAGGTGGAAGTCCAGCGGCGGGGACGCCAGCATGATGCCAGTCAGGCCGCCGAAGAGGAAGGTGAACAGGAAGCCCACGGCCCACAGCATCGGGGTCTCGAACGTGAGGTGGCCGTTCCACATCGTGCCCAGCCAGTTGAAGAACTTCACGCCGGTCGGGACCGAGATGAGGAAGGTCATGAAGGAGAAGAACGGCAGCAGGATCGCGCCGGTGGCGAACATGTGGTGCGCCCACACAGCCATGGACAGGCCGGCAATTGCCAGCGTTGCAAAGATCAGGCCGATGTAGCCGAAGACCGGCTTGCGGGAGAACACCGGGACGATCTCAGAGATCACGCCGAAGAACGGCAGCGCCAGGACGTACACCTCGGGGTGGCCGAAGAACCAGAACAGGTGCTGCCACAGGATCGTGCCGCCGTTGGCGGTGTCGTAGATGTGGCCGCCCAGCAGACGGTCGTAGAGCACACCCATCGCCGCAGCGGTCAGCAGCGGGAAGATCATCAGGGCGATGATGGAGGTGACGAAGATGGTCCAGGTGAACGCTGGCAGACGGAACATGGTCATGCCCGGCGCACGCATCGTCAGCACCGTGGTGAGCATGTTCACCGCAGAGGCGATGGTGCCCACACCGGTGGCGCCCACGCCGACAACCCAGAGGTTGGCGGAGACGGACGGGGTGTGCACAGCGTCAGCCAGCGGCATGTACATGGTCCAGCCGAAGTCGGCCGCACCGCCCGGGGTGACGAAGCCGAGGAGCATGGCGACAACGCCGACGGTGGTCACCCAGAAGCCGAACGCGTTCAGACGCGGGAAGGCCACGTCCGGCGCGCCGATCTGCAGCGGCAGCACGTAGTTGGCGAAGCCCCAGACGATCGGGGTACCGAACGCCAGCAGCATCACGGTGCCGTGCATGGTGAACAGCTGGTTGAACTGCTCGTTGGACAGGAACTGCAGGCCCGGGCTGAACAGCTCGGTGCGGATAAGCAGTGCCATCAGGCCGGCCACGAAGAACCAGACGAAGGACATGATGATGTACATGATGCCCAGTTCTTTGTGGTCAGTCGTGGTGAGTTGCTTGTAAATCTTCGAGCCCTTACGAGCGTTACCCGTCGGCTCGGGGCGTGTCGGCGGGACGTAATTATCCAGCCGCGGTGCCACAGCGGTCATCTGATCCTCCTGACTACGGCACCTGCACCCCGTCCAGCTCACGCCGGAATGGGCACAGATGCCACGAGTGATACCGGATCAGCATAACGTTCTGCACATTGATTTTCCAGCCTCCCGCAATGCTGCCCCCCGTGCGGGGTCAGCGCCGGCGACGGCCAGTCCGGGCTGTTACTGGTGAGGCGCAAGGGACCTAGACGGGAGGCAAGAAAAATCCCCGGCTCGCAAGCGCGAACCGGGGACCACCGAAGGTGCGTCGTAAAGCTTGTGCCTAGAAGTCCCAGTCGTCGTCCTGGGTGTCCTCCGCGCGGCCGATGACGTAGGAGGAGCCGGAGCCGGAGAAGAAGTCGTGGTTCTCGTCCGCGTTCGGCGACAGCGACGCCAGGATCGCCGGCGAGACCTTCGTCTCATCCACCGGGAACAGGCCCTCGTAGCCGAGGTTGTTCAGCGCCTTGTTCGCGTTGTAGCGCAGGAAACGCTTCACGTCCTCGGTCCAGCCGAGCGCGTCGTAGATGTCCTCGGTGTACTGGTTCTCGTTCTCGTAGAGGTCGTAGAGCAGCTCGAAGGCGTAGTCCTTCAGCTCCGCCTTGCGCTCCTCGGACTCGCTTCGCAGCGCCACCTGGTACTTGTAGCCGATGTAGTAGCCGTGCACCGCCTCGTCGCGGATGATCAGGCGGATGATGTCCGCGGTGTTGGTCAGCTTGGAGTGCACCGACCAGTTCAGCGGCAGATAAAAGCCCGAGTAGAACAGGAAGGACTCCAGCATCACGGAGGCGATCTTGCGCTTGAGCGGGTCGTCGCCCTCGTAGTAGCTCAGAATGATTTTCGCCTTGCGCTGCAGGTACTCGTTTTCCTCGGACCAGCGGAACGCGTCGTTAATTGCGGGCGTGTCCGCCAGCGTCATGAAGATGTTGGAGTAGGACTTCGCGTGCACCGACTCCATGAAAGCGATGTTGGTCAGCACCGCCTCCTCGTGCAGGGAGTTCGCGTCCGGCAGCAGCGAGACCGCACCGACGGTGCCCTGGATGGTGTCCAGCAGCGTCAGGCCGGTGAACACGCGCATCGTCGCCTGCTTTTCCTCGTCGTTGAGGGTGTTCCAGCTCGGGATGTCGTTGGACACCGGGATCTTCTCCGGGAGCCAGAAGTTGCCGGTCAGGCGATCCCACACTTCAAGGTCCTTGTCGTCCGGAACGCTGTTCCAGTTAATAGCCTTCACGGGCTTGTCGTGGGACTCGAGGTAACGCGCGTAATCGTCAGTCATGGCGACCATCCTACTTCGGTGTCAAAAGACCCGAGTGAAGTCCCGCGCTCCCCCTGGAAACCGCCCACACGCAATGCCGTAACCGCGGAGGTGCATGACATAAACTACTCGCAGATTGCTGCAATACATCATCTTTTTAAGGAGGTCGCGCCGTGACTACAAGCGGTCATCGGTCCTCTCAACCCCTGCTTTCCTCGATTCTGGACACGCTCGGCGAAGACATCGTCTCGGGCCGGCAGCCGGAGGGGCACACGTTCACGCTCCACGACTTGTCGGAGCGCTTCGGCATCTCCCGCACCGTGGCACGTGAGGCGATGCGCGCACTGGAGCAACTGGGGTTGGTCTCCTCCTCGCGCCGCGTGGGTTTGAAAGTGCTGCCGCAAAGCGAGTGGAACGTCTTCGACCACTCCATCATTTCCTGGCGGCTGCGCAGCGAGGAGCAACGTCCGGCACAGTTGGCGTCGCTGCGGGAGCTTCGCGACGCCATCGAGCCGGCCGCCGCCCGCCTCGCCGCCACCAACGCGTCCCGCGAGCAGGCGCGCCGGTTGTGCCAGCTGGCGGACCAGATTGTGGAGCTGGCAGGACAAGACGCCGGCAACTCCGAGGCGTTCCAGGAAGCGGACCTGGAGTTCCACGGCCTGATGCTCGAGGCCTCCGGCAACGAGATGTTCGTGGCGCTGACCCCGCCGATCATGGACATCATGTCCGGCCGCGCGCTCTACGGCATCATGCCGGACGACCCGCACGTGGACACCATGCAGATCCACGTGGATCTCGCGCAGGCCATTTCCTCCGGCGACGCGGATGCAGCAGAAGATGCTTCTCGACGTCTCCTCCGCGGCGTCAACGATTTCATGGAGATGTAACTCTCCCCGCGCCTTGCAAACGAAAACCGCTGACGTGCTAGTTGCCCAAAAACGGAACTAGCAGATCAGCGGTTTTCGTCGAGAAGCACGCTCACCTACAGCATGCAGGAGACGCAGCCCTCGATCTCGGTGCCTTCCAGCGCCATCTGCCGCAGGCGGATGTAGTACAGGGTCTTGACACCCTTCTTCCACGCGTAGATCTGCGCGCGGTTGATGTCGCGGGTGGTCACCGTGTCCTTGAAGAACAGGGTCAACGACAGGCCCTGGTCGACGTACTTCGTGGCCACCGCGTAGGTGTCGATGATCTTCTCGTAGCCGATCTCGTAGGCGTCCTTGAAGTAGTCGATGTTCTCGTTGTCCATGTGCGGCGCCGGGTAGTAGACGCGGCCGATCTTGCCTTCCTTACGGATCTCAATCTTGGAGGCGATCGGGTGGATCGAGGACGTGGAGTTGTTGATGTAGGAGATCGAGCCGGTCGGCGGCACCGCCTGCAGGTAGCGGTTGTAGATGCCGTCGCGGGCGACGTCCTCCTTCAGCTGCGCCCACTCCTCCGCCGTCGGTACGGCAATGTCGGAGTTGGCGAACAGCTCCTTGACCTTGTCGGTCTTCGGCTGGAAGTCCGCCGGGTCGTAGCGGTCGAAGAATTCGCCGGTGGCGTACTCGGACTTGGCAAAGTCCGCGAACGCGGTGCCCTTCTCCACTGCGATCTTGTGGGAGGCGCGCAGGCACTGGTACATCACGGCGGCGAAGTAGGCGTTGGTGAAGTCCAGGCCTTCCTCGGAGCCGTACTCGATGTGCTCGCGGCCGAGGTAGCCGTGCAGGTTCATCTGTCCCAGGCCGATGGCGTGGGAGGCGTCGTTGCCGTCGCGCACCGGCGGCACGGAGTCGATGGAGGTCTTGTCCGCCACGGCGGTCAGCGCGCGGATGGCGGACTCGACGGTGCGGGCGAAGTTGTCGGAGTCCATGGCCATCGCGATGTTCAGCGAGCCGAGGTTGCAGGAGATGTCGTGGCCGGTCTCGGCGTAGGTCAGGTCGTCGTTGAGCACGGACGGCGAGTTGACCTGGAGGATCTCCGAGCACAGGTTGGACATGTTGATGCGGCCGGTTTTCACCGGGTTCGCGCGGTTGGCCGTGTCCTCGAACATGATGTACGGGTAGCCGGACTCGAACTGGATCTCGGCGATGGTCTGGAAGAACGCGCGCGCGGAGATCTTGGACTTGCGGATGCGCGGGTCCTCCACCATCTCCTCGTACTTCTCGGTCACGGAGATGTCCGCGAACGGCACGCCGTAGACGCGCTCGACGTCGTACGGGGAGAACAGGTACATGTCGTCGTTGCGCTTGGCCAGCTCGAAGGTGATGTCCGGGATGACGATGCCGAGCGAGAGGGTCTTGATGCGGATCTTCTCGTCCGCGTTCTCGCGCTTGGTGTCCAAGAAGCGCATGATGTCCGGGTGGTGTGCGTTGAGGTACACCGCGCCGGCGCCCTGGCGCGCGCCGAGCTGGTTGGCGTAGGAGAAGGAGTCTTCCAAAAGCTTCATCACGGGGATGACGCCGGAGGACTGGTTCTCGATGTGCTTGATCGGCGCGCCGGATTCGCGGATGTTGGAAAGCAGCAGAGCCACGCCGCCGCCGCGCTTGGACAGCTGCAGCGAGGAGTTGATGGCGCGGCCGATGGACTCCATGTTGTCCTCGATGCGCAGCAGGAAGCAGGACACGAGCTCGCCGCGCTGCGCCTTTCCGGCGTTCAAGAACGTCGGGGTGGCTGGCTGGAAGCGGCCGGTCATGATTTCGTCCACGAGCGCGAATGCGAGCTCCTCGTTGCCGTCGGCGAGGAAGAGCGCCGTCATGGCCACGCGGTCTTCGAAGCGCTCGAGGTAGCGGCGTCCGTCGAAGGTTTTCAGCGTGTAGGAGGTGTAGTACTTGTACGCGCCGAGGAAGGACTTGAAGCGGAACTTGTAGGAGTACGCGCGCTTGAACGTGTCCTTAATAAAGGTCCAGTCGTACTTCTCAATGGTGTCAGGCTCGTAGTACTTGTTGGTGACCAGGTAGTCGATCTTTTCTTCCAGGTCGTGGAAGTAGACGGTGTTCTGGTTGACGTGCTGGAGGAAGAACTGGTTGGCGGCCTCGCGGTCCTTGTCAAACTGGATCTGGCCGTTTTCGTCGTAGAGGTTCAAAAGCGCGTTGAGCGCGTGGTAATCCAGCTGGTCGCTTGTATTGACCGGCTCCGGGACATTCTTACCGACAGTCTGGGTAGTCACATCGCGTCCTTCATCGTGTTCTTGAGTATTTACCGGCGTATTTTTCACGCAGTTTTGCCAAGCGCTCGGATTCGTCCGGAGCATCTTGCCTATCGACGACCTCCGGTCCCCCACGCAGCCCCAACCTTCCAGCGTTCTGGATCAGTTGGCGGCGCACGTGCGCAACGTCCTCGGCCAAGCCCATGAGCTCGAACCGGTACAAGTACGGGACCTTACACTTGTCGGCGATAACCTTCCCGGCAAGGCAGTAGTCTGCCCCGAAGTTGGAATTGCCGGCGGCGATGACACCCCGGATCAGGCTCCGGTTGCCTTCGTTGTTGAGGAAGCGGATCACTTGCCCCGGCACCGGCCGCGAGTTGCCGCCGCTCACGCTCGCCCCGCCGCCGTATGTGGGGCAGATGAGCACGTACGGCTCGTCGACGGTGAGTTCCGGGTCGTTCCTGCGCAGCGGGATGCGCTGGGACGGGAGGCCAAGCTTCTCCACAAACCGCTTCGTGTTTTCCGTCGCGGAAGAGAAGTAGACCACCAGCATGGACGCCGCCTTTCTTCGTGTTGAGTTTTAGTTGTTCGGCGCCGCCCGCCCTATCCCCGCGCTGTGGCGGGGTGGACCGCCGACTTTAGGCAGCCGCTGCGAGGCCCTTGATGCGGTCCGGGCGGAAGCCGGACCAGTGCTCGCCGTTCGCCTCCACGACCGGCGCCTGCACGTAGCCGAGGGCCATGACGTAGTCGCGGGCCTCCTCGTCCATGGAGATGTCGACCGTGGTGAACTCAAGGCCGGCCTTGGTCAGGGCCTTCTCGGTTGCCTTGCACTGCATGCAGGCCGGCTTGCTGTAAACGGTGATCGACATAGTTCTTCAGGCTCTTTCTGTGCGGGTCTTCGACTGGGATTCGACAGGGAATCGACGGGGCTTTCTCGCTTCCCCGGATCCCCCGGGGCAACACCAAGAGACACTATACCTTGGGGGAAACTTCGGCAACTGCTACTACATGTAGTAGTTACACGGGTGGTATTCCCAGGATAGGGCCAGCAAATCACCTACATGTAGTTAAAACATGGACAGCTATCTGCTCCCACGGGTGTAATTTGGCGGAAATTAGATTCGGCCGGAGGTGTCGTCGCAAAGCAAAAAGCCCCGCCACCAAACGGTGACGGGGCAGGATTCGCGCTTAGCCCTGGCGAGCCTTGAAGCGGGGATCCTTCTTGTTGATCACGTAAACCTTGCCGTGGCGACGCACAACCTGGGCGCCCGGCTTGTTCTTCAGCGACCGAAGCGACTTGCGGACCTTCATCGGGCGCTCCTTTCTGCTCGGATTACCTGCAATTAGCGACCTACGGCGGGCTGCCGGGTCGCAACACGGGGGTAAATGTTACACATCGGACGCGCTGAATCAAAACCTCCTACCATGAGCGCCATGCAGTCAGACATCATCGCCGCCCTCGGCGTGGCACCGACCATCGACCCGGACACCGAAATCACCCGGCGTGTGCAGTTCCTGGTGGACTACCTGGACGCCACCGGCGCGAAGGGATACGTGCTGGGCATCTCCGGCGGGCAGGACTCCACGCTCGCCGGGCGCCTGGCGCAGCTGGCGGTGGAGCAGCGTCGCGCGGACGGCAACGACGCGACGTTCGTGGCGGTGCGGCTGCCCCACGGCGTGCAGGCCGACGAGGACGACGCGCAGCTGGCCCTGCAGTTCATTCAGCCCGACGAGACGGTCACGGTGGACATTGAGCCAGCCACCACCGCCATGGCGGGTGCTGTGGCGGACGCGCTAAAAGCGGGCAGTCTCGGCGACTTCAACAAGGGCAACGTCAAGGCGCGCATGCGCATGATCGCCCAGTACGCCATCGCCGGCGAGCGCGGCCTGCTGGTGGTGGGCACGGACCACGCGGCGGAGAACGTCACCGGGTTCTTCACCAAACACGGCGACGGCGCCGCGGACCTCGTGCCGCTGGCCGGGCTGAACAAGCGCCAGGGCGCGGCGCTGCTGGACCACCTGGACGCGAATCCCCGCCTGTGGGAGAAGGTCCCCACCGCAGACCTAGAGGAAGACCGCCCCGCGCTTCCCGACGAAGACGCGCTCGGCATCACCTACGCCCACATCGACGACTACCTGGAGGGCAAACAGATCCCACAAGAGGCCGCCGAGCGCCTCGAGCACCTGTGGCGCATCGGCCAGCACAAGCGCCACCTGCCGCCGGGCCCGAACGACACCTGGTGGCGCTAGCCCACCACGCGCAGGGTCTCCTCCGCCGCGCGCACGAGCGCGGAGCCGTAGGACGGTCCGTGCGTCCACGCGTGCACGGCCAGCGGGTGCAGCTGGTGCACCGCGATGCGCCGCTGCCAGTCGCGGCCCAGCTCGCTGCCGGCGTCCAGATACCCGTCCACAATCGCGCTGTAATGCGGCGCGCCGAACAGCTCGAGCATCGCGATGTCGGTCAGCGGGTGCCCGCCGTGCGCCGCCGGGTCGATGAACCGCGGGCCCTCCGACCCGAACAGCAGGTTGCCCGCCCACAGGTCGCCGTGGATGCGCGCCAGCGGGGCGTCCTCGTCTTCTTCAAGCAGCGCATCGCATGCTTGCTTGACGACGTCCATGCCGCCGCCCCCGAGATTCCCCGCCTTAAGCGCCTTCTCGGCGAATGGCAGCACGCGCTGCTCCACATAGAACTCGGCCCATCGCTCGGTGGGCTCGCACGCCTGCTGGCGAGTGCCGATGAAGTTGGGGCCGTCCCACCCGTCCGCGGGCGCGCCGAACGCGGCGGCGCCCATGGCGTGGATGGCGGCCAGCTCCCGGCCGGCCTGACGGGCGGCGTCCACGGTCGGGCGGGCCGGATCCACCTTTTCGATGGTCAGCGTGTTCGCGTCCTCGTCCAAGTCGAGCACCTCCACCACCGCGGCGGAGCCCTCCCGCAGCCAGCGCAGGTACGCGGCCTCCGCGGCCGCCGCTCCCGGCGCGCTGCCGTGCTTGACAAACGAGTCAGACATCGATGCCCTCCATTCGTAGTAGGAAACGTTTGGCCTCTACCCCGCCACGGTAGCCGCCGAGTTGGCCGTCGGAGCGCAGCACCCGGTGGCACGGGATGAACAGCGGCAGCGGGTTGGTCGCGCACGCGCTGCCCACCGCCCGCACCGCTTTGGGGTTGCCCACCGCGCGAGCGAGCTGCGCATACGTGGTGGTCTCCCCGAACGGGACCTTCGCCAGCTCCCGCAGCACCGCCGCGCGGAACTCAGTCACGCCTGACAAGTCCAGCGGGACGGTGAATTCCCGGCGCGTGCCAGCGAAGTACTCGGCCAGTTCTTGGGTGACCAGGGGGCTCACCGGAGGTTCGTCGATAGGCAGCGGCTCCCCCTCGAAGCACACGCGGGTGAGACCGCGCCCGCTCGCGGCGAAGCGCAACGGCCCGATCGGTGAGGAAAACATGCAGCTCAGAGTAGCTCGCAACCATGATGATTGCGCTACACTCCTGGCCATGCACAGGAGACTCACAACCGCCCTCACCTGCGCCGCAGCCATGACCTTGGCCGCCTGCGGCAGCTCATCCGACACCATCGCCGGCACCAGCCCCGCCATCGCCTCCGCGGTGTGCGACGGCGACGACGGCTGCGAATCCGACATGCGCCAGCTCAGCCACAAGCTCGACGCGTCGGACGACACGGACGGCGACGGCATCATCGACCGCGAGGAACTCGACGCCGCCTTGGAACGCCTGGACAAAGAAGCCGAGGAGAAGGAGGCTGCCGCCTCGTCATCCGCGGCGGCAGCGTCTTCGTCCGCTGCGGCTGCCTCATCTTCTGCAGCCGCAGCGTCGAAGTCCGCGGAAGCCGAGCGCGAAGCGGAACGCAAGGCAGCGGAACGCGAGGCCGCGGAACGAGAAGCGGCCGAGCGCGAGGCGGAAGCGCAGCGCGCGGCCGAGCGTGAGGCGGCGAACCAACAACAGCAGCAACAGCAACAAGCCCCCGAACCCGCGCCCCAGCAGCAAGCACCCCAGCAACCCTCCGGCCCGCCGGCCATGGAGTGGGCCACCTTGGGCCCCTACGGCAGCCTGTTCACGTGCGAGCAGGCGCGCGACGTGTGGCCCGTCGATTCGCACGCCTGCTACACCGGCTCGGACGGCAACGCCTACTTCGAGGGCATGCGCCAAGCCGCCCAGTAGCGCACACAAACAAAAAACTGCCCGGCCGAACAGCCGGGCAGTTTCCTTTTGGTGGAGCTAACGGGATTCGAACCCGTGACCCCCACACTGCCAGTGTGGTGCGCTACCAACTGCGCCATAGCCCCATATGGCAGCTGTGCCGCCACAGGAATATGTAGTTGTGGAGTGGAGCTAACGGGATTCGAACCCGTGACCCCCACACTGCCAGTGTGGTGCGCTACCAACTGCGCCATAGCCCCTTGGATAACTCACGTAAATATACAGCCGGGCGCGCGGGCCTCCAAATCCCCAGCGGGAACGTGAAACCGCCCCACCCCGGGACCGGAGTGAGGCGGTGAAAACGCTTGCGGAACGCGTCTACATCTGGGACAGGGTCTGCGGCCAGTCGTCGCGCTTGCCCTCGATGTCCTCGATGTCCTTGCCGTCGACCAGGACGCGCGGGGTCCACGCCTCGCCGGTGTTGTCCTCCTGGTACTTCATGTTGTCTGCACCCATACGCTTGGCGGTCTCGATGAACTTGCCGTCGCGGATGTCCTGGATTGCCGCGTCGGAAGCCTCGTAGTCCTTAGCCATGTCCGCGAAACCGTCGTTGTCGTACTTGTTGTACACGGTCTGCTGGTTCTGGAACAGGTAGTCGCGGATGGTGAACGCCTGGGCCAGATCGCCGTTGGCGAACAGCGCAAGCTCTGCGGCGAGCGCTTTGGTGGAGTGGCCCTCCTCGCCCTTGTCCAGGGCGGTCATCGGGCGCAGGTCCACGTTGATCTCGCCGGCCTTGAGCTTCTCAATCATCGCTTCGTCGCTGGCGATGTGCAGGTCCGCACAGTGGGTGCAGGAGAAGTCCTCGAACAGCTCGGCGGTCTTGGCGTCGGCGTTGCTGCCGGTGAGGTGGATGATGTCTTCATCCTCGTTCCAGGCGACGTTGATGCCTTCGACGTCGATCATCCCCTCCTTGATGGCGGCGCTGCGGTTTTCGCGGCCGTTGAAGACGATCAAGCCGATCACCACAAGGGCGATAGCGAGTACGGCGAGGACTGCCCAGATGAAGGCGGTGTTGCCCTTCTTGTTCGGGTTTTCCACTTTGCGTGTGGTCACAGTTATCTCCTGTTGTGCGTGCCTGGCGGCATGGCGGGTACAGATTTACCCGCACAAGTTTAGGGGTAGATAGCGAACTTCTTAAACGGACGCCACATCATGAAGCCGGTGATCGCGATGTAGGCCACGTCGCGCGCGACGGTAACAAGCAGGTTGGTCTCGCCCTCCCCCGCCGCGGACGGGTCGAAGCAGCCGCAGTCGATGACCAGGCCGCGCTGCCAGGCGGACAGCATGCCGATGATGAACAGCGTCAGCACGATGATGGACACCTTGCCGGACCAGCGCAGCTTGATGCCCAGAAGCAGCAGCAGGCCACCAGCCACTTCGAGCGGGCCGATGATGTGCGCCAGCAGGTAGGACCAGTCGGGGGTGAAGATCTCGTATGCCTCGATGGTCTTTGTCACGTCGAGGGGGACGCCGAGTTTCGCGATGCCGGCGTCCAGCCACACGTACGCCATGTAAAACCGCGCGAGTGCGGAAAGTACGTCCAGCACCAGTGCTTTCGTGTTGCGCTCGGGCACGGGGGTTGTCGTTGTGCTCACAGGTCGTACGTTACTCCATTAGCTGCCCAAAACTCGAGAAACGAGCGCCTGGGCTTCCTCCTGCACCTGCTGCAGGTGCGCGTCGCCTTTGAAGGATTCGGCGTAGATCTTGTACTTGTCCTCAGTCCCGGATGGGCGCGCTGCGAACCACGCGTTTTCGGTGGTCACCTTCAGCCCGCCGATGGCGGCGCCGTTGCCGGGAGCATCAGTCAGCTTTGCGACGATTGCTTCGCCCGCCAACGTATCCGCCGACACCTGGTCAGCCGAAAGCGCCTTGAGCTTGGCTTTCTCCTCGCGGCCGGCCGGGGCGTCGATACGTGCGTAGGCCGGGGATCCGTACTCGGCCTCGAGCTCCGCGTAGCGCGCGGAGGGGGTCTTGCCGGTCACGGCGGTGATCTCGGCGGCGAGCAGGTCCATAATCAGCCCGTCCTTGTCGGTGGACCAGACGGTGCCGTCTTTGCGCAAGAACGAGGCACCTGCGGATTCTTCGCCGCCGAAGCCGATCGTGCCGTCGATGAGCCCTGGCACGAACCACTTGAAGCCGACGGGCACCTCCACCAGCTCGCGGCCGAGCGATGCGACGACGCGGTCGATCATGGAGGACGACACCAGCGTCTTGCCCACCGCGGTGCTGTCAGCCCAGCCGTCGCGGTGGCTGAACAGGTACTCGATGGCCACGGCCAGGTAGTGGTTCGGGTTCATCAGGCCCGCGTCGGGGGTGACGATACCGTGGCGGTCCGCGTCCGCGTCGTTGCCAGTGGCCAGGTCGAACTTGTCGCGGTTGTGCACCAGCGATGCCATGGAGTTGGGGCTGGAGCAATCCATGCGGATCTGGCCGTCGGTGTCCAGGGTCATGAACCGCCAGGTGGCGTCCACGTGCGGGTTGACCACCTCGAGGTTCAGCCCGTAACGCTCGCCGATGGCACCCCAGTAGTCCACGCTCGCCCCGCCCATCGGGTCGGCGCCGATGCGCAGGCCGGATGCCTTGATCGCGTCCATGTCCACCACGTTTCCCAGGTCAGCGACGTAGTGGTCGAGGTAGTCGAACTTCCCGGCGCGCTCGTCCAGCACGCCGCTGACGGGGGTGCGCTTCACGCCGTCGAGGCCTGCGGCGATGTACTCGTTGGCGCGCTTGGCAATCCAGTCCGTGGCCTCCGCCGGGGCAGGCCCACCGGTGGGCGGGTTGTACTTGAAGCCGCCGTCGCGCGGCGGGTTGTGCGACGGGGTGACCACGATGCCGTCAGCCTTGCCGCCTTCGTGGGTCAGGATGGCGTGGGAGACGGCTGGGGTGGGCGTGCAGCGGCCGGAGGCGTCGACAAGCACTTGCACCTCGTTGGCGATGAGCACCTCGAGCGCGGAGACCATCGCCGGCTCGGACAGGGCGTGGGTGTCGCGGCCGATGTAGACCGGCCCGTCGATGCCCTCGCCGCGGCGGTAGTCCACGATCGCCTGCGTGGTGGCCAAGATGTGCGCCTCGTTGAACGCGTTATCCAGGGAGGAGCCGCGGTGGCCGGAGGTGCCGAAGGCGACCTGCTGGTCCGGGTTGTCCGGGTCGATGTCGCGGGTGTAGTAGGCGGTGACCACCTCGGCGATGTCGATGAGGTCGTCCTCGCGGGCGGGCTGGCCGGCGCGTTCGTGTGCCATGGGAATGCTCCTTGTGTCTCAGACAGAGTCCTTCCCACCATCATTGCCCGTGAATGTATTTCCCGCCACCTATATATTATTCACCGCGCCGTATGTTTTACTACTCGGCATGGCTGACACCTTGAACGACATCCTCAGTGCTATCTCCACCTTCGTCTGGGGACCGTTCCTGCTCATCCCCCTGCTGCTGGGCACCGGCCTGTTCCTGACCATCCGCCTGCGCGGCATCCAGTTCCGCACCCTCGGCCGCGCCACACGCCACGCGTTCGTGGACAAGCCCGAGGAAGGCGCCGGCGACATCTCCAACTACCAGGCGCTGACCACCGCCCTGGCCGCAACGGTGGGCACCGGCAACATCGTCGGCGTGGCCACCGCGATCTCCATCGGCGGGCCCGGCGCGTTGTTCTGGATCTGGCTCACCGGCATCGTCGGCATGTCCTCGAAGTACTCCGAGGCGTACCTGGGCGTGCGCTTCCGCACCACCGACAAGAAGGGCAAGCAGCAGGGCGGGCCGCACGAGTACCTGCGCACCGGTGTCGGCGGCCGCTTCGGCAAGACGCTGGCCGCGGCGTTCACCCTGTTCACCATCTTCGCATCCTTCGGCATCGGCAACCTCGCCCAGGGCAACTCCATCGCCGCGGGCATGAACGACGCTTTCGGCATCAGCGCCAACGTCGCCGGCGTAATCATCTTCTTCGCGGTCGGCGCGGCCGTGCTCGGCGGCATCGAGGGCATCGGCAAGATCACCGCTGCGTTCGTGCCGCTGATGATCGTCATCTACGTCGGCGGCGGCATCACCGCGCTGGCACTGATGGCGGACCGGGTGCCGGAAGCCATTGCCACCATCTTCACCGACGCGTTCACCGGCACCGCCGCCACCGGCGGCTTCGTCGGCTCCGGCATCATACTGGCCATCCAGTTCGGTGTGGCCCGCGGCATCTTCTCCAACGAGTCCGGCATGGGCTCCGCCGCCATCGCCGCCGCGGCCGCGAAGACGCAGCACCCGGCGCGCCAGGCGCTGGTGTCCATGACCCAGACGTTCATCGACACCATCCTCGTGGTCACCATCACCGGCCTGGTCATCGTCACCGCCGGCACCTGGGACATGGGCCGCGACCAGGCCGCCATCATGACTGCCACCGCCTTCGAGACGGCCCTGCCCGGCGAGCGGGGCAGCTTGATCGTCTCCGTCGCCCTGATCTTCTTCGCCTTTTCCACCATCCTGGGCTGGTCCTACTACGGTGAGCGCGCCATCGTGGCACTGTTCGGCGACTGGGCGTCCATCCCCTACCGCATGTTCTTCACCGCCCTGTCCTTTGTCGGCGCGGTGGCGTCGCTGGAGCTGGCGTGGACGTTCTCCGACCTGTCCAACGGGCTGATGGCCATCCCGAACCTGATCGGCCTGCTGCTTTTGTCCGGCATCGTGGTGCGCGAGACCCGCGAGTACCTCGCCTGGGACCCGTACCTGAAGAAGACCCCGGAGGAGATCGCAGAGTTCGTGGAACGCCAGCAGATGGACTGGCGATAGACTCGCAGCCGTGGACACATTCCGGACAGCACTCACGGTCGGGCTCGGGGCGGGCCTTGGGGCCGTCGTCAGGCATTTTGTGCTCCTATATGCCGCACCCGGGTCCACGGCGGCGCTCGCACTGACCTTCGCCGTCAACATCGCCGGCTGCTTCGCCATGGGCCTGTACAAGCCGGGTCCGTTGTGGGGCGCGGGCTTCCTCGGCGGCTTCACCACCTTCTCCGCCATTTCGGTGGCGGCGATGCAGTCGGAGGCGATCATCGCGCTGGTCATCGTCGCACTCAGCTTTGCGACGTCTATAGCCTCCTACCTTCTCGGCCACACCCTCCGGGAGCGCCGCCATGGTTAGCTGGCTCGGATTGGCACTTACCCTCGTCGTCGTGTTCGCCGGCGGTGTGCTCGGCGGCATGGCGCGCTTCGCGTTGTCCCAGCTGATCGACAACGCCCACGCCGCCACCTTCGCCGCCAACACCGTGGCCTGCACCATCGCCGGTTTCGCCGCCACCGCCCCAATCGCGTGGCAGATCGCGCTCGGCGCAGGCTTCGCCGGTGCGCTGTCCACCTGGTCCACCTTCGCCCGCGAGCTCGGCGACCTGATCACCGCCGGGCGGCACCGGGCAGCCCTGCGCTACGCCCTGCGCACCGCGGTTCTGGGCATCGCCGCCGCCTGGTTCGGCATGCGCTGGGGCCTGCGGGCCTTCGCCGGCTAGGGCGTTAGAGTGGGAAATGTGCAGTTCAACGACCTCACAACCGGCCTTTCCGTGGCGCTGGGCGCGGGACTTGGAGCTGTCGCACGCTACCTCGTGCTGATCTGGGTCAACCCCACCACGCCCGAAGCGCTCGCGTTGACCGTGACCTCCGCGGTGAACCTCGTCGCCTGCTTCGCCATGGGCCTATTCCAACCCGGCCCGTTCTGGGGCGTGGGCTTCCTCGGCGGGTTTTCCACCCTCTCCGCCGTCTCCCTGACCGCGGTGTCGGATTCCCCGGTGTGGGCCGGGTTCATCATCGTGCTCAGCCTCACCACGGCCACCCTGGCCTGGATGGCCGGCGACGCCACCCGGGGGCGTCGGCATGGCTGACCTGCTGCCACTGCTCATCGGGGTTGCGGCCGTGTTCATCGGCGGCATGCTAGGTGGGTTTGCCCGCTGGCTGCTCATGCGCCAGATCCGCAGCCCGCTTGCGTCCACGTTCGCGGCGAACGTCTCGGCCGCTGCAGTCATCGGTTTTGCGGCGGCTGCGCCGGGCGTGTGGCGCATCGGCATCGGCGTCGGCTTTGCCGGGGCGTTGTCCACCCTGTCCATGCTCGCGCACCAGCTCGGCGAGATGGTCGAAAGCGGCGAGTTCGTCCTCGCCGTGAAATACGGGGTGGGCACCGCCCTCGCCGCCATCGCCGCCTCCGCGGTCGGCGTGTACGGCTTCGGGTAAGCCCCTACTCCGCGATCGCGTCCAGCGGCGGCGTCTTCGCGGCCCTTCCCGCCGGCCACACCGCGGCCAGCAGGCCAACCAGGAACGACCCTACGAGGACGGTGAGGATGAGCTGCCACGGGACGGTGATCGTCGTCAAGCCTTTGGCCTCAAGGACGGTGAGGAACGCCCAGCCCAGTCCGAGCCCCAACAGCACGCCGAGGATGGCGCCGTAGACCGTCATCTGCACCGACTCCAGCGTGATCATCGTGCGGACCTGGCGGCGCTGCGTGCCCACCGCACGCAGCATGCCGATCTCTTGGCGGCGCTCAATCACCGACAGCGTCAGCGTGTTCACGATGCCCAGCACCGCGATCACCACCGCCAGCGACAACAGCGCGTACAGGATAAACAGCATCTGGTCGATCATGGCGGAGACCTCGCCCGCCATGTCCTGCGTGGAGCGGACCTGCACCACGATGTCGTGGCGCACCTCTTCCTCGAGGTTCGCGCGCAACTGGGCCTCGTCCACCGTGCCGTCGTTGTTCACGCCGACCATGAGGACGCGCCCGGTCCCCCGCGCGCCCGTGGCCGCGGCTGCCTCGTCGGAGACAACGAAGGACTGCAAGATATTCGACGGCTCGAAGGTCCCGCCCAGGGTCGCCTCCACCGACTCGCCGGTGGGCCCCGCGACGGGGAGGGTGTCGCCGACGCGCCAGCCGTGCTCCTGTGCCAAAGGCGCCGGCGCGATGATGGTGTTGCCGTCCAGGCTGGAACTGCCCTCCACCATGTCCAGGGCGATCAGGTCCGCCGGGTCGCCCTGCAGCACGTCGGTCATACCGAAGCCGCCGAGCTGGTAGCCGAACTGCCCGTCCACCGTGATCGGGGCCTGGGTGTAGGCGGCCGTCTCGCCGACGCCGTCCACTGCTTCGAGACGCTCCGGCAGGTCCTCCGGCAGCGGGAACACCCCGTTCTGTGGGCCGGACAGCACGAAGTCCGCGGACACCTCGCTGCTGGCGACGTCATCCACCGAGCGCTTCATCGACGCGCCCAGCATGCCGATCACCGTCACCAGCGCAATGCCCAGCATCAGCGCAAACGCCGTGGTGGCGGTGCGGCGCGGGTTGCGGCGCGTGTTCGTGGACGCGAGCCTGCCCACCGCCGCGAACGGCAGCCCGATCACCCGGCCCAGCGGCGGCACCACCGGCAGGCTCAGCGCAGGGCCGGCCAGGAACAGGCCAGTGATCGCGGCCAGTGCCGCCACGCCCACCAGGCCCGCGCGGCGGCCGGTCGCGCCGTCGTCCCAGCCCATCGCGTACACCGCCGCCGCGACGCCCGCGGCCACCAGGATCAGGCCCGCGGCTGTGCGCCAGCGCAGCGGCTGCGGGGTGGCGGCCTCGCTGGAGCGCATCGCCTCCACAGGCTTGACCTGCCCCGCCTTGCGAGCCGGCGCCAGCGCCGACAACACCGTCACCAGCGTGCCCACCACCAGCGGCACCACCACCGCGCGGGTGGACAAGCCCGTGCCCGCGTCCGGCAGCGGCATGCCGTAGCGCGCCATCGCCACCCGGATCAGCGCCACCAGCCCCACGCCGCCGGCCACGCCGAGCGCAGAGCCGATGAGTCCCACCAGCGCGGACTCGAACGCCACCGAGCGGGTGATCTGCCCGCGCGACGCCCCCAACGAGCGCAGCAGCGAAAACTCGCGGGTGCGCTGCGCCACGATCATGGAGAACGTGTTCGCAATGAGGAACGTCCCCACCAACAGCCCAACCAGGCCGAACGCGACCAGGAAGTAGCTGACAAAACTCAAGCCCTCGCGGATCTGCTGCGACATCTCCTCGGCCACGTCAGCGCCCGCGCGCACCTCCAGCTCGGGGAACTGCGCCTTCAGCCTATCGACGACCCCAGCTCCCCCATCCACCGTCACCGCCGGCACCGACGCGCCATCCCGGTACACGTCGAGATATGCCTGCTCCCCCACACGCATCACCAGCGACGTCTCCTGCGCCAGCGGGTCCTCGTACAGCCCCGTGACGGTGAACTCGTTGCGCCCGTCCTTGTCCACCACGATGAGCTTTTCGCCCATCCTGATGTCGTACTTCTGCGCGCCATTCGCATTGACGGCGATGTCGCCGGCGGCGGCGGGAGCGGAGCCGTCGATAAGCACAGGTGCCCTCCCCACAGCCTCACCCTCGCTGTAGAAAGGCATGAGGCGGGAGGTGCCGAGCTGCGTCTGAATCGCAACTTCATCTTGCCTAGCGACGACCACAGGAACATCCACGAACACATTCACCCGATCGACACCCTCGGTGTCCTCGATGGCGTTGAACGTGTCCATGTCGATGCTGCCCTCGGTCGGGCGCACCACCGCGTCCACGTCCTCCAGCGCCGTATCGACGGCCGAATCGAACGTGGCAGACAGCATGTTCGTGAACATCAGCGCGCCCGACAGGAACGCCGTGCCCAGCACCACCGCAAGCACCGTCAGCGCGAGCCGCAGCTTGTGCGCCGCGACGTTGCGCAGCGACACCTTCGTCAACGTGTTGGCCATCTAGTCCTCCATGCCAGCCATGACACGGAGGATGGCATCCATGTCCGGATCACGCATCTCGTCGACGATATTGCCGTCGCGGAGGAACACCACCCGGTCGGCGTAGGAGGCGGCGCGGGCGTCATGCGTGACGATGACCACCGTCTGCCCGTCCTTGTCCACCGCCGTGCGGAGAATGTCCAGGACTTCCTTCGAGGCGTTGGAGTCCAGGTTGCCGGTCGGCTCATCGCCGAAGATCAGCTCCGGGCGACTCACCAGCGCGCGGGCGCAGGCGACGCGCTGCTGCTGGCCTCCCGACAGCTCCGCCGGGCGGTGATCCAGCCGCTTGCTCAGGCCGAGGCGGTCGGTGACCTCGTTGAACCATTGGGGGTCCACCTTGCCGCCCGCGATATTCGTGGGCAGCGTGATGTTCTCCGCGGCCGTGAGGGTGGGGACCAAGTTGAAGGACTGGAAGATGAATCCGAGACGGTCGCGCCGCAGCGCCGTGAGCTGCTTGTCGTTGAGCTGGGACAAGTCTGTCTCGCCGATATACGCCTCGCCGCTCGTGGCGGAGTCCAGCCCCGCCATGACATGCATGAGCGTGGACTTACCCGACCCGGACGGCCCCATAATCGCCGTGAACTCGTTGCGACCGAACTCCACGCTGACGCCGTCAAGCGCCCTGACCTCGGTGTCGCCCTTCCCGTACGTCTTGACTAGGCCTACCGCCCGGGCGGCCGCGGCCCTGGTTGCCGGGTCTGGTGTTGCCGGGGCTGGTGCTGCCCCAAGGATCTCGTCCTTCTCAGCCATTGAGGTCCGCCTTCCTATCCGTTCACTCTTTCGGGACTATACGCACCCAATGGTCAAGGCCGGATTGTCAGGCACAATGAACCAGCAAGTGCGTTGCCGTGCCGGTTATGCACGAATCGACAGTGGTGCCGCGTTTGCCCAGGTGGGATTTGGGTGGGCGGGGCTGTTTCGTTGATTTGTACAATTCGTGGGTGCGGACCAATGATGGGTGTGTGCGTGGTTGTCCGCAATGCGTAAGTCCGCATTGGCGCCGGCAGCCTGGGGGTGGTCTCGTAGAAGTTGACGACGGCCGGTATCCCGCGACCGTTTCCCCAGGTCGCAAATCGGTGTTGTCAGCTTTTGCGAAACCCCATCTACCGGACGGTAGGTCCGTTGGTGTCCACCCATTGTTGGCGGCGCCGCCGTTGTCCGCAATGCGGAGTTTGGCGCCAATGATGGGTGCCGGTGTGTTGTCCGCAACGTGGTCTCCGCGGGGATGTTTCGTGGGTGTGCACCAATGATGGGTGCGGGTGTGGTTGTCCGCAATGCGTAAGTCCGCAAGCGTTAGAGGGCGACGAGGAGGCCATGCGGGGCACCGGTTGTGCACGAATCGACGGCGATGTTGCGTTTCCCCAGGTCGGTTTTGCGTCGGCGGGGGTGTTGTGTTGATTCGTACAATCCGTGGGTGCACACCAATTGTTGGTGGGGGTGGGGTTGTCCGCAATGCGGACACCCGCAAGCAGCCGGCAGCAGGCGTTGGTATACGAAAAGGCACCCGCCGCACAAACATGGGGTGTTTGTGTGGCGGGTGCTTGTGTGTGAAGTTGTTGGGTCGGCGGTAACCTACTCTCCCACTCCCTCCCGGGGGCAGTACCATCGGCGCGGGCGGGCTTAGCTTCCGGGTTCGGAATGGGACCGGGCGTTTCCCCGCCGCCA